>CAYZBA010000083.1:0-7754 GCA_964476555.1 uncultured Flavobacterium sp.
GTTCCGATGGTTTCTTTAGATCACAAACCTATCGAGGCTTCTAAAGTTGATATTTGGGAATCATTTGACAGAAGTGTAGGTCATCATTTTAAATTATCTATTGATTTGAATGCTTGTACAGGATGTGGAGCTTGTGTGATTGCTTGTCATGCAGAAAACAACGTTCCTGTAGTAGGTAAATCAGAGGTAAGACGTTCTCGTGATATGCACTGGTTGAGAATCGATAGATATTACTCTTCTGAAGAGACTTTTGCTCAAGATACAGACAAGAAAGAATCTTTCAGTGGTTTGTTTGGTGACAATGGTTCTCTTGGAGGATTTGGACAAATGGAACACCCTAATGACAACCCTCAGGTGGTATTCCAGCCAGTAATGTGTCAGCACTGTAACCATGCTCCTTGTGAGACTGTATGTCCGGTTGCTGCAACTTCACACGGTCGCCAAGGTCAAAACCACATGGCTTATAACCGTTGTGTAGGAACTCGTTACTGTGCAAACAACTGTCCGTACAAAGTAAGACGTTTCAACTGGTTCTTATATAGCAAAAACTCAGAGTTTGACTATCACATGAATGACGATTTAGGACGTATGGTTCTTAATCCGGATGTAGTAGTTCGTTCTCGTGGGGTTATGGAGAAATGTTCTATGTGTATTCAAATGACACAAGCGACAATCTTGAAGGCAAAACGTGAAGGTCGTCCTGTGAATTCAGATGAGTTCCAAGTAGCTTGTTCTGCAGCTTGTGGAAGCGGAGCTATGGTATTCGGAGACGTAAACGACAAAGAAAGCCAAATTGCGAAACTTCAAGAAGATGAAAGAATGTATCATCTATTAGAGCATGTAGGAACTCGACCAAACGTGTTCTATCATGTTAAAGTAAGAAACGTATAACGGAATAGCAATAATATAGTATATAAATAAGGATTATGTCTCATTACGAAGCACCTATTAGAAAGCCTTTAGTTTTAGGAAATAAAACCTATCACGATGTTACGGTTGATGTAGCTCGTCCGGTAGAGGGCAGAGCCAACAAACAATGGTGGACAGTATTTTTAATTGCCTTGGCTGCCTTTTTGTGGGGTATAGGCTCTATTGTTTATACCATCTCGACAGGAATTGGAGTTTGGGGATTGAACAAAACCATTGGTTGGGCTTGGGATATTACTAACTTCGTATGGTGGGTAGGTATTGGTCACGCTGGTACACTTATCTCTGCCGTACTTTTGTTATTCCGTCAGAAATGGAGAATGGCGATTAACCGTTCTGCAGAGGCGATGACGATTTTCTCAGTAGTTCAGGCGGGTTTGTTCCCGATTATTCACATGGGGCGCCCATGGTTAGGATATTGGGTATTACCTATACCTAACCAATTTGGTTCACTTTGGGTAAACTTCAACTCTCCGCTACTTTGGGACGTGTTTGCGATTTCGACTTATCTTTCAGTATCATTAGTATTCTGGTGGACAGGACTTTTGCCTGACTTTGCCATGTTAAGAGACAGAGCTATCACACCTTTTACTAAGCGAGTATATTCAATCCTTTCTTTCGGGTGGAGTGGTAGAGCAAAAGATTGGCAACGTTTTGAGGAAGTGTCATTAGTATTAGCCGGTTTGGCAACACCACTTGTACTTTCTGTACACACTATCGTATCTTTCGACTTTGCTACGTCTGTAATTCCTGGATGGCATACTACTATCTTCCCTCCATACTTTGTTGCGGGTGCGGTATTTTCAGGATTTGCGATGGTAAACACGCTACTTATCATCATGAGAAAAGTATGTAATCTTGAAGATTATATCACAATTCAGCACATTGAGTTGATGAATATCATCATCATGATTACGGGATCGATTGTAGGGGTAGCTTATATCACTGAGTTAGTTATTGCATGGTATTCTGGAGTAGAGTATGAGCAATATGCTTTCTTGAACAGAGCGACAGGACCTTATGCTTGGGCTTACTGGATGATGATGACATGTAACGTATTCTCTCCGCAGTTTATGTGGTTTAAAAAGTTAAGAACAAGTATTATGTTCTCGTTTGTAATCTCTATTGTAGTAAACGTAGGAATGTGGTTTGAGCGTTTCGTAATTATCGTAACTTCACTTCACAGAGATTACCTTCCGTCTTCGTGGACAATGTTCCAACCGACATTTGTTGACATTGGAATTTATATTGGAACAATTGGATTTTTCTTTGTGTTATTTTTATTATATTCAAGAAGCTTCCCTGTAATTGCACAAGCAGAGGTGAAAACAATCTTGAAATCATCAGGAGATAACTACAAAAGAGAAAGAGAGTTAAAAGGAGATCATCATTCACATAATCATTAATAGAAATGAGCAATAAAGTTATTCACGTATTATACAACGATGACGATGTATTGTTAGATGCGGTAAAAGCAACCCGCTCAGCACATCACCATATTGAAGAGGTTTATACGCCTTTCCCTGTTCACGGATTAGACAAGGCTATGGGGCTTGCACCCACAAGAATTGCTATTTGTGCCTTCATATATGGACTTATTGGTCTTTCTGTTGCTACTTTGTTGATGAACTATGTTATGATTGTAGATTGGCCTCAAGATATTGGAGGAAAGCCAAGCTTTAGTTATCTTCAAAATATGCCTGCTTTTGTGCCTATTATGTTTGAACTTACGGTGTTCTTTGCGGCTCACCTTATGGTACACACTTTTTACTTCAGAAGTAAATTATGGATTGGTAAAAAAGCAGAAAATCCAGATCCGAGAACTACAGATGATCACTTTTTGATGGAAGTCGCTGTACGTGGGGATGAGCAAGAAATGGTAAGTTTCTTTGAAAAAACAGGAGCAGTAGAAATTAAAATAGTTGACAAGCACTAATTTTAAATATGAAAAATTTATATAAAATAACAGCTCTGGCAGCTTTATCTGTAACGGTTGTTTCGTGTTTTAACGACAAAAAGCCGAATTATCAGTTTTTCCCGAACATGTATGAGTCGGTTGCTTATGAAACCTATTCAGAGTCCGCTGCGTTTGCTAATGGAAAAGAAGCGCAACTTCCTGCAGAGGGGAGTATTCCTAGAGGTTTTGAGCCATATGAATATCCTGATACTACCGAGGGATTAGAAGCGGCAAGAGCTAATCTAGTGTCTCCTTTGGCTGAAGAAGATTTTAATCCGGAAAAAGCAAAAGAACTTTATACGATTTACTGTGCTGTTTGTCATGGTGAAAAAGGAGACGGGCAAGGAAACTTAGTGAAAAGAGAGAAATTCTTAGGGGTTCCTAATTATAAAGAAAGACCTATTACAGAAGGAAGTGTCTTTCATGTTATTACTTATGGTTTGAATTCCATGGGTTCTCATGCTAACCAGCTTACTCAGGCGGAGCGTTGGCAAGTATCCCGCTATGTAATGACTTTAAAAGAACAACAATAAATTGTAGAACATTATTTTTTCAGATATGTACACTTTTTCAGGTAAGCTAAAAACGCTTTCTATCGTTTTGATGATAATAGGAGCTTTGGGGATAGGCTATAGTTTTATGTCTGCTCCAAAAACTACTCAAGACGTTGAGAAAATCTTAGAAGCAGAACATGCAGCACACCACCACGGAGCTGTAGCTCACGATGACCATCATCATGATCAAGTTTCACATGCAGAACATCAAGAGCATGTAGAGCACGTTTTGCATCAGTTGTCAAATAAGCCATGGAGTGCTTTGTATGTGGCTTGTCTCTTTTTCTTCTTGACTTCTGTTGGAGTATTAGCTTTTTATGCTATTCAACACGCTTCTCAAGCGGGTTGGTCTCCGGTAGTTTTCAGAGTTATGGAGGGAATCACTGCTTATATGTTGCCTGGGGCGATTATACTTTTCGTAATCCTATTGCTTTCTGCAAGCCATTTTAATCACATTTTTGTTTGGATGGATGCAGATGTCGTAGCTAACGATAAAGTAATCCAGGGAAAATCAAGCTTTTTGAACATTCCTTTCTTTTTGATTAGAGCAGCTGTTTTTATGGCAGGGTGGTTACTATATCGTTTTGTTTCTAGAAAATATTCTTTAAAGCAAGATAACGAACCTGAAAATGCAGTTCTTATTCACAAAAAGCTACTTAAGGCCTCTGCAGCGTTCTTAGTATTCTTTATCGTAACAGAATCGATTGCTGCTTGGGATTGGATTATGTCTGTTGACCCTCACTGGTACAGCACCCTATTTGGATGGTATGTGTTTGCTAGTTTCTTTGTAAGCGGTATTACAGTTATTACTCTAGTTACAATTTACTTGAAGTCTAAAGGTCTTCTTGAATACGTAAACAAGAGTCACCTTCATGACTTAGCGAAATTCATGTTTGCTATCAGTATCTTCTGGACCTATCTTTGGTTCTCTCAATTCATGTTGATTTGGTATTCTAACATTCCTGAAGAAGTAACTTATTTCATTCAAAGAATCGAAGACTATACATTACCTTTCTTCGGAATGATGGCAATCAACCTTATCTTCCCACTTGTTATTTTGATGAGTGCTGATTTTAAACGAGTGAATTGGATAGTTGTGTTCGTAGGGATTGCGATTCTGTGTGGACACTATATGGATTTCTTCGTAATGATAATGCCTGCGACTGTAGGAGATCAATGGTCTATCGGTCTTCCTGAACTTAGTTCAATAGCATTTTTCTTAGGATTATTTATCTTTGTAGTATTCAGTGCTCTGGCTAAATATCCGTTATTGGCAAAGAATAATCCTTTAATTGAAGAGAGTAAGCATTTCCATTATTAATTTTTTTAAATGATATAACAGATGACTAATTTGTTGATTTTTATAGTTCTGATTTTGTTGTGCATCACCGTTTGGCAAATGAAAAAAGTTTTCAATTTGGCACAAATGGGGGCTCCACGAAAAGATACACAGATAGCCAACGATAAGGATAACAGTATCAACGGATATTTGATGGTTGGTTTTCTTGTCTTTATTTATGCACTTACTTTCTTTTGCTTTATCAAATGGGGAGATTTACCTATCTTGAGTAATGCGGCGTCAGAACACGGGCCTGATATTGATAATTTGATGATTATCTCTCTAGTAATGATATTTGCCGTACAGTTTGTAACTCAGGCTTTATTACATTATTTTGCTTTCAAATACAGAGGTGAAGAAGGTAGAAAAGCATTATATTTTGCAGATAGTAACCGTTTAGAAGCTATTTGGACTATTATCCCTATCATTGCTTTGAGTATTCTTATCCTTTATGGATTGTATACTTGGAACAACATTATGTTTGTGGATGAAGCCGACGAAGAAGATGCTATCTATATTGAGCTTTATGCCAAACAATTCAGTTGGGAGGCTCGTTATGCAGGAAAGGATAATATGTTAGGAAAATCAAACGTTCGTTTCATTGAAGGAGTAAACACAGTAGGTGTTGATCCTGCAGATCCAAATGGTCATGATGATATTATCACAAGAGAGTTACACTTGCCAAAAGGAAAGCGCGTGATTTTCAAAATCCGTTCTCAAGATGTGTTGCACTCTGCCTATATGCCACACTTTAGAGCACAAATGAACTGTGTACCGGGTATGGTAACTCAATTCTCTTTCATTCCAACGATGACAACTCAAGAGATGAGAGAAACTCCTGAAATGATTAACAAAGTAGCTCACATCAATAAAATCAGAGGTAAGAAAAGTGCTAAACTTGTTCAAAATGGAGAAGAGGCTCTAGACTCTTATGAATTTGATTATTTATTGTTGTGTAACAAAATCTGTGGAGCATCACACTACAACATGCAGATGAAAATTGTTGTAGAAACTCCAGAAGAGTTTGAAAAGTGGCTTGCAGAGCAACCAACTTTAGGTTCAGCGCTTAATCCGGTAGAGGAGCAAGAGGCTGTTCCGGCAGAAGCAGAAGTAGTGATAGACTCTACTGCAGTAGCTTTCGGAAAGTAATAATTAAGTAGATTCGTTTTACATATATAATTTAAAAATATGTCAGCAACAGGACACGAAAATCACGAGGAACATCATCATCACAAGGATACTTTCATTACGAAGTATATCTTTAGTATAGACCACAAGATGATTGCTAAACAATACCTTATTACCGGTATGATAATGGGTATTATAGGTATTGCAATGTCTATATTCTTTAGAATGCAGATAGCTTGGCCTGAGGAATCTTTCAAAGTGTTTGAAATTTTCTTGGGTGAGAAAATGGCTCCGGGAGGAGTTATGAAAAACGATGCTTATCTGGCTTTGGTGACCATTCACGGTACCATCATGGTGTTTTTCGTTTTGACAGCCGGACTTTCTGGTACGTTCAGTAACTTATTGATTCCGCTTCAGATTGGGGCGAGGGATATGGCATCCGGGTTTATGAATATGATTTCATACTGGTTGTTTTTCCTATCGTCTGTTATCATGGTGATTTCTCTATTTGTTGAGTCAGGACCAGCTTCGGCCGGATGGACAATTTATCCGCCGCTATCGGCTTTACCACAAGCAATTCCTGGTTCAGGATTAGGGATGACACTTTGGTTAGTATCTATGGCTATCTTCATTGCTTCATCATTGATGGGGTCTTTGAACTACGTAGTTACTGTTCTTAACCTTAGAACCAAAGGGATGTCGATGACGAGACTTCCGCTTACTATTTGGACATTCTTTATTACAGCTATTATTGGTATTGTATCTTTCCCTGTTCTTTTGTCTGCGGCTTTACTATTGCTTTTCGACAGAAGCTTTGGAACTTCATTTTTCCTTTCTGATATCTTCATTGGGGGAGAAGTGTTACATTACCAAGGTGGTTCTCCGGTATTGTTTGAGCACCTATTCTGGTTCTTAGGACACCCTGAGGTATATATCGTAATTCTTCCTGCTATGGGTATCGTATCAGAAGTATTGGCTACCAATGCTCGTAAACCAATCTTCGGATACAGAGCGATGATTACTTCAGTATTGGCTATCGCTTTCTTGTCAACTATTGTATGGGGTCACCACATGTTCGTATCAGGTATGAATCCTTTCTTAGGTTCTGTATTTACCTTTACAACATTGTTGATTGCGATTCCGTCTGCTGTAAAAGCGTTCAACTGGATTACTACTATTTGGAAAGGTAATCTACAGATGAACCCAGCTATGTTATTCTCTATCGGGATGGTATCAACATTTATCACCGGAGGTCTTACGGGAATCATCTTAGGAGACAGTGCTTTGGATATCAACGTTCACGATACTTATTTCGTAGTAGCGCACTTTCACTTAGTAATGGGTATTTCTGCTCTTTATGGAATGTTTGCCGGTATCTATCACTGGTTCCCTAAAATGTTTGGTCGTATGATGAACAAAACTTTAGGTTATGTTCACTTCTGGGTAACAGCTTTCTGTGCTTACGGAGTATTCTTCCCGATGCACTTTATCGGTTTAGCTGGTCTACCAAGACGTTACTATACCAATACAGCATTCCCATTGTTTGATGACTTACAAGACGTTAACGTAGTAATCACTGTGTTTGCTATTATTGGAGGACTTTTCCAAATCGTATTCTTCTATAACTTCTTCTCAAGCATCTTCTATGGTAAGAAGGCAGAGCAAAACCCATGGAAATCTACAACATTGGAGTGGACAGCTCCTGTAGAGCACATTCACGGAAACTGGCCTGGAGCAATTCCTGAAGTACACCGTTGGGCTTATGATTACAGCAAACCAGGACACGATGAAGATTTCGTTCCTCAAAACGTACCGATGAAAGAAGGCGAAGAAGTACTTCACCACTAAT
>CAYZBA010000084.1:0-7729 GCA_964476555.1 uncultured Flavobacterium sp.
GTCAGAACCGAACCTGCAATTAGCGGTTGACCGAATTTATTTCCGAAATCCGAAGCTCCGTTAGAGGCCTTAATCAAAATATCCATCGGCGTTTGATACAGCCATTCTCTTTCGTTCATCGCTTTTTCCCACGGGCGATTTTCTTCTAATCGAGAATACGAAGTCATATACACCGCTGTTCCTGCAAGAGGAATCGATCCTTGACCTCCGGCTAATCGGTCTCTGATTTCACCTCCGGAGCCCGTTGCAGCTCCGTTGAACGGCTCAACTGTAGTCGGGAAGTTATGAGTTTCCGCTTTAAGCGAGATTACCGATTCGAATTCTTTAGTTTCGTAGAAGTCCGGTTTATCAGCTGATTTCGGTGCAAATTGCTCTACTACGGGTCCTTTGATGAAGGCTACGTTGTCTTTATATGCCGAAACGATGTCGTTCGGATTGGCTTCAGACGTTTTTTTGATGAGTTTGAATAGAGAAGTCGGTTTTTCTTCTCCGTCAATAATAAATGTTCCGTTGAAGATTTTATGGCGACAGTGTTCTGAGTTGATTTGAGAAAATCCGAACACCTCAGAATCTGTAAGTTTTCTACCTAATTTTTTCGAAAGGTTTTCTAAGTATACAATTTCTTCGTCACTCAGCGCTAGACCTTCTTTTTGATTGTATTCGGCTATATTATCGATTTCTAAAACCGGCTCAGGTGTAATATTTATGGTAAAAATATGCTGGTGCAAGCCGTTATATTTTTGGAAGAGCATAGGGTCGAAATCCGTAGTGTCCGGCTCTGCTTTGTGAAATTCCTCAATACGAGTAATTCCTTCAATACTCATATTTTGAGTGATTTCGACAGCATTCGTACTCCAAGGAGTAATCATCGCAGCCCGTGGCCCTACGAAAAATCCGTCAAGTTCTTTTTTTTCGATTTTTTTGGCGTTGCCGAATAGCCAGTTGAGTTTTAAAATTGTTTCTGGAGATAATTCAGTTATAGCCTGAACAGCATAAACTGTTTGGTTTTGGTTTTCAAAAAAGTGAATCATTGTGTAGTTGTGTTGAAAGTGCAAATTTATGCTTTTTAGTCCGAATGTCAAAGTCAGACATTTTACAAAAAATAAATAATTTCTGTCTTGACTTTTCGTATCTTTGGGTTTTATTTTTTACTACTGAATTGAATCTACACGAGACTTACATTAAACGCTGTTTTGAGCTTGCTCAAAACGGTTTAGGAACCACTTATCCGAATCCTCTTGTGGGGAGCGTTATAGTGTATGACGGAAAAATTATCGGAGAAGGTTGGCACAAAAAAGCAGGAGAAGCCCATGCCGAAGTCAATGCTATAGCTTCGGTAAAAGATGTTGATTTACTAAAGAAAAGTACTTTATACGTCAATTTAGAGCCATGTTCTCATTTCGGGAAAACGCCTCCGTGTGCTGATTTGATTATCAAAAAGCAAATTCCGAAAGTGGTTATTGGGACCATAGACCCATTTTCTAAGGTCTGTGGTAACGGGATTGCGAAACTCAAAGAGGCCGGAATTGAAGTCGAAGTTGGCTTTCTGGAAAAAGAATGTAACGAACTCAACAAGCGATTTTTTACGTTTCATCAAAAGAAACGCCCTTATATTATTCTGAAATGGGCACAAACTCAAGACGGATTTATAGCTCCGTTACACAAAAACGAAAATCGTCCGTTTTGGATTAGTAATCTGCTTTCCAGACAATTGGTTCATTTATGGAGGACCCAAGAACAAGCTCTTTTGGTAGGTACTAACACGGTTTTAGACGACAATCCTAAGCTCAGTGTGAGAGAGGTTTTCGGGAAAAACCCTGTTCGCGTTGTGATGGATAGAGAACTTAAAATTCCGACTGATTTTTCGGTTTATGATAATAGTGTAAAAACGATTTTCATCACTTCGAAAGAAAAAGAATCTCACGATGAAAATCTCGTTTTTGAAAAAATAGATTTTCAGTCGAATGTTATTCAACAAATACTGGATGTGTTATACAAACACCAAATTCAATCAGTAATTATTGAGGGAGGAAGTCAACTGTTACAGTCTTTTATTCAAGAAAATCTTTGGGATGAAGCTCGGATTTTTACTTCACAAATAAGTTTAAAAGAAGGAGTTAAATCTCCTGATTTTCACTATCCTTATCAAAGCAAACAATATATTCAAAACGACGAACTTACATTTTTTTATAATTCTTTATGAGCCAGAAAAATACCAATCAGGAAATTCCAAGTTCAATAATAAAAACCGCTCAGTTTTTAGAGAAGCTTTCTCCGAAACTAGCTACAGACTTTGCCATTAAACTTTTTACGACTCCGCTGAAGCATAAACCTCCGAAAAGGGAAGAGCCCATGGAGCAAAATGCTAAGCAAATCTTTGTTCATATTCCAAAAATTAATAAAAAAATCCGTGTATTTGAATACGGAAACGGCCCACGAAAAGCTCTTTTAGTACACGGTTGGTCGGGTAGAGGGACCCAACTTGTCAGTATAGCGGAAGCATTACGAAAAGAAGGATTTGCGGTTATCAGTTTTGATGCTCCGGCTCACGGAAAATCGGAAGGAAAAGTGAGCTATATGACGATGTTTATTGAGTGTATTTTGGAACTAGAGAAAGTTTACGGAGGTTTCGAAGTGGCTGTAGGGCATTCTCTGGGTGGAATGTCTGTGATGAATTCCCTTAAAAGAGGCCTTACCCTTCAAAAAGCAGTGATTGTAGGCAGTGGAGATGTTGTTCATGATATATTTGAGGAGTTTATCTCTAGATTGGGGCTTAAGCCAACCATCATAGACCGTATGAAGAAGAAATTCGAAAAGCGTTTTAGCGACAAGCTCACTAATTATGATGTGTTTGAAGCAGCCAAAAATATAGATATTCCGGTTTTTGTGATTCACGACACACAAGATCAAGATGTTCCGGTGGAGTGTGCTTATCATATTTACAAGCACCTGAAAAACGGTAAACTCTTGATTACTGAAGGTTTAGGGCATCGCAAAATTTTAGGAGATAAAACGGTGGTCCAAGAAATTGTATCTTTTGTAGTATAAATTAAATTGTTTTTATCATGAGTGAGAGAAACAAAGAGATTCTACTCCCTGTAAAAGAACTATACTCATATTTACAGAGTTTGGTTCAAAATAGATTATGGTTAAAGGTTTTAATAGCCATGTTAGGTGGAATTGTTTTAGGAGCTTATTTTGCTACTGGTCCGGATTGGATAGGCGAAAAAACTTTAGAATCCATTATTAACTGGATTGCTTTCCCGGGTAATGTATTCATCAGAGTAGTTCAGATGATTATGATTCCGCTGATGTTTAGTTCGGTTGTACAAGGTATTGCAGGAGGAGAGAATACGGACTATCTCAAAAAATCAGGATTAAAACTATTAGGTTATTACGGGATTACTACTACGACCGTACTTACGTTGGCAGTGATTTTGGTTTCTATCATTCGTCCCGGAGATTACATGGATGCTACACATCTGATTACTGCCGATATGGCTATCAATACAGATGCAATTACAGAAAGTCAGACGGTATTGAGTTTTGGAAATTTACCTACATTGATGACAGACCTTTTACCTGCCAATCCGTTACAGGCTTTGGTTTCGGGAGATATGCTCAGTATTGTAATTTTCGCCATTATTATCGGGATTTCATTAGCTAATATTCCGCCGGATACGGCAGTGCCGCTTTTAAAAGTGTTGTATTCTGTTCAAGAAATTACGATGGCCATTACTCGTTGGGCAATGAAATTAGCTCCTGTGGCGGTTTTTGGGCTAATGTGTCAAG
The DNA here is from genome assembly GCA_964476555.1 of uncultured Flavobacterium sp. Taxonomy (GTDB): domain Bacteria; phylum Bacteroidota; class Bacteroidia; order Flavobacteriales; family Flavobacteriaceae; genus Flavobacterium. The sequence continues at coordinate 3,793 of CAYZBA010000084.1, forward strand.
TTACTTCAAAAGTAGGTATCGAAACCATTATGGGACTTTCGATGTTTATGCTGACCGTTATTTTTGGACTTTTAATCGTTGTAGCGGTTTATACTTCCATCTTATTGTTTATTGCAAAAATCAATATCAGAGACTTCTTTGCGAATGCTAAAGATGTTCTTTTGTTGGCTTTTTCGGTATCGAGCTCGGCAGCTGTAATGCCACTCACATTAAAAACAGCAGAGGAGAAAATGAATATAAATCCGTCTGTAAGTCGTTTTATCATTCCGGTTGGAGTAACGTTAAACATGGATGGAACGGCTGTTTTCCAGGCTATAGCAACACTTTTCTTGGCTCAAGTTTATGGACTTCAATTGGATACTGTAAGTCTTATTCTCATCATCATAACTACAATTTTGGCTTCAATCGGAACTCCTTCTGCCCCGGGGGCCGGAGTAATTGTTTTGGGATCTGTGTTGGCTACGATTGGTATCCCTGTTACTGCTATTGCTCTGATTATTGGAGTCGATAGACTGCTCGGAATGTTCCGAACTTCGGTTAACGTAATGGGAGATTTGGTTACTTGTCAAGTTTTTAATCGAATGTATTTAAAAGAAGAAAAAGCAAATAGAAGATTAGAAAGAGAATAAATGTCTTAAAAACCTTACTTTTGCATCATATATGGAAAAACAAAATCAAATATTTGGAATAAGAGCGGTTATCGAGGCTGTGCAATCAGGAAAAGACATTGACAAAGTATTTGTCCAAAAAGATGCAAATTCAGCTTTGATGAAAGAGCTTTTAGGAGTATTAAAGACGAACAATATTAATTACTCTTATGTTCCTTTAGAAAAGCTCAATAGACTTACGCTTAACAACCATCAAGGGGCTGTGGCGACGATTGCCCCGATTTCTTTTTACGAAATTGAGACGCTGGTAGAGGTGGCTTTTTCGAAAACCGATAAACCTTTATTTTTGATTCTTGACGGAATTTCTGATGCTCGAAACTTTGGGGCTATTATCAGGACGGCTGAGTGCACGGGAGTTCACGGAATTATCATTAGCAAACAAGGAGCTGCTCCGGTAAACGGAGACACGGTGAAAACTTCGGCAGGAGCGGTTTTCAACGTTCCGATTGCTAAAGTAAATCATGTGAAAGATGCAGTTTTTTACTTGCAGTCTTCAGATGTGCAGATTGTTGCTGCTACCGAAAAGACAGACAAAATGTTGTACGATATTGATTTTATGAATCCTGTTGCGATTATTATGGGTTCAGAAGATAAAGGTATCAACCCGTCAGTATTGAAAATTGTAGACCATAAAGCCAAACTCCCTATGTTTGGAACTATTTCTTCATTGAACGTATCGGTGGCTTGTGGAGCCTTTTTATATGAAGCTATTCGTCAAAGAACAGCTAACATCTAAATAGTAATCTTTTTATTTCTCTTAAAAGCTATAGATGAAATATTTACTTAGCCTGCTTTTTACGCTCTTTATTTTCCTAATAGGAGTTTCGCAAGAGAATTCCCAAGCTGATATTTTACAAAAATTAGATGTCCTTTTCGAAAAAGACAAACACACTTCTGAAGATATCGATCAAATGATTACTCTATGCGACGAACTCAGTATTTATAATCCGGTGTTATCCTTAGCTCATCTAAAAAAGATAAAGCCAAGGATGAAAAAGGTAAAAGAGCTCAATAATGTTACTTTTTATTGTAGTCAACTGGCTAGGAATTATAGCATCATAAGGGAATACGAGGAAGGGCTTAAGGCTATAGATGACTTGTATAAAGAATATGAAGATAAATTAGAACCTATACACAAGATTCATTTTCAGATAGCCAAGCTTACTGTTTTGGAACCTAAGGGGGATTTTGAAGAGTGTTTAGCTCTTATTAATGAAGTTTTACCAAAAACTAATTTAATAAAGAACGACTACGTAAAGCATTATCAAGCTGTGATGTATAACGTAAAAGGTACCATCCTTACTAATCAAAAAGGGAAATACAAAGAAGCAGTGAATAGTTATCTACAAGCGTTGCGTTTGTATAAAGAACAAAAAGACGAAGAAAATAATATTGCCTTGACCTATAATCGCCTCGGGCTTTTGTATGGCGATATGAAAGAGTATCCTAAATCTATTTCCTATTTTTTGAAAGGAATTAAAGCTTTGGAGGATCAACCACTTAAATCGGCTACACATGTATATAATTTGCTGATTTTGTATTCAAATTTGGGGAATATATATAAAGAATTGGACTTTCTAAGCAAAGCGCTCGACTATCAGAAAAAAGCGCTTGAGATGGCAGACGAGGTAGATTCTCCATTAGACAAGTCAAGAATTTTATTTAACCTAGGAGATGTTTATTTCAAAAAGAAAGACTATTTAAAAGCTCTGGAATATCTACAAACTTCTCAAGACATGTGTCGCTTGCTTGAGGTTCCCGAAGGTTTGATGCATAACTATTTATCTTTAGGAAGAGTTTATATTGGTTTAGGTAGATATAGAGAAGCCCGGATAGCCTTTGACAGCGCCTTGATATATGTGAAAGAATTAGAATATCCGAAAGGAGAAGTGTCTGTTTATGAGGGGTATGCAGAATTGTATAGCAAATTAAACGATTATAAAAAAGCTATGGAATATCATAAGCTGTATTATGAAAAAGAAAAAGAACTCATTAGCCTAGAAAAACAAGAAGCTATTGCCTTGTTGGAAGTTGAGTATCAGACAGAGCTCAAAGACGAAGAAATTAAGCGAATCAGTTATCAGTATAGTGTCAAAAAGTCAGAAAATCAGAAGCTTATCATAGCAGTAGTCTTACTTGCTTGTATCACAGGAGGGGCTATTTTTTTCTCGATTTATCGCAATCAAGCACTCAGAGACCTTTACGAGAGAAACATAGAGCTTATGAACACGTTTAAAAGTAAAGCTTATCAAGAGAACTTTCCTTTAACAGAGACGGAGACTGACACTTCAGAGAAAGATGAAGAAGATAACCTTATGATTATCTTTAAAAAAATATTGTTTTCTCTCGAAAACGATAAAGTCTATAAGGATCCTGATTTAACACTTCCTAAACTGGCCAGCATTATTAAAAGTAATGAGAAATACGTGTCGGCAGCTATTGCCTCACACACCAATATGAATTATAATAACTTCATTAATTTATATCGCATTCAAGATGCTAAACTTTTGATTTATGAAAACAATGGAATGAACATCAATGAGGTGATGTATGCTTGTGGATTTAATTCCAGAACCACTTTTTATGAAGCCTTTAAAAAACATACCGGAATGTCTCCGAAACAGTTTAAAGACATGAAAGGTTCTACTTCAATTGATACGTAAAATTGGTATGATATATGAGCTATTCTTTTTCGAATAATCCATAAACTTACTATTATGAAAAATCTTGTAAAATTATCTACTGTCATTGCTGTTTTCAGCCTCCTATTTCTCTTAACATCTTGTTCCTCAAAACCTGAAAAGGCAGAGCCTGTAACTGATTTTGACGTAAACCGCTATTTGGGAACTTGGTACGAAATCGCCCGAATCGATTTTGTTCACGAGAAAAATATGGATAATGTTTCAGCACAATACAGTCTTAAAAAAGACGGGAGTATAAAGGTTTTGAACAGCGGTTACAACTATAAAGAAGCGAAATGGGAAAAGGCCGAAGGGAAGGCTAAATTTCGTGAGGTGGAGAATGTAGGAGCCTTGAAAGTTAGCTTTTTCGGACCGTTTTATTCGGGCTATAACGTGTTGGCTGTGGATGATGACTACAACTATGCTTTAGTGGCGGGGAAAAATTTGGACTATTTGTGGATTTTGTCCCGAACCAAAGAACTCCCTGAAGACATAAAAGATAATTATTTAGAAAAAGCCAAAGAAATTGGTTATGATATCAATCGTTTAATCTGGGTAAAGCATGATAGGGTTGATAATCCGTATTTG
>CAYZBA010000085.1:0-7669 GCA_964476555.1 uncultured Flavobacterium sp.
AACATTCTGCTGTTGGTCTCTACCGTTACGTTTTTGTTTCCGCAATCCATCCATTCATCGACTTTTCCAGGAACGAAACGCATTCCTTTTTGCTTCATGTTTTCTAAGGCATCCGTCAGCTGATACTCTCCACCTTTTACGACGTTGTTGTCTAACAAATATTGCAATTCGCTACGTAGGGTTTCTCCGCTTTTAAAGTAATAAATCCCGATAATAGCTAAGTCTGAAACGAAATCTTTTGGTTTTTCGACAAAGTCTACAATCTCGTTTTTGTCGTTGAGCTGTACCACTCCGAAAGCACTCGGGTCATCTACTTGTTTTACCCAAATCACGCTATCAGCTGTGGTGTCTAGCGCAAAATCAGCTCTAAAGAGCGTATCGGCATAAGCAATTACTACGTTGCCCGAAAGCGATTCTTTGGCACACATAATAGCGTGAGCCGTTCCCAACGCTTCGTTTTGGTAATATATAGTTCCTTTTGAACCTAATTTTTCGGCTATGGCAACCAAGTCTTTTTCAACTTGCTTCCCGAAGCTCTCATGAATGATAAATGCAATTTCTTCGATTTCTTGCCCAATAACTCCGGCGATATCCTCTACTAGTCTGTGCACAATAGGTTTTCCGGCAATCGGGATAAGGGGTTTAGGTATAGTAAGTGTGTGTGGTCTTAGGCGGGAACCACGTCCGGCCATGGGTACTATTATCTTCATATATTTATTTTAATTGAACGTTTTATCCTATAAGGTTCAAAAGTACTTTAATTGATTCATAAAAACAAAAAAATACAGCATTCGAAGTGCTGTATTTGATATTTTCTTCTACTTGAAGTTATTTCTGCTGTGGTGGGTATTTCTCCAGAATCTTAGTGACAAACTCATTGATTCGCTCTTCTTTTCTGTCGATGTTTTTGGTGAGTACCCCCTCACCTACTCCCTGCCAAACCAATTCTTTTTTCTTGGCATCAATCAGATCTATGTATAGTGTTCCTTCTGTAGATTTTGATACGGTAGCGGTGCTTCCGCCCCAAACCCATGGGCTCCAACCCCAACCGTAACCCCATTGGTTAACATCAACTCTTTCTGAAGCTTCTGTAAAAATATTCACCAGCACATCCGGATTGTCTGAAGCGGTCATACCTTTGGCTTGAAGTTCTCTTTCGATAGCTTTCAGGATTCGTTTTTTATCCAAATCATGCACTTTTACTTTATCGATACCATCTTTGTAAAAAGCATAGGTTTTATACTGCGAATAGTCGACTGATTTATCGTAATCAGCACTCACTCTCACCGAGCTACACGAAGCCAAACTTATGGCAAACAGCACGAATACTAAGGATTTTAGAGCTTTCATAATTCTAATATTTTTGAGGTGAAACCAATTCTTTTTACCTCAAGAATTGTACCAAGGAAGTGAAGTTTATCCGTAAGCAGTAGATTTGGGAATTAAGCCAAGAGACAAGACAATAGTACCCTATCGGTAAATGAGAACCAAAGCCGAATCAGACAAATAACTATTATTTAATATATTTGAACAATAAGAGAAAGAACTCATGACAAAACAAATCATTTTATATTTGACTATTCTCACAGCCTTGACAGCATGTTCTAATCCGAAAGTAGATAAGAATGACTCTATATTATTACCCTCCAAAGCAGTTACGGATAGTTTGCCGATTCATGGTGAACTAAGTATACAGCAACTCAAAATATACTATCCAAAAATTACCGATACCATTAAAGACCTAAGAATCATCTTTTCTGAACCGCTAAACATTTTACCCTCGAAAAGCATTTATACAAGTATGCTCCATAACTCCGGCACATTTGATCAAATGTTTTTGTGCACTCACGACCAAAACTTCCATCTACTGGATTGTTATTACGTTGGGACAAATACAATGTTTGACGGAAAAAGTCACTCGATTGAATACCAAAAAATTAATGACAATAGCATTGAATTTCATCATGTAGATTGGGGTTATGTCAAAAACGAAATAGACACCATCAAATATCAAAAGTATAGTTTGACTGTAACTCAGACAGGAAGGATTGAGAAGAAATAAATACTTCTTAAAGTCAAGAGGCTTTGCACAGGGGAGCTTCGCTTGGGTCGTGCGGTAGCTTTTAGCTCATGGAGCTGTTTTGAATTATACTTCGCCATAGTTTATGGGTTTATCTGTTAAACATCTATCCCGAAAACCTTAACGCTATTTCAAAATTCTACACCCTTTACGCAGCCAAATATAAAAATATTTCTCTATATCACAACACCTTACCTGTTATCTAATAAATACAACTCCATTTTTTATCTTATATTTTTGCTAGTTGTATTCGTATTGTATTCGCATTAGCTTCGCAAAAAAGACTCTTTTTACGAATTCAATGCCTATTAAATACGCCCTCAATACGAATTCAACTCGAACCATGCCTAAATGAAACCATAAAAAAACCGACTGAAACCTAAGTCACAGTCGGCTTTTTGAAAATTTTTTAAATCGATAACCTATAGTTTATAGTATAGAATCATCTACCATATTTGGCAGCGTAACCTTGAGCAGCGGCTGTGCTTCCATTGCTCTCTTGATGGCAAAGATTGCCCCTTCATTTCTTGCCCAGCTGCGGCGAGAAATACCGTTGTTCACGTCCCAGAACAGCATTGATTGCAAGCGTCTTGACGAATCTTCCGTACCGTCGAGCACCATCCCGAAGCCCCCGTTGATTACTTCTCCCCATCCTACTCCTCCTCCGTTATGTATGGAAACCCAAGTCGCGCCTCGGAAGCTGTCGCCAATTACGTTGTGAATCGCCATATCTGCCGTAAATCTTGAACCGTCATAAATGTTCGACGTCTCACGATAGGGTGAGTCTGTACCCGAAACATCGTGATGGTCGCGCCCAAGCACCACGTATCCGATTTCTCCTTTAGCAATGGCTTTGTTGAAAGCCTCCGCGATTTTAATTCTTCCTTCCGCATCGGCATACAGAATTCTGGCTTGCGACCCCACAACGAGTTTGTTCTGTTGAGCTCCTTTTATCCAACGAATGTTATCGGCCATCTGCTGTTGGATTTCTTTTGGAGCGGTTTTCATCATTTCTTCCAGCACGGCACACGCGATTTCGTCAGTCTTCTGCAAGTCTTCCGGTTTGCCCGAAGCACATACCCAACGAAAAGGTCCGAACCCGAAGTCGAAGCACATCGGCCCCATAATATCCTGAACATACGACGGATACTTGAAGTCAATTCCGTTGGCAGCCATAATGTCTGCGCCTGCTCTCGAAGCTTCCAGCAGAAAGGCGTTCCCGTAGTCAAAGAAATAAGTTCCTCTGGCTGTATGTGTATTTATGGCATTTACTTGTCGAACAAGCGATTCTTGTACTTTCTTCTTGAATTGTTCCGGATTGTTGGCCATCATGTCGTTGGCCTCTTCAAACGACAACCCAACCGGATAATACCCTCCTGCCCACGGATTGTGCAGCGAGGTTTGGTCAGAACCTAAGTCTATATAGATGTTTTCTTTAGCAAAATGTTCCCATACCTCTACTACGTTTCCTTGATAAGCTATGGATACAACTTCTTTGTTTTCTTTAGCTTTCAGTACTCTTTGCGTAAGCTCGCCCAAGTCAGAAATCACCTCATCGACCCAACCTTGCGAATGACGCGTGTTCACGGCCTTCGGATTTACCTCGGCACATACGGTAATACATCCGGCAATGTTCCCGGCTTTTGGCTGAGCGCCACTCATACCGCCAAGTCCTGAAGTAACGAAAAGTTTTCCTTCAAGCCCTTCTCCGTTCTTCGAGATTTTGCGCCCTCCGTTCAATACTGTAATAGTAGTTCCGTGTACGATACCTTGTGGCCCGATGTACATATAGCTCCCGGCAGTCATTTGTCCGTATTGCGTTACGCCAAGAGCGTTGAATCTCTCCCAATCATCCGGTTTTGAGTAGTTCGGAATCATCATCCCGTTGGTTACTACTACTCTCGGAGCATCTTTATGTGAAGGGAAAAGTCCCATCGGATGCCCTGAATACATCACCAAGGTTTGTTCATCGGTCATTTCCGATAAGTATTGCATAGTAAGAAGATACTGAGCCCAGTTTTGGAACACTGCTCCGTTACCTCCATAAGTAATCAATTCATGCGGGTGTTGTGCTACGGCATAGTCCAGATTGTTCTGAATCATAAGCATAATTGCCTTTGCTTGCTCCGACTTGCCCGGGTACTCCGAAATCGGTCTAGCATACATTTTATAATCCGGACGGAAGCGATACATATAGATACGCCCATAAGTGTTGAGCTCGTCCATGAACTCTTTTGCCAATACTCGGTGGTGTCTTGGCTCGAAGTAACGAAGAGCATTGCGAACGGCTAGTTTCTTTTCTTCATCCGTAAGGATTTCTTTTCGCTTAGGAGCGTGATTTATAGTTGGATCATAAGGCTTTGGAGCCGGTAGTTCACTAGGTATTCCTTGTCTTATCTGTTCTTGAAAAGTCATTTTAGTAGGTTATTTTTTTAGGAAAGCACAAAAATAACAAAACTTATGATATCTATTTGGTATAAAACAAAAAACGACTCACCGGTGATGAGTCGTTCCGAAATATTAAGGAAAAAATTGATTTTAGTCTCTCGAACCAAGCAATCGCCATCCCCAGTAAATGAGATTGGCTAAAGCACCCAGAGCCGCTACTACATAAGTTCTTGCCGCCCATTTCAAAGCATCTTCAGCCCCGGCATATTCTTGTTGCGATACCATGTTTTTGTTTTTCAACCACGCCAAAGCTCTGTTGCTGGCATCATACTCTACAGGAAGGGTCACGAAGCTAAAAACCGTAGCTACTGCCATAAGCACCAACCCCAGAATAGCGATATAGAAACCGAATCCCGATTGCGCCGCAGCTCCCAGCACAAGACCAATAATGATTAACCATTGTGACATACCCGAAGCTACGTTCACTACCGGAACCATTTTAGAGCGCATTTGCAACCACTCATAAGCCGTTGCATGCTGAACAGCGTGCCCAACTTCGTGAGCTGCTACAGCAGCCGCGGCGGCATTGCGTTGGTTATACACTGCTTCACTAAGGTTAACGGTTTTATCCATAGGGTTATAGTGGTCTGTTAGTCTACCCGGAGTTGAAATGACTTTTACGTCATAAATTCCGTGGTCTGCCAACATCTTTTCTGCAATCTCTGCTCCGCTCATCCCGTTTCTGAGATGAACTTTTGAATATTGGTCAAATTTGCTTTTTAATTTAGCACTTACCATCCAGCTCATAAGAGCTATAGCACCAATAATAATAAAATAAATTCCGTCCATGTTAGTTTTTTGTTTTAAGTTCTCAAATTTAGACATTCCTCAGCAAATTACAAACCAATTTTATTTCTGTTAACTAAAAGTGCTATTTTGTCAGACTTTCGTTTTTTTCTAAGTGAACCACGAGCAATCTTCTTTGTCAGATATAAAAATAATCGTAGTTTTGAAAGTTTAAATTTCGATACAGCAAATGGAGTTATCTACGATTTTATGGGTAGTATTAGCCTTGATTGTCGCTTTAGGGGTTACGTGGTTTCAATATTTTTATAAATCGACGAATCGCTCCCGAGTTACTCAACTGCTGTTTGTGTTACGGTTTTTAGCCGTTTTCGGGATATTGTTGTTACTCATCAACCCGAAGATTATTAAAAATCAATACCATATCGAGAAGACTCCACTGGTTATTGCGGTAGACAACTCCCGTTCGATTAAAGAACTCAACCAAACCGAAGCGGCTTTATCGGTAAAAAAACTTTTGCAAGACCATGAGGATTTGAGCGATAAATATGAGCTGCAAATCTTCCGTTTTGATGCTAAAAGCCAAATGGCCGACGAGTTCGACTTTAACGGCAATCAGACCCGCATTGACCTACTGGCAAAAAACCTAAAGAACATTTACCGAAACAAGAACTACCCTGTAGTGTTGCTATCCGACGGAAATCAAACCTCGGGAGGTGATTACCTGTACAGTTTTGAGAATAAAGTGTTTCCGGTTGTTCTAGGCGATACACTTACGCATCTTGACCTGAGAATCACCCAACTGAATGCAAACAAATATGCTTTTCACAAGAACAAATTTCCGGTTGAGGTATTTGTAGGTTACACAGGAGACAAAAGCATAACGGCAGAGCTAGCCATCGAACGTGACGGGCAAATCATTCATAAAGAGAAAATAAACTTCTCTGATAGCAAAAAATCGGCGGTAGTGAATGTATTACTCCAGGCAGACAAGGTCGGAGTACAAGTCTATAAAGCGGTAATTTTGTCAGGAGAGTCCGAGAAAAACACCTATAACAACATCAAAAATTTTGCGGTGGAAATCATCGACCAAAAGACCGAAATTGCCATCATCTCAGACATCAACCATCCGGATTTGGGAGCTCTGAGAAGAAGTATCGAAAGCAACGAGCAAAACAAGGTTTCGATTTTCTCGACCAAAAACAGTCCTATGCTAGCGGAGTATGACGTAATAATACTGTATCAACCCACAGGAGCTTTTCAGAATGTGTTCAACACGCTCAACAATGCCCGAAAAAACTACTTTTTAATCACAGGAAAACATACGGATTTCAACTTTGTGAACAGCCAACAAGAGGTGTTCGGCTTCCGAGCATCTGGGCAAAAAGAAGACTATACGGCGGCCTACAAATCCGGCTTTTCTCTCTTTGCTCAAGAGAATATTGGTTTTGAGGGCTTCCCTCCTCTTGAAAATCCTTTCGGTAATTTGGAAATCAAACAAGGCGTTTCGGCTCTGCTAGAAGCCAAAATCAGAAATATCAATACGCAAAAACCGTTGTTGTTCTTTAACGAGAACCAAGACCAAAGAACGGCTTTTTTACTAGGAGAAAACATCTGGAGATGGCGATTGCAACACTATTCAGACCACGAAAGCTTCGAAAGCTTCGACATTTTTGTAAACAAAATCGTTCAGTTCTTAGCTTCGGACAACAAGCGTAAATCGCTGGTAGTAAATCACGAGAGTTTCTATAACTCCGGCGAGAGCATTGAGATTTCGGCTCAGTACTTCAACAAAAACTATGAGTTTGACGAAAATGCTCGACTTTCTATAAGCGTTAGCAACAAACTCACCAACCAGACTAAAACGTATGACCTGCTAAAAAGCCACAACTACTACAAAGCTAACCTCAGCGGCCTCGAAGCCGGACAGTATGCTTTTTCGGTAAAAGAGTTAAGCAGCAACACGACCTATTCGGGTAGCTTTGAAATCATCGACTTCGACATTGAGAAGCAACACTCCAATGCGGATTGGAAGAAGCTTTCGCTATTGGCTCAAAACACCGGTGGCAAGGCTTATTTTGCTCCACAAACCGAACAGTTGATAGCCGACCTGTTGGCAAACGAACAATATAAACCGCTCCAAAAGCAACAAACCAAAAAACTACCACTTATTGATTTCTGGACGTTGCTTTGTATTATTGCGGCCTTATTCGGTATAGAATGGTTCATCAGAAAATACAATGGGTTGCTGTAAGAAAAAGAAGAACTCCAACATTTAGGCTATTTCTTTATAACTCCTTAAAAACCTTTGTCTCTGAATGTCTGCGCCTTTATTTTTACAAACTTTTAGTAGCCTTTATGGGCTATATTCCATACCTTTGCATTAGGTATGAGTGA
>CAYZBA010000086.1:0-7589 GCA_964476555.1 uncultured Flavobacterium sp.
CTTTCGATTTCGGCTAATATCGAATTCGCTAATTCTTTACCTAACTCTACACCGAATTGATCAAAACTAAAGATATTCCACAAAACACCTTCTACGAAAGTTTTGTGTTCGTAAATAGCAATTAAAGCACCTAAACTTTCAGGTGTTAACTTGTCAATAAGAAGTGTATTGGTTGGCCTGTCTCCCATAAATTCTTTAAAAGGAGCGGTGAAACTTCCGTCTTCTTTAAGTTCTCTACCTTTAAGCAAAGCTTCGGTTTGAGCGAAAAAGTTACTCATGAGCTTGTTGTGATGCTCTGTATTTCCGTAAAGGGAGTTTTTAAACCCAATGAAATCGGCTGGAATAAGCTTTGTTCCTTGATGTAAAAGTTGGAAAAAAGCATGTTGCACGTTAGTTCCTACTTCACCAAAAATAATATTTCCAGTATGGTAATTTACAGGATTTCCGTCTCGGTCATTGCTTTTCCCGTTGCTTTCCATCACCAGTTGTTGTAAGAAAGGAACAAACTTTTTCAAATAATCGGAATAAGGCACCACACAATGTGTTTGAGCCTCATAAAAATTGTTATACCAAAGGCTCAAAAGAGCTAAAACTACAGGTATGTTTTTGTCAAAATCTGCTTCTTGGAAGTGTTTATCAGTTTGGTGTGCACCTTGTAGCAATTTGTCGAAATTGTCAAACCCTACTGCCAAGGCAATAGAAATCCCAACAGCGCTCCAAAGGGAGTATCTCCCTCCTACCCAATCCCACATCGGGAAGATGTTGTCTTCGTCTATACCGAACTCTTTTACTTTGCTAATGTTAGACGAAACTGCTATAAAATGTTTAGCTACATCTTCAGCTTTTGCTGACTCTAAAAACCATTTTTTGATGGTTGTAGCATTCGTTAGCGTTTCTTGAGTAGTAAAAGTTTTAGAAACCACTACAAATAATGTGGTTTCAGGGTTTAAGTGCTTAATTACTTCATAAAGTCCGTCACCATCAATGTTAGATACGAAATGAAGATTGAGATGATTTTTGTAGTACTTAAGGGCTTCCACCACCATTTGAGGTCCTAAATCAGAACCTCCGATTCCGATGTTTACTACATCTGTAAAAGCCTTTCTGGTGAAACCTTTTCGAGTTCCGTTGATAACCTCATCCGTAAAAGATTTTATTTTGTCTTTTACTTGAAAGACTTCAGGAATAACATCAACTCCGTCAACAAATATACTTTGGTTTCTGTTCGCCCTCAGGGCTGTATGCAAAACTGCTCTTTGTTCTGTTTTGTTGATTTTTTCGCCTGAAAACATCTTTTGAATAGCATCTTTCAAATCCATTTCGTGAGCTAACTCTACCAACAAGCTCATCGTAGTTTCATTGATTTTGTTTTTGGAAAAATCCAATAAGAAATCATTCCACTTGATGTGAAACTTTTGAGCTCTTTGAGGATCTTGAGCAAACATTTCAACCATTGGGAAATAGGCTATGTCCTCATAATGATTTCTAAGCTTTTGCCAGGCTTGGGTTCCGGTAGGATTGGTGCTAATCAAAGTCATAGTTTTATAGATTTAGTTTTGCTTGAGCAATACTATCTAATTCTGCTTTTACAGGTTTAATTTGAGCGAAAAATCTCGCTTTGTATTTTTCTTCAAGTGGTTCCGAACTTTGGAATCGCTCTTTCAACGGGTCTATTTGTTCACCGTTTTTCCAAAATCTGTAACATACGTGAGGTCCGGTTGCTAGCCCTGTGCTTCCTACAAGTCCTATCACGTCACCTTGGCTTACTCGTTGACCTTTTTTTACTAAAATTTTAGACATGTGAAGGTACTGAGTAGTATAGGTGCTATTGTGTTTCACTTTCACGAAGTTACCGTTTCCTGAAGTATATCCGGTCTGAATTACAGTTCCGCTGGCTGTAGTCATAATTGGAGTTCCGTGTGGTGCAGCATAATCTGTCCCTTTATGAGCTTTCCAAGTTTTTTGAACCGGATGGAAGCGCTTAGGCGAATAACGAGATGTGATTCTGCTAAACTTAAGCGGAGCCTTCAAGAACATACTTTTTAAAGCATTAGCTTCTTCGTCAAAGTACTCTTCAGAACCTAAAGAATCTCTTTTGAACGGAAAAGCATATATCTTTTTGCCTTTGTGATAAAAGAACGAAGCCTCTACGTTGTCTATGCCTACATACACCGTATCGTTCACATATTTTTCATTGAAAATAACCCCAAACCCATCGTCTTTTTGGATTCTGAAGAAATCTACACTCCATCTGTAAATTTGGTCTAAATGGCTTGTAAGAGCTGCACTTACTCCGTTTTTATCCAAAGTTTGAGAAAGAGAGCCTTCGATATTAGCCGTAATGATTCTGCGTTTTGTAGTGACAGGATGTTGCTTGTTATGAGCTCTTATATCATTTCTAAGGTCAATTACACTATAGTTTATTAAATCCGATTCATAAATAATAGCTTGTAAAGAATGGGGAGCATCTTTACCCTTTAGCATCATAAAGGGTTTACCAACTCGGATGTTTTTCAAGTTGATAGAGTCCTTAATACCTTCCACTATATTGTGAATTTCGGTAGCAGATAACCCTTGCTCTCCGAGAATCTTCCCGAAAGTATCTCCAGGTTCTATAGTGTCATAAATCACTTGATAATCGTCAAGAATAAAACCAAATCTTTCTGTCTTTGGCTTTTCTATAATTTGTTCTTTTTCAGCGTCATCGCCTTCTTTTTTATTACATGAAATTAAGAGTCCTGCTAGTAAAATACTATAAATGAAATGCTTCAAAACAAAATTTTTTGGTGTTACACATTTTTCCCCCAATTCTCTAACTCTTCAGAGCTCCAAAGTTCAGGAAAAAATATTCTTTTTTGGTACATTGGGTGCATATATTTTTTCCAATCACTTCCTCCGGTGGCTTCTTGAGGTCCTGCTACTGATTCGATATATTTTTTGGCTGTGTTGTAGTGCCCCATTACCCATGTGATATTAACCGTATAATCATAGTGTCGCATTGCTTTTATGAGTTCTTCGTTTTTTTGATCTGATTCAGGGAGTTGTTTGAATTTTCTCCAGAGATTTGAAGTATTGTATTTCTCCATATACTCTAAAAACTCTTTTTTGTATTTTTTCTCGAATTGCTCGATTAAGTAGGATTTTTTACCCGTTTGATAATCTTTTCCGGCTGCTTGCCAATACAAATGCTCAAAGGCATGCTCATAAGGCGTATTTCTATCAATAGTTGCTCTAAAACGATTGTCGATTAGGTTAATTAAATCCGTCGAACAGAATTCGATTAAACGATATTGAGCACTCTGAAAACCGCTGGCTGGTGTAAGCGTATTGCGGAATTTCATATATTGTTCCACTTCCATTCCGTCCTTCATGATAGTGAACGAAGTGGTCAACATATCAAAATAACGACTGATTCGCATCAATTTATCAGTAAACATTTCGGTTGATGGGTTAGGATTATCACAAATCTGATGCATTTCCCACAATATCATCTTAAAGAGCAATTCATTCACTTGATGATACATGATAAAAACCATTTCATCAGGCAGAACGGTTCTTTGAGTTTGTAAACTCAGAAGTGCATCAGTTTGTATGTAATCCCAATATGTAATAGGTTTCGACCATAGTAAACCTTCTAAATGTGTACTTGTGTTTTGCCCAATTGCTTCAAACTTCTGATTGAGTTGTTCGAGCTGATTGGCAATTTTTTCTGCGTTCATAGGTTAGTTTATTTGTTTTGTATTTTGAGTGGGTATTTTAATCCTTTATATTCTGTTAAATCTGCATTTATGGAACCTACAAGTATATCTGCTTTGATGCGCAAAGGCACTTTATTTTGATCATCAGATACCCAGACCGTAAGGCTCTCTTCTTCTCTAAACACACGGCCTGTTTGAACCATTGGTCTGAAAATCATAGCAGGTACTTGACCAAATTTTGTTTTTATGACTTCTCTACCGACGAATTTGAGTTTAAATTTCATAATTTCATCATCAAAAAACATATCTACTTCGATAGATTGCCCCTCTTTAAGTCTGTCGATATCTTTGTGATTTCTAAAATAATAAAACATAGAAACCACATCCTGAACATTTACAGGAACGTCAATTACCTCATCTTTATTGCGAAGCAAATCTCGTAAATAAACCGTATGGCTATTATGATTAAAATAAGCTCTTTGGTTTCTTCTGTAATTCCCTTCGCTAATGTTTCTGACCGCCATATAGGGCTTTCCGGTTTCTTTGTCAAAATAGCTTTGATAATGATCTTCTACTTTGAAAAAAGCCTTTGATAATCCGCTATTTGCCCCATAACCTTTAGCATAATAAACTTGTTTGTTATTATAAGTAGCTTCTGTGAGCTCCATCGTAGCATAACCTGCTGTTAGAAAACGGCTATAGCTGAGTTTAAATTTAAAAAATTCCCCGGTTTTATATGGAGTATCTGTTTTAGTTGCAGGAGGTTCCTGAGCAAAAGCAGATAAAAATAAAACAATTGTCATTAATAATACGTTCTTCATAATTTCTCCTTTTTTCTAAAAGGTATGCAATTAGCGTTCCAAAACCTCTCCTATCAGTATTCCTGAAACATTCCAAGCACTGAAACTTCCTCCTTCTGGTGCTCCTTGAGGAATTTTTAATTGAATAGTATGTGTTCCTTTTTGAAGGTCTCCTAAGTCTATCATCATCGGGTTAGTAAGTGTTCCCGGACACCAATTCGAACGGGAATAATCTGAAGACGAAAGACCGTTGTTAAAGTTTCCTGAAGCTGGGTTAAATAATCGATAAGAACCACAATCTTGCCTCCAAGGCACAAATGAGAAAACTTCTTTTCCGTTCAGAATAATAGTATTTTTTTTCGGAAGGAATTCATCGCCTCCGCCCCAACCTCCGTGACCTGTGGTGATGTAGCGTAGTTGGGCATTTTTTATCTCACTTTCTAACGTAAACGTAACTTCTAATCCTTTTTCGGAATCAAACATCGTAGCATATTCTTGGCCTGCCATTTCCATTACATTGGTCGTATTGAAAACTGGCATCAAAAACATGTTTTTCTGAACTTGATTTTCTTCTTGATGGATAGTGATGTTCAAACTCACTTTGTGTCCGCCTTGGTCATAATTCCCGATGAATGTGCCTACATAGACTTCTTTGCCGGAAAGTGCAGGTTGCAATTCCGAAATGTCTTGTCTGTAAGTCACCTTATCGTGCCAATCTTTGTCTTTCAGCTGAATGTGGTTGTAGTGATGAATTCCGAATGGTGTGAAAAATCGCATCAATTCGATAAGAGGTGTGTAATCTTCGGTTTTAACCACACCTTGATATTTTTTAGAATTCCCGTTGGTATAGACGGGTAATTCTTGAATTCCTTTTTCTAGAGCATCCAAGAAAGTAATTTTGCTATTGGTCGGGATGATAAAAACAGAACCTGTACGGTCATAGGCATCTCCATTGGATTGTGTAGTTAAATCCACAAAAATTGGACTTCCAAACGGAATTTCGTCAAACTTTATTTTTCGTAAAGCAATAGTTCCGTTAGCAAATCTCAGTATGGAATCATTGGATTTCGACGCCTCCGAAAAGTTGATAATTTCATCTTCAAAAACTGAAATAGTCGTGAAACGACTCTTCCAGAGCAAATCTCTATAGGTTAAGTTATCGACCTTTTGAGATTGTGTAAGATTAGGTGTAACCTCAACTTTTTTAGGAGTTTCGATTTTTTTGGCTTGAATAACAAAATTTCCGTTTCGGTTGTACTCTAAAACCAATCCGATATTTTGCCCTAAAGAAACAGGTGAACCCTTTACACCTAATTGCTCGGTGTACCAAAGGTCTATCGTATTGGAATTGATAATCGTTCGAGCTTTTTTACAAAGATAACCTAAGATGTTTTTTTGCTCATCAAAAAACTCAAACTGCTGTTTTTCTAAACTCAACGAATCTACTAAATAAAAACTCTTTGAGCCTTTGGTAAAAGCTTGTTGCAGAAAGCTTTTAGGGTTAGTCCTATCAATAAAAGTCTCCTCATACGGAAAACTCTTGGTTTTGTTTAAGATTTGCTCTGAAGTGGTTCTAGTGGCATTAGCATTGGTGAGCACTATAATAAAATCCTGATTTTCTATCAGTTTCTCATTATAGCTCTGTTCGTAGGTGATTTTGTAGTTCTTTTGTGCCTGAACCAAACCTACCCAAAAAATCAAAACCAAGGTCAGAGCAATTCTCATTTGTTTTTATTTAGAAAGGCAAATCGTCATGTTCGCTTTCGTTTATGTTTTGAGCAGGTTCAAAAGCATCTGTTGGAGCTGCTGATGGCGGAGCAGGAATGTGTTGTGAAGGTGATTCTACAACTAATTTTTCAATCTTCCAACCTTGAATTGTGTTGAAATAAACTGTCTCTCCTTGTGGGTTCACCCATTCTCTACCTCTTAGGTTAATCGAAACTCTCACATTGTCTCCCGGCTTAAAGTTATCCAAAAGACTTGTTTTCTCCTGAACAAATTGTATCGAAATATGTTGTGGATACTGCTCTTCGGTCGTAACCACAATGTCTCTCTTTTTAAATCCGTTTGACCCTACCTCTTTTGTTGAATCAATCATTCTAACTTTTCCTACTACTTCCATTTTCTATATGTTTATTTATTATTTCCTAAGGTTTAAAGCGGTAAAGATTCAAACCTGTATTTTGATTATTTCTGACTCGCTAAAAGCAACTTCCAAGCATCTAGAACTTGTTCTTTACTCAAATATTCTTTGGCTTTTTGATATACTTTTTCGATATCGTCTGCACTCAAAATTGCCTTTACTTCAAAAGAATTGTTTACAAAAGTAGTAATTTCCTCTTTGGTAGGCAAGGCTTCAATATTGCCCAACATTCCTAAATCATTTCCTGAGAAAAAGCCACTTTCTTTGATAAAATCCGGAATATTATCTACACCAATTCCTAGAGTTACAAGTGGTTTTGGCACTTCGAACATTCCCATATTGGCTCTGGAATACCAATTGCCTCCCATACGAGAAACCAAATCAATTTTATGTTGGTCGATAGCTCCGTTTTCGTCTAAAACGGCTTCGTTGATATGGATTTTCACCACTTCACAAATTACCAAATTTCCGGCTCCACCACCGTCTCCTAAATGGATAATATCGTTTACTTTACATTCGAACTGAACCGGAGATTCCGCTACTCTAAAAGGCTTCACCACATCAGATTCAACAGGAGTTAACCCGGATTTGATGAATTCGTTTACTCCGTCACCGTATTCTGTACTGGCAAGCGACACTTGCTGAACCATATCATAATTCACCACACTAATCACCACTTCTCGGGTGTCTTGAACGTTGATTAGCGTATGTTTTATGGTGTTGTTACGAACTCTTCTGGCTGGTGAAAAAATCAAAATCGGAGGATTCGAACTGAATACATTAAAAAAACTAAAAGGCGATAAATTCGGATTACCTTCTTTGTCTAAAGTACTTGCTAAAGCAATTGGTCTGGGAGCTACGGCTCCTTGCAAATAACCTTGTAATTTAACGGGATTTACCTCCTTAGGATCAATAGAAATCATATTTTTTCGGTTTGAAGCAAAAGTA
>CAYZBA010000087.1:0-3995 GCA_964476555.1 uncultured Flavobacterium sp.
TCAAATAGTTGTCTTTACCTCCTTCATACTCATAAATAAGTTCTGTATAACGGTTTTCATAAGTAACAGATTTTTCATTTCTGAAAGCTGTCAAATCCCAATTAAGTTGCAAAGGCTCAGAAGTATTTAATACAGAAGACATTCCTTGAGTTCTGACAGAAAAATCCATCATATACTCATTTGGCTTCAATACGTATCTATACTCTAAGAATTTGTTATCGTCTGATTTCAAACGTAGAGTCAATACTTGGTTTTCTCCTTCTTTAGTAAGAGTCGGCTCAAACATCATGTCTTTCGTATTGAAAATACGATTTTCTTGAGTCTTCAACTGAATGTTGAACTCTGCATTATTATCTTTTATCAGGTTAACAAGACTTCCTGAACCTTTTTTGAACTGCTCGAATTTCTTAACCTCTGCTTTGGTTATATATCCTCCTTTATTAGAAATCTCCAATTTCAGAACTTCATTTTCTAAAACCGTCGTTTGCTCTTGCACCATTCCGGAAAGAGCAAAGCTTCCTAAAGAACTTTTAAGTTGTGCCATTTTTAGCGAATCGTTCTCGCTCAGGTTTGCCGGAAAAAGTTCCGCAGCCGTTTCTGCTATGGCAGTATCGTTATTTTGCTTTTCAGACAGTTCTTTTTTCGCTTTTGATTCTGCTATTTGCTCCGGTGTGGGTTGATTTTGATACATAATCCACAACAGAATTCCAAAAATAAGCACAAAGGCTAGCAGGGTTCTAAAGTCAAATTTCTTTTGTTCCATTTATTTTATTATTTCAGGTTTATTTTTTGTTGGCAACCGTTGCTTTCACGAATTCTACGAAAATAGGATGCGGGTTGGCAACTGTACTCTTATACTCCGGATGGTACTGAACTCCTATAAAGAATGGATGGTCTTTAAGCTCAACCACTTCTACCAATTTAGTTTTAGGGTTGGTACCCGAAGCAATTAATCCGGCTTTTTCTAAATCTTTCAAATATTCATTGTTAAGTTCAAAACGATGTCTATGGCGTTCAGAAATCATATCCTGGTTGTAAATCGAATGTACTAAAGTACCTTTTTTCAATTCACAATCCCAAGCACCGAGTCTCATCGTTCCTCCTTTATTGGTGATTTTTTTCTGGTCTTCCATAATGTGGATAACCGGATATTTGGTATTCGGATTCATCTCGGTAGAATTGGCATCTTTCAGTCCTAAAACATTTCGAGAATACTCAATCACGGCCATTTGCATGCCTAAACAAATTCCGAAGAAAGGAATTTTGTTTTGGCGAACGTAACGAATTGCTTCGATTTTTCCTTCAATGCCGCGTTCACCAAATCCCGGAGCTACTAAAATTCCGTCAAGTCCTCCTAGTTTTTCAGCTACATTATCCGTTGTTATATATTCCGAGTGTATGCTCACTACGTTTACTTTGGTCTGATTGGCTGCGCCAGAATGTACGAAAGCCTCCAAAATCGACTTATAAGAATCTTGAAGCTCTACATACTTCCCTACCAAACCAATATTTACGATATGTTTTGGATTTTTGTATTTTTTCAAAAATGCGTTCCAATTAGTCAAATCCGGTTTTGATCGTTTCGGAAGATTTAGTTTTTTCAAAGCTACAATATCCAAACCTTCTTGTAACATATAGTTCGGAACATCATAAATAGTCGAAGCATCGATGGATTGAATTACGGCTTCTTTTTTCACATTACAGAAAAGCGCTAATTTTTCTCTCAACTCGTCTGAAAGTTCATGCTCTGTTCTACAAACCAAAATATCTGCTTTGATTCCGCTCTCCATCAAAGTTTTTACAGAATGCTGAGTCGGTTTAGTTTTTAATTCTTTGGCAGCAGCCAAATAAGGAACTAACGTAAGGTGAATCGTGATAGCATTTCCTTCACCCAGTTCCCACAAAAGTTGTCTTACGGATTCAATATAAGGTAACGATTCTATATCTCCCACTGTTCCTCCAATTTCAGTAATTACGATATCAAAATCTCCTGATTCTCCCAACAATTTCATACGGGATTTAATCTCATTAGTGATATGAGGAACCACTTGCACTGTTTTCCCTAAAAACTCTCCTCTTCTCTCCTTTTCGATAACCGAAAGATAAACTCTACCGGTTGTTACGTTATTGGCTTGAGAAGTTGGAACATTAAGGAATCTTTCGTAGTGACCTAGATCCAAATCGGTTTCGGCTCCATCATCTGTTACGAAACACTCGCCATGCTCATAAGGGTTCAATGTACCTGGGTCAACGTTAATATAAGGATCGAATTTTTGGATAGTGGTTCTGTAACCTCTAGCTTGAAGTAGTTTTGCTAATGATGCTGCTATAATTCCTTTACCTAAAGACGAGGTTACTCCTCCCGTTACGAAAATGTATTTTACCGGATTCATTATAATTTGTTTGTTGTGTTGTTGCTGTTTTTTAAACTTGGCAAAAGTAGTCTTTTTTAGGGAAACGCAAAAGTGATTTAAGGATTAAGGCTAAACTATTCCTCCCTTCAGACAGAATTTTAGGAATTAGGTTGGAATATAGCATAAAACAGTCGCTATAAACTAAAATTTATAGTGACTTATATTGAAAATTAGTTCCTTGTTTTAGCGCCTCCTCATTTGTATTCCGCCTCTTAGACTTCTTCTTCCGCTATTCTCTTCTTTTATGTCTTTACCGGCAAAGTTTTGGAGTTTATACGAAAGCGAAAACATAACATATCGCCTTAGAATTGTATTTTCAGTATCCGTAATAGCGATGTCTGATATGCTTCGAGAATTGCTCGTATTTTGGTTAAGCAAATCATACACTTTCACTTTTGCTGTCCATTTCTTGTTTCCAAAAGTGTAAGCCAAACTCATATTCCACAAAAAGAAATCTTTTCGAAAACCATCAGCTATGTTAGAATTATAAGTATATCCGAAATCGTTACCAAATGTCCAATTTTCAGGATAATAACTCGTTGCTTCAACACCAAACCTGTGCGTGAAATTTGAAGAACTCGATATAAAATAATTCTTATAATGGGTTTGGCTGTAATTAAAGTTGTAATTCGGAGTCAAAGTGAACAGCTCTCCGTATTCGTATGTCAAATCTACTCCCGGAGAAAGATTAGTGCTTCGTGCTTCGAAAAGCTCTCCGTTAGTGAAACCTTTATTGAGGTTATGCGAATTCCACATATTAAAAGAATATCCAAACTTGTGACCACTCTCAGTTTTATGACTCTTACTCCAATTCACACTCAATGACAAACGATATGTATCATTTACATTCGTATAAGTTGTGTTTTGTTTTCTGTCTTCGTCATAAGTGCTTATAGACCCCACCCTGCTGTTGTAGTAATTACTCGAAAACCAAGTACTGAAACCACTTTGACTTGCATAATCATAATTGTTGAAACTCACGCTCATCGAGTGATTTTTATTCAAATCCAAATCCGGATTTCCGATTATGGTGTTAAGCGGATTAGATAAATTCTCAACCGGTAGCAGCTGCGAAGCAGACGGAAGCGTTTCGTTATAGCGATATCTTACAGAAAATGACTTCGACTTATTAATTTTGTATCGAATATTTCCCGTTATGTTCGGAACCACGTAGTTTTTATCTAAAACGGTATATTGCCCTAAATACAATGATGAAGGTTGAAAATGGTAAATGCTGGTCCCTACACCTAAATCAATGTCATATTTTTTACGACGACTTTCTATACGTACAGCCGGAGTAAAATTTTTCGTATCAGACCAAATCGAATTCGAAAGCAAATCATTCTGAAAAGTAAAACCTTGAGTAACCTCGTCAAAATCATAAATTTCTCGAATATCTGAACTCTTAGAAAGTTCATAACGCCCGTTGATCGAAACACTAAGCGAATCATTTATCGGTTCTTTATACCCGACACTAAAGTTATAACTATCCGTTCTGTTTTCTGTATTACCGATTTGATTCCGAATATCATCTTGCTCATTAGACTGATAAAAATAAGTCGCAGAATTCGTATAACTATC
>CAYZBA010000087.1:4095-7581 GCA_964476555.1 uncultured Flavobacterium sp.
AAATAACTTCCATTGACATCTGCTTTTTCCAGCCATTTGTCGGCATAATTCAATCCGGCCACATGAGTTTGCGTAATTCCTGTACCCATTCCTCCAAAGTTGACTCCATTGACAGACATTCCACCGGAAGTGGAAGAAGATACACTTCGAATTCCATTCATATTATCAAAAATCTCATCCATCGAAAATCCGGAAGCATTGATGTTGTTGGACGAAAGCATTATACTCATCCGCAATTCACCTTCAAAATAATTGATAAGCCCACTGCCTTCATACCTCTCATCTGTTCCATAACCAGCCATGACTCTGCCAAAATAACCTTTGTTTTTTTCTTCATCTATAGTGAGGTTGATACTCAAGTCATCTGTCGTTGAGGCCTCTTTAGCAATTTCCTGTTCCTTGGTTTTTAGGTCTGTTACTTGAACTTTATTGATTAAATCAGCCGGTAAATTTTGGATGGCAATTTTACCATCTGCTCCAAAAAACGGCTTTCCGTTGACCAAAATTTGGCTTACCGTTTTCCCGTTGACTTTTATGGTTCCTTGAGAGTCTATTTCCACTCCCGGAAGTTGTTTCAAAAGAGCCTCTACATTAGCGTCCGGACGAACCTTAAAAGAAGATGCGTTAAATTCTAACGTATCGTTTTTGATTCGTATGGGTGGTACCTCTCCTACTACCTCAACGGTTTCGAGCATAGTATTTTGTAATTGCAATGAGATCTTCCCTAAATCGATATTTTCTGAAATCGATTGAAAATCTTTACTATAAGTCTGGTAAATCACACTCGAAATTTTGAGTCGTGTAGGCTTATCTGTCTTGCGGACATTCAAATCAAAATTCCCGTTTTTATCAGAAATCGTATAATCGACAACGGTCGAATCCTGAATTCGGGATAGATATACCGTGGCTGACTCTATAGGGAGGTCGGTTTCTGCATCAGTCAGATTACCTTTAATAGTAATTTGTTGAGCTGTGGCAAACTGAACAATTAATAAAGTAGTAAGGCAATAAAAAAGGTGTTTCATCAAATAAAAAATAATTTAAATATTCAATTTTAGATAAAAATAGTATATTGTTAGACACTTAAAATCACAATCCGATTAAAAATAACATATTATTAACTTTTTATTCTTAAAAATATTGTCCCTAGGTTTTAGAATTGCAAAATAATACTGTAACATTTTTTGTTTTCCTGCTACTAATCGATAAAAATCACTTTTGCTATGTTTAAGCGTTTCTTACAACTCGAATGGAAATCCTTTGTTCGCTCTGCAAGTTTCGGACAAAGTTTAGGATTAAAAATTTTCATGGCATTTATAGCCGCTTATTTTTTATTCTCTTTTTTGCTATTGGGTATCGGTTTATATCCGTTGCTTAAACAATTTTTTCCGGAACAGTCGCCTATGACGGTGGCTAACAATTTCGTAGTCATCTGGTTGGTAATGGAACTGTTCATACGATTTATGATGCAAAGTTTGCCGATTATGAACGTAAAACCGCTCATGGTGAACAACATCAAACGCAAAATAATGATTCGATTTGTGTTATGGAAAAGCTTGTTCTCGTTCTATAACATCCTCACTCCTATTGTAGTAATTCCTTTCGGAATCTGGTGCGTCATCAAAGGAGAGTATTCAACCTTACAAATCATCGCTTGGATGATTGCCATGCTATCGCTAGTAATAACAGTAAACTACTCAAACTTCCTTCTGAAAAAGAAATTTGCCGATAACCTGAAGTCGCTACTACCATACCTAATGGTAGCGGTTATTCTAGCAGGATTGGAATATTTCGAAGTTTTCAAAGTAAGTATTTTTATTGGCGAGCTCATCAATATGATTTTTGAATATCCGGTTTTAGCCCTTATTCCGGTTCTAATTGCCTACGGATTGTACCGTTGGAACTTTAACTACTTAAAACACAATTTTTATCTAGACACAGAGTTGAAAGGAAAAACTACAGAAGTTGAAACTACTGATATGTCGTGGACAAAACGCTTCGGAAGCATCGCTCCTTTCCTACAATTAGACTTAAAACTGATTTGGAGAAACAAACGCCCGAAAACTACGGTTTGGATATCAATATTTTTTGTAGCATACGGATTATTTTTCTATCCGAACCCAGCATTTGCTGAAATGTCCGCCTTTTTTGTCATCGTAGGAATTTTCATCACAGGAATTTTCGTTATCAACTTCGGACAGTTTATTCCGGCTTGGGATAGCAGCTACTATTCGATGATGATGTCTCAAAATATTCCGATGAGACAGTATTTGGATTCAAAAGCAGGTCTGATGTATTTCTCTATCTTAGTTTTGGCTTTGCTATCAACACCTTATGTATATTTTGGCGTAAATATCTTGCTTCTGAATTTAGCTTGTGCCGTATATAATGCTGGAGTAAATGTTCCGCTGATTTTGTATGCAGGTTCATTCAACAAAAAGAGAATTGACCTGGAAAAAAGCCCCGTAATGAACTATCAAGGAACCGGAGTTACTCAATGGATTTTAGGTTTCCCACTTCTGTTGATTCCAATAATTCTTTGGTATATTGCTTACAAATTGGTTGACCAAAACTTTGCTACACTATTTTTAGCTGTTATGGGAATAATAGGACTTTTACTTCGAAATATTTTCTTGGAAAAAATCGTAAAAGCCTATAGAGCTAAAAAATACATTCAAATTAACGGATTCAAACAAGTAGGTTAATTTTTGAGAGAATAGAACATAGAAAATAAACATAGTGTCTTACATCTTGATACTCACATCTTAATACTAAAAAAATGATACAAGTAAATAATTTAACCAAAATTTATAACGGAACAACTGTTCTGAACATCGAACATTTAGAAATAAAAAGAGGCGAAAGCTTTGGCCTTGTTGGAAATAATGGAGCAGGAAAAACTACGTTTTTTAGCTTGCTGCTAGACTTGATTCAACCATCGACAGGAAGTATTACCAACAACGGAATTCAAGTCCATCTTAGTGAAGACTGGAAGCCTTTCACATCTGCTTTTATCGATGAGAGTTTCCTTATCGGATACCTTACTCCCGAAGAATATTTCTATTTTATCGGAGATTTAAGAGGACAAAACAAAGCCGATGTCGATGCTCTTTTGGCAAAACACAAAGAGTTTTTCAACGATGAAATTCTAAACAACAAAAAATATCTTAGAGATCTCTCAAAAGGTAATCAGAAAAAAGTAGGAATCATTGCTGCTTTAATCGGGAATCCGGAAGTTATTATCTTGGACGAACCTTTTGCTAACCTTGACCCTACGACTCAAATCCGACTCAAAAGAATTATCAAAGAGTTAGCCGATAATCCTGATGTGACGATTTTGGTTTCCAGTCATGATTTGATGCATACGGTAGAAGTTTCGAACCGTATTGTAGCGCTGAATAAAGGAGAGATTGTGAAGGATATTCAAACCTCAGAAGAAACCCTCAAGGAACTTGAAGCGTTTTTTGCAGTTTAATTTTAGTTTTT
>CAYZBA010000088.1:0-7555 GCA_964476555.1 uncultured Flavobacterium sp.
GATTTCCGATAATTACTGAAGCTTCTTTATAGCCAATACCTTTTTGAATTTTAAATAATTTAAACAATGGAAAACATATAAATCTAAAGAACAAAACCAGCTCTACTGCTACAAATAACCAAAATAAAATGGTTCTTCCAACAGGTTTCAGCCACAAAAAATATTCGATAAAAAGCGTAAATAAAAAGTACAACAAACCAATTCCAATAAAAAAGAAAATTCCTTTTATCAGCTGATTGGTATAATACTTTCGTATAAATTGTTCTAATTTACTGTATATAAGATCTATGCTGTTCATATCACTGCTTTATAACCTGTAAAAATAGTAAAATTAAGATATAGAATACTTTTTATATTTTTTGAATTCTACATAAAATAAAAAAAGAGCACTTTTCTATACAAAAGTACTCTTGTGTTTAATACTAAATTAAAAATTAGTACCTATAAAGAGGATAATATAACTTAGAAGATTCATTATTTAATTTTGTTTGTATTTCATCATGAACGTCTGAATTCTTCCATTTTGTTATTTTAATTTGATTTTTATTTTTAGAAATCAATTCATCAGTAATAGCATTAAATTCTTTTTTATCTATAACTCCTGCTTCTTTACAAGCAATAAGTATGACAGATATATTACTAATATTAAGCATATTAGATTCTACACTTCTCATTTCATCTAACAAGAACTTAAGTTCATCTTTTCCTAAATTTTTAAAATTTTCATTTTTAAATAATTCAAAACTTGCTAATTCAAATAAGTTATTATAAAAGTCTGTTGAACCATATTCTTTTTTAAATTCTTGTAATAAAGCTATTTGTTGAAATTCATTGTCTTTGACAGACAATAGTTTAGAAAAAACATTAACATCAGACGGGATTTGCCCCGGCTCACGTTTATTTACCGATTCTAAAGAAGGTTTAATATTTTTTTCTTGAGTAGTAATCTCATTTTCATTACTACAAGAAAATAAAATAATAAATACAAATACTAATATAAAATTGTTACTTTTCATATTATTATGTTTTAAAAAGTTAATAATTAAGCGGCTTCTTCACAACAATCTTTTTGAGCTTGAGAGCCCTCGATATCTATACTTCTTACAACTTTCCAAGTGCCACCTTCACTTTGTTCATATTGTACAAATAAACCTGATTTTCCTGGTTTACCACTACAACATTCTTCATAATCTCCTACCTGATAGAAAGTTCTACCAGTTGCATATTCTCCACATTCACAATTTGTTTGAGAATGAGTAATTCCTCCTAAAACAAATAATAATAAAAAATCTTTTCATAATATAATATTTTAAAAGTTAATAGAACAAATGTATATATAAAAAAAATATTAATAAAAATAAAATTAACATATTTTTAACTTTTAAAATAAAAGGATAGATTTTTAAACTCATAGCTTCCCGTATTACCTTCAATCATCCATTAAAAAAACTAATCCGAAAATCATCTGAGAGTTTTCAACAACTATTTAAATACAACAAAAAAGAAATTTTAAAAATTTTAAAACATGGTGTGTTGGTATGGTGTGTTAATAGTTGAAATAAGTTTTTCGAAAAAACTTGCTTTTAAAGATATGCTTAGTTATACAAAGTAATTAACAACTATTTTATGTGAATTTGATTTGAAAATCAAGCTCTTTTAAATTGTTATCAACAATCGTGAATAATGTATTTCTGATAGAAATTTTTAATAAGTAAAAAACTTTTTATTGTTGAAAAACTCATAGATTGTTGCTGATAAAATTCTATAATTTTTGATAACTAAATTTGGAAATCAAAATCAAATTTCTAAGTATAAATTTTCACTTAACTTTTACAAATACTTTTGATTAGTTACTGAAAGATATCAACAATTTCTGTTAACATACAATTAACAGTAAATCAATCTATTGTAAATTTGAATTAACAAGAGGAAATGAGTTGTTAGTTATAGGTTATTAGGTTTTAAATCTCACTAATAACCTATAACTAGTGTAATCAACAATTATTTTTTAAACATGAAGTATACTGCTAAAATCAGGAATGCAAACGAAATCAGATGATTAAGTCGAAAGGTTTCAGTTTTAAAAAGCAGAAGTGTAAAAAGACAAAAAACAACTAGTGTTACCACTTCTTGAATTACTTTGAGTTGTAATAAAGTAAAAGGACCTCCATTCCCTTCATAACCCATTTTGTTAGCGGGAACCATAAACATATATTCAAATAAAGCAATTCCCCAACTGATTAGTACAATTGCTATTAAACCTAATTTTTGAGTAGGTTTCCATTCAGCAAACTTCAAATGACCATACCAAGCAAAGGTCATAAAGGTATTCGATATGACCAATAACAAAATTGTAAGAATACCTTTCATAGAATTATTGCAATAAATAAACTAAAAACACAGCCGGAATCAAATAAATCACAATAGTTCTAGCTCCATCATAATCTTTTGCCAAACGTTGACCTAAAAGTAGCATTAGTAATGTTACAGACGAAATAACAGCAGCCATCAAAGCAATTTCTTTATTTCCGTTTTTCAAGAGTGAAACAATTCCGATAATTGCTAAAACTCCTGAAATCATTTCTAGAGCTAAGATGATTCCTAGTGATAAAGGTACTTTATTTTTAAGAATGGTTTTAGCGAAATGCGATTTTAACCATTCTACATTTCCGGTCCAATCAGTGATTTTATCTAAACCTGACTGAAGAAAAGATATAGCTAAAAAAGCTAAGAGTATAATTTCTGCAAAATAGTTCATAGTTTTTATTTTTTATGGATTAAACGTGTGAGTTTTATAGACAAATCTGTAAGGATAAGTTTTGCATTTCCGTTTCGCTCAATATGATAAACCGCATCCGAGAGTTCTTTATAAATCTCTTGAATATTATTTCCGTTAACAAACGGAGCAAATTTTTCTAACGTAAAATTCTCTACATCAGGTTCTAAATAGACCAATTCTTTGGTTTGATAATTTAGCAATAATGCCTGACGGAAAATCTCGATACAATATAACAAAAATTTCTTTTGGGTTTCTTTACCTAGAGAAGCTATGGTTTCACTCCATGTAATAAGCCCTAAAATTGATCCTGGATTTCCTTTGGCTCGAAAAGCCGTTCTCACCCAACTCACAAACCATTCATCAAACGGAAATTCGTTATCGTCATTAAGTATTTCGAGAGCTTTGGTATAACTTCCTTGAGCTTGATAAGCGATTTTATTAGCTTGATTTTCTTCGACCTGATGTTTTGAAACCAAAGCATCCACAATAATTTTTTGGCTCAAGGCACCGAAGTGTAATACTTGACATCTTGACCTAATGGTTTGAATGATGTTGTGTTCGTTTTCGCTTATGAGAATAAAAAGAGTTTTAGCAGGTGGTTCTTCAATAATTTTCAGAAGTTTGTTGGCTGTGGTGATGTTCATTTTATCTGCATTCCAGATAATCAGAACTTTATATCCGCCTTCGTATGATTTTAAGGACAGCGTTTTGAGGGTTTCTTGAGCATCATCTACTCTGATTTCACCTTGTTTGTTTAGATGTCCGAGTTTTTTATACCAATCAAAAAGACTTCCGTAGGGATTTTCTTTTACGAACTCCCTCCAAAGTGGCAGAAAATCAATACTTTTTGGTTTTGATTTTACATCTTCGGTAGTAACTGTAGGGTAAATAAAATGCAAATCCGGATGCGAAAGAGCATCAAACTTTAGAGAACAATCTGCATTATCTTTGCCACACAATACATAACGAGCATAGGCAATAGCCATAGGTAACGTTCCGCTTCCTTCATTGCCCACAAAGAGTTGAGCATGAGGAATTCTTCCGGAATCTGTGGTTTTTATCAAATGGTTTTTCAGGTATTCTTGACCTAGTACATCTTCGAACTTCATAGGGCAAAGATAGCTAATTTGAAAGTGTACCGATTTGAAAGTTTCTAAATAATTTTTTGACAAAATAAATTCGAATTGTGTTAATAAAAAATCAAAAAAAACTCTATTTTAGGCAGTTCAAAATAAGGTTGTTAACTTTGCACAAAACATTTAAACAATATGATTTCATATAACATCGAGATTCAAAGCGATATTTATAATTTTTTATTCGAGAAAATACTACAATTAGGCGTTAGTGAAAAATTAGCTCATGGAATCAACTCCGTAGTACTATTTTTAGGAGTAGCACTTCTGCTCTATTTTGTTGATTACTTCCTTCGTAGAATTTTTCAAGTAATTGTCATTCGATTTACCAGAAAAAGCAAAACGAAGTTTGACGATTATCTTATTCACAACAAAGTATTAAAAAACCTTACTCATTTTATTCCGCTAGTAATTGCCAAACAAACTCTTCCGCTTATTTTTGTAGGTTTCCCGAGATGGACACACTTCACTTTATTGATAACAGATATCTTTATCATTCTTACTGTCGGGCTAATTATCAACGGCGTTTTTAAATCGTTACGAGATCATTTTAAAACTCAAAAAGCTTTTGCAGATAAGCCTTTAGACAGTTACATGCAATTGATAACGATTTTGATATACTTTGTTTGTGGAATCATCATCTTCTCTGAACTTACCGGAAAATCACCTATAGCATTTTTAGTTTCTTTAGGAGCTGCTTCGGCTATTTTGATGTTGATTTTCAAAGATACGATTTTAGGTTTCGTTGCCAGTATTCAAGTTTCTGCTAATGACATGGTAAGAGTAGGAGATTGGGTAGAAATGCCAAAGTATGGAGCAGATGGTGATGTGCTTTCTATTAATCTCAATACGGTTAAAATAAGAAACTGGGACAAAACCATTACTACAGTTCCAACATATGCATTTATTACGGATTCTTTCAAAAACTGGAGAGGAATGTCTGAATCCGGTGGAAGAAGAATTAAGCGTACGATTAACTTCAAAATCAGTAGTTTTAAATTCTGTGATGAGGAAATGCTCAATCGATTTAAAAAATACAGACTCATCAGGGATTATATTATTGAAAAGGAAAAAGAAATTGCCGAGCACAATGCTAAGCTGGGCGATGTAGATATGATTTCTGTAAACGTCAGAAGACTTACTAATATTGGAGTTTTTAGAATTTATGCAGAACGATATATATCTCAAAAAGCGGAAATCAACAAAGAGATGACCGCTATGGTTCGTCAGCTCCCACCGACTTCGCAAGGGCTTCCTCTAGAAGTATATTGTTTCACCAAAGACGTTCGTTGGATATATCACGAAAAAGTAGCGGCAGATATTTTTGATCACTTGCTTACAGTCGCGTCTGAATTTGATTTAGAGATATTTGAAGAACCTTCAAGTTCTGATTTTTCGAAGTTATTAAAGCATTAATCCTATTTCGCCCAAAGGGAATAATTGACTACCTTTGGGCTTTAATTTTTTAGTATGTTAAAGAACGATTTATTCTTGAGAGCCTTAAAAGGCGAATCGGTTGAAAGACCTCCTGTTTGGATGATGCGTCAAGCCGGAAGATACTTGCCCGAATTCAGAGCATTGCGAGACAAATACGACTTCTTCACTCGTTGTCAAACACCCGAATTAGCAGCCGAAATCACTGTACAACCCATCAGAATTGTACAACCGGATGCTGCAATTTTGTTTTCGGATATTTTGGTAGTTCCTCAAGCGATGGGAATCGAAGTGTTGATGAAAGAAAGCGTAGGTCCGCTTATTCCAAACCCGATTCGTTCTTTTGCGGATGTAGAAAAAGTAAACGTTCCGGATATTGAAGAAACTTTAGGCTATGTGATGGATGCCATCAGGCTAACCAAACAAATGCTTGAAGATGAAGTTCCCCTTATTGGTTTTGCGGGTTCCCCTTGGACGATTTTCTGTTACGTAGTAGAAGGAAAAGGCTCAAAAAGCTATGACACGGCTAAAGGTTTCTGCTTTTCGCAACCTGAAGCTGCTCATGCGTTACTACAAAAAATTACAGACACAACCATTGCTTATTTAAAGAAAAAAGTAGAAGCCGGATGTAATGCTATCCAAGTTTTTGACAGCTGGGGTGGCATGCTTTCACCGGTTGATTATCAAGAATTTTCTTGGAAATATATCAACCAAATCGTTGAAGAAATTTCGAAAATTGCTCCGACTATTGTTTTTGGGAAAGGATGTTGGTTTGCTCTAGGCGAAATGGCTCAAAGTAAAGCTTCAGCTCTTGGTGTTGACTGGACGTGTTCGGCTCGAAATGCGAGATACTTGACTGGCGGAAACATCACTTTACAAGGAAATTTTGACCCGGCGAGATTGCTTTCTCCAATTCCGACCATCAAAAAAATGGTTCACCAAATGATTGATGAATTCGGAAAAGACAAATATATCGTAAACCTTGGTCACGGAATTTTACCAAACATTCCTGTTGATCACGCTAAAGCCTTTGTGGAAGCGGTTAAAGAATACGGTAAGTAATTTCATAAAACTATTGAAAAACAAATGAAAGGAGTCCTTTTAGTCAATCTCGGTTCGCCCGAAAGCCCAACACCCAAAGACGTTAAACCGTATTTGGATGAATTTTTAATGGATAAATATGTGATTGATTATCCGTATTTATTCCGTGTTTTTTTGGTTCGTGGTATTATCATTGGGCTTAGAAAAAGAGCTAAAAAATCCGCTGAAGCCTATCAGCAAATTTGGTGGGACGAAGGTTCTCCGCTTATTGTTTTGTCAGAACGTTTACACAAAAAAGTTCAAGCCAAAACCGATATTCCGATTGCTTTGGCTATGCGTTACGGAAAACCAAGTATTGAGTACGGGCTTAAAGAATTACACCAAAAAGGAGTAACAGATGTTTTGGTTTTACCATTGTATCCGCAATATGCTTTAGCTTCGACAGAGACTATAACAGAATTAGCTAATAAAATTCAGAAAGCCCAGTTCTCAAATATGAAGCTTTCTCATTTCCCTGCTTTTTATAACCGAAAAGAGTATATCAAAGCTCAAGCAGAGTCCATCAAAAAACATTTGGGTGATTTTGATTACGAAAAAATTGTATTCTCTTATCACGGAGTTCCAGAAAGGCATATCCGAAAAACGGGAAAGCCTGGCACTCACAAAAAGTTTGAAAGAGAAGTTTATTGCTGTACGCCTAATACTCCTGATTCTGAATTTTGCTACAGAACCCACTGTTTTGAAACCACTCGTCAAATAGTGGAATACCTTAACATAGATAAAAACAAAGTGGTCAACACGTTTCAATCGAGACTTTCTGGAGATAAATGGCTCGACCCTTATACAGACGTAGAGATTAACAATTTGGCCAAAAGCGGACTGAAAAAGCTTGCCGTAGTTACTCCTGCTTTTGTTTCGGATTGTTTGGAAACTCTAGAGGAAATAGGAATGAGAGCTAAAGAAGATTTTATCTCAAACGGAGGTGAAGAGTTTTTAGCTATTCCATGTATGAACGAAGACCAACTTTGGATTGATGCTCTTCATACTTGGATTGAAGAATGGAAAAAATAAATTCGTATTTTTGTGAAAAATTAAATTTTAAACAATTAAATAATAAAAATGACAACTGTTTCAACCCAATTCGGAATACAACAAGCCTTAGAGCAAT
>CAYZBA010000089.1:0-7504 GCA_964476555.1 uncultured Flavobacterium sp.
TCAGGTTCGAGTATATCTGCCCAATCGGCAAACATCATAAACCAGCGAGCCATTCCACGGTTTTTGTAATCGACCTCAAAGTGCATTTCGACATAATCTTTGTGTTTGATTTCTTTGGTAAAACCATAAAAGTTTCTGTTGAAATGCAAGTATTTGGCTACAGTTCTATTTATTCGAAGGCGAACTAAACTTTTGTTTTCTGTTAGAGGTTTTTTACGATAGTATTCTAAATCTTGATGAGTTTTTGTGAAAGGTTTCTCGCTTCGTGAAATGCTAAGAATTCTGTCTGCTCGGAATTGACGATAGTCTTTTCTTAAATGACAATAGCCCATCACATACCAAAAGTTGTGTTCGTGAAAAACACCCACGGGCTCGATAGTTCTCTCGGATGGATGCTCCGCTTCGACACTTTCGTAAGTCATGACCACTTGTTTTTTCTCGGCAATACTTTCGATTAAAATTTCTAGTGCATCGGGAATATCTTTATTGAAAAAATGAGTAGCCGGGGTAACCGCCATTTTTGATTCTACGGATTCAATCCAGTCTTTTTGGGAATCTTTCAGCACCGCTTTGATTTTGATAAGGGCGGATTGAAAGTGTTTTTTCAGATTCGTATCCGTGAAGTGTTGCATCAGTTTTTCGGCGGTGATAAAGCTCATCGCTTCTTCTTTAGTGAACATCACCGGAGGTAAGCGGTAACCGTCAACTAAAGAATAACCAACACCTGCTTCGCTATAAATCGGGACTCCACAAGCTTCTAAGGTTCGAATGTCTCGGTAAATGGTGCGAAGGCTTACTTCGAAACGCTCAGCCAAATCTTGAGCCTTGACAATCTTTTTGGATTGCAGTTGAATCAGAATCCCGACGATGCGGTCGAATTTTTTAGGTGTTTGGTCAAAGCTCATAGCTGCAATATTACCAGTCGATTTCTTTTAAACCTTTGGATTTCAAAAACTCATTGGTTTTGCTGAAATGTTTGTTACCGAACCAGTATCCTCTGTTAGCACTCATCGGAGACGGATGGCCTGAGGTTAAAATATAATGTTTATTTTTATCAATTAGTGAAGCTTTGCTTTTGGCAAATCCGCCCCAAAGCAAGAAAACGACATTTTCTTTGTGGTCTGATACGGCTTTGATAACTGCATCCGTAAAAGTTTCCCACCCTTGATTTTGATGACTTCCAGGTTTGGATTGTTCGACAGTTAAAGTGGCGTTGAGCAAAAGGACGCCTTGGTCTGCCCATCGTTCGAGGTTTCCGGTTTTTGGGAAAGGTTTACCCAAATCGTTTTCGATTTCTTTGAAAATATTGATGAGCGAAGGAGGGAAGGCAATTCCGTCGTTTACCGAAAAGCACAATCCGTTGGCTTGGCCGGGTCCGTGGTAAGGGTCTTGCCCTAAGATGACTACTTTTACCTCGTTGAATTTACATCGGTCAAAAGCTGCAAATATCTGACTTCCTTTTGGATAGCAGGTTCTAGTGGCATATTGTTGTTTTACGAATTCGATAAGAGAAGTAAAATACGGAGAGCTAAATTGGCTTTCTAATACAGCTTTCCAAGAATCATCAATTTTTACAGACATAGGTTTTATGTTTCCACAAAGATATAAATTGTGGACAAAAAGCCTATTGAAGGTTTGAGGTAGATTAGAATTCAAATACCTTTTTCACCATCACATCATCCTCCAATAGAGATTTATAGTAGGTCTCTTCTGAGAAGAGTTGACGGATAAACTCAGCTTTAAGGTATTTTTCGATAGTAGTTCGGTTTTTGTCTAAAGATGACAAATGAATTCCTTGGCGATTCAGAAAGTTATTAAACTCCGTATAATAGTTTTGATTGGCTCTTAATGTTGCTTCTAAAGCTTCTAGAGACAAGTTTTGAAATTTATTTCGGTTTTTGTCGATGGTCTCAAAAACGAAGCTGTTAGCAATAGCAGAAGTCATCATGTAAAGCACAGATTCGTCTTCCAACTCACTTTTTTGGATATAAACATCCGGATAAATTCCGCCCCCTCCATATACTACTTTGCCTTGAGGAGTATAAAACTTCAAACTATCGGCCAAAGGAATTTCTTTTTCGGTTTCTTGCTTTTCTTCCCAATGATAAAAATAGCGTTCCTTGTCGCTATAGTCTTTTTGGATAGAACGACCTGTAGGAGTATAGTAACGAGCGACAGTAAGTCTCACGGCTGAACCGTCGGCAAAATAACTTTCTCTTTGTACTAAACCTTTCCCAAACGAACGTCTTCCGATAATGGTTCCTCTGTCGTTATCCTGAATGGCTCCGGCTAAAATTTCACTCGAAGAGGCTGAATTTTCGTTGATCAAAATGAAGAGTTCTCCTTTTTCGAAAAGGCCGTTAGGCGTAGCATACTCATTTTCTTCTTCTCCTTTTTTGTATTTGGTAGTTACGATGAGTTTACCTTCTTCCAGGAAATCATCGGCAATCATAACTGCAGCATCCACAAAACCACCGGCATTATCTCGCAAATCTACAATTAGTTTGTTGATATGGAGTCTGTTGAGTTTTTGTAGCGCTGTTTTGAATTCCTTGTAAGTTGTCTCTGCAAAACGATTGATTTTGATGTATCCTGTGTTTTCATTTAGTTTTAGAGCTATGTCTACACTTTTAAGCGGAATGACATCTCTTTTAACTTTAAAGTCATAAAACTTGTTTTCGACCTTGCGAAAAACCTTCAACTTCACTTCTGAATCTTTCGCTCCTTTGAGTTTATTTACTAGGAAGTCAGATGAGAATTTTTTACCATAAAGAGTGTCGTTGTTAGCTAATAGAATTCGGTCACCTGCCTTTAATCCGGCTTTTTCAGAAGGGCCGTTTTCGATGGTTCGGATTACAGTAAGGGTGTCTTTATAAACATAGAAGTTGATTCCGATACCCACAAAATTTCCTCTCATGCTTTCTTCGACATACTCGAAACTTTCGGGGTCAATATAAACCGAATGAGGGTCTAGGTGTTCTAAAATTCTGTTTAAAGCTATGTTTACGATAGAATCGGTATTAACATCGTCTACGTATTCATTTTCGATAAGGTGAATAAGTCTGTCGAGTTTGTCTCGATTTTCAGAAGGAGTCTGATTTGAGGTTTGATAAATAAACGCCAAAGCCATTCCAATAGATATTCCTGCAATCAAAATGAAAGCTATCAACAAAGGAATATATATAGGTTTGATTTTCAAAACGTTAATCTAGGTTGGCTATAAAGTCTACAACAACACCTGCTTTTTTCAAGAACTCGATACCTGAAGCATCTTTGTAACTCTCGTGATAAACCACTCTTGTGATTCCTGCTTGATGAATGAGTTTACTACATTCCTTACAAGGAGAAAGTGTGATATAAAGAGTTGCTCCGTCACAAGTTTGAGTTGAACGAGCTACTTTTAAAATGGCATTCGCTTCTGCGTGAAGTACATACCATTTGGTGTAACCCATTTCGTCTTCACAACAATTTTCGAAACCAGATGGGGTTCCGTTGTAACCATCAGAAATAATCATTCGGTCTTTTACAATAATCGCTCCGACTTTTCTACGAGTGCAGTAAGATAACTGCCCCCATTCTTTAGCGATTTTTAAATAGGCTTTGTCGTATTTATTCTGTTTTTTTTCGGTCATTTTTCAGCACAAGTGATAAAACAAATATACAATATTCTCTTGGTTAATTTTTATGGTGATGTATTATGTTTTCTAGTTTTTGATTCAAAAACGGTACTAATCTAAGTTTATAGATCAATCCGAAATTTATTAGCAAACAAAGAGAGACTTTCACCGTCAAATTCCAAAAAGCAGACGACATATTAGGCAGTATATATACCAATGTTCCTGTTGCTAAAACGATTAGTAATATTTTTGCGTATTTTTTATCGAACGGTAAAATTCCGAATTTCTGATAAATGAAATGAATTTTCAGAAGGTTGAATGCTGTAAGCGAAATGCAAGACGAATATGCTACACCAATAATCCCCATGTCGAAATGAAGTAAAAACAATAGGTTTAAACCGATATTCAAGAAAATCATGAGTAGGATAGCGGCTACATTAAATCGATAGAAATTGGAATAGGTAATAATCTCGGAGTTAAAACCGGTACCCATATTGATGATGATTCCGATACCTAAAACCAGAATAACCGGGATGGAATGTACTAATTTGTTGTAGGCAGGTAAAAGCGAAAACAATTCGTCAATCCCTAAAAAAATGCAACTATAAAAGACTGCTCCCAAAGCAAAAAGAAGTTTAGCCGTTTCTTTGTATTTTGAGCCTAATTCGGCAATCTTGTTATTTTTTACGTAATCTGATATAAGTGGAGAATGAATTGCAAAAATACCCGTAGCCGGGATGGCGAGAGTAGAAGCCAACACAACTCCGATACTGTAAATCCCGATACTGTTCATAGGATAGTTCAAGATGTTAAGCATAATAGTATCAATTCGGAAGGCCAAAAGAGACCCTAAGCTCCCCGTAAAGGCGTACAAACTGTATCGGAAGTATTCTTTTTTCGGAATAGTTATGAAAATCTTTCTAAATCGAGCATCCCAACGAGTTTTATCGTGAGAAATCGTGTACAGAGAAGTGAGAATCAAAATCAGGAGATAGGCAAATACAAAGAGTAAAATACCTTCAAGCTCATCGATGACCATCGCTCCGATAAGAATAAAAGCCAAAGGCAAAAGTAATTTTGGAATTAGTTTTTCAAACAGAGTTGGAAAAGCAATTTTATGTAGGTTAAGCGCTTGACGTTTGAAAACTTCATTCAGAGCAATGGCGATCCCGATAGGGAAGGCAAACCAAACCAACTCAGAATAGTCGAAATGGACGATTTTCAGAATTAAAAAGAGTCCGCAAAAGACAAGAATTGAGTTTCCTAAAACCGAAAATAAACTGTAGAGAAACAAACGATTTCTGTATTGCTTGTCTAAGACAGGATAGAAGTGTACTAAAGCTTGAGAAGCTCCTAAAAGCAATAAGGGAAAAATGACTTGAGAATAAGCCTCAATAGTTCTAATAATTCCTAAAAATTCGGTGTTTTCGGGATATATGAAAAGTGTAGAAATAATACCGATGCCCACACCTAAATAGTTGATAAGGCTAAACCAAAAGACTTGTTTGGAGGTGGAGTTTTTAGGCATTTATTATCGAGAGAGAATCGAATTGTTTTTTCTGTAAATTTACACAAACTTAATCATTTTAAGGATGTACGAAAAATATTTCCCTGAGAAACGCTATAAGCATACCTTAGAGTTTTTAAAAAAACATGTTTCGACTACAGAAAGTATTTTGGATTTAGGAGTTGTTAATCCTTTTTCCGAAATCATGAAGCTAGAAGGCTACCAGGTTCAGAACACTCAAGGAGAAGATTTGGATGAAGATCAATCTGCTTTGAAAAACAACCATTATACGGTGGTTACTGCTCTAGAAATTTTGGAACATTTATTGAATCCTTATACGATTTTAAAAGAAATTAAATGTGATAAAATTGTCATATCTGTACCGTTAAGATTATGGTTTAGTCCGGCTTATCGAAGTGAAACAGATATGAGAGACAGGCATTATCACGAGTTTGAATCTTGGCAACTCGATTGGCTTTTAGAAAAAACAGGCTGGAGGATTCTCGATAGTAAGAAATGGACGAATCCAATTTCAAAAATAGGGATCCGTCCATTACTAAGAAGATTTACTCCTCGATATTATATCGTATATGCTGAGAAAATTAAGCAATAAAAAGCCTCAAATATTTGAGGCTTCTTTGTTTTTGTATGTTTTTAAGATTATAGACCGATGTTGATACGGTTGTCTTTAATCTCGGCTTTGTTTCTCATGGCAGTGAATACTCTTGTTTGTGCCATACTTTGGGCTTGTTGTTTCACACGGTTAGTGAAAGTTACGTAGTTTGGCAATTCAGGCGCTGCAACAACAGCTTGAGTTTTTACAAAGAAAACACCCATTTTTCCTTCGATAGCCTCAGAAACTTTTCCTGTTTCAAGAGAAAAAGCTCTTCCTACTACTTTTGGCTCCATTCCAACACCCATTAAGTTCGGGCTAGCTAGAGAAATACCGTTAGCATTTCTAAGAGTTTCGTTGTTAGCCTTAGCAATTTCTTCAAGAGTAGCTCCTTTAGCTCTCTCTTTTAAGATTGCCGCTTTTTTCTGATTTTTGATGATAGGCTCGATAGAAGTTCTCATGCGCTCAACCGATTGTAAACCGTTATCGTTGATGTTTTTAATTTTTGCAATAACATGTCCTTGAGCGATGTCAAAGCGTCTTACACTTCCTTTTTCAGCGTCTTTTCCAAAAGCCCAAACGATGACGCTTCTTTGAGATCCTATTTTAGGGAGGTTTTCGTCTTGAGCAGCTACTCCGTTTGCTTTAAGAACTTCAAGATTGTGTTCTTTGGCGATATCTTCGATTGATTTTGTTTGAGCTTCTAATTCGATTTTTTGCGAAAGAGTGTATATTTCGTCATTTGTAGTAGATGAAGGCTCTATTTTACGAGCAATTGTAGCGATTTGGTAAGCAGGTTGTTTGCTTCCTGTTTCATCAACTTTAATGATGTGGTATCCGAATTTAGTTTCAACTATTTGAGAACTTCCCTTAGGGTTGAAGAACATGAATTTAGCGAAATCAGGATCAAATCCTTCATAAGAGATTTGAGAATATTGTACCCATCCGATATCTCCGCCTTTTCCTTTGGTTCCGTCAGTGTTGATTTGATCAGCTACTTCTTTAAATTTAGCTTCGTTTCCTTTTACTAAGTTAAAGATGCTGTCTATTTGTTTTTTTGCTTCTTCTTTTGAAGTTGTTGCTGTAGATTGAAAAGCTCCAGCAAAAGGGATGATAATATGACTAGCTTTTACAGAGTCAGCAATTATTTTGCTGTCTAGGATTCTAGAAACTTTTACATAATCCCCATCTTTGTAAACTCCAGTTGTGCTACCTACAGTAAAGTCTGTTATAGCAGGAATTTCTTTAGCGAAAACATATTTTTCGTTGAAAGGAAGATCAGAGTTTGAAGAAACGAATTCTTTTACGTCGTTAGTAGTAGCAAATCCGTCTACAGTTTCGTTTTCTCCAGTTTCTGAATTAAATACAGTTTTAGGTTCAAGAAGAGAGGCAACATTTGTCATAATCTCTTCTACGTCTTTTTCAGAAGCTTTGCTTTCGATTAGAACGTATTCGATATCTCTAGAATCATCGGCTTTGTATTGATTTTTTCTTTTTGACATATAGTCGATGATATCCGCATCGCTAACTGTTACTTCATCATCATTGATGCTAGAATAAGGCAGCATTACATAATCAAAAGTAACTTTGTCGTTTTCTCTTTTGTAAAGAGCTTTTCCTTCAACAGCAGAAGCATTGATACCTGCTTTTACAAGAGTGTTATAAGTTTGCTCGTTAGCGAAATTCATCAATTGTTCTTCGTAGTTTTCGAGCCACATTTTCCATTGAGTTGGGTTTTGAACTTTAACCATCTCAATATATTGGTTG
>CAYZBA010000090.1:0-7448 GCA_964476555.1 uncultured Flavobacterium sp.
CCACATTTTCCATTGAGTTGGGTTTTGAACTTTAACCATCTCAATATATTGGTTGTATTTTTCTTGGCTGAATCTTCCTAGTTCATCTAGAAACATAGAGTTTACTTGTGGGTTTTGTTCAAAAATTCCCTCGATTTGCTTTTTACCGGCACGAATCCCGGCTTTTTCGATTTGTTCAGCATACAAAACTCTACGTATTTCTTGGCTCCACAAGCTGTTTGAAATCATCGTAGTAGAAGTTCCTTGACCTTGTTGCTCTTGGTTAGCTACTTTAAAACGGAATTCTTCTGCAAAGATATCCTCTCCGTTTATAGAACCTGCATAACGCATAGAATCGCCTAGAACCCCACCTTGAATCGCATCGCCTATCACAAAGGCCAACAGTGAAATACCAACTACTGCAATTACTAAGATTGAACGTTGTCTGATTTTTGATAAAACTGCCATTTTATTTCGAATTTATTTTATTTTGAGTGTGCGAAAATACAACTTCTCTTCAAATAAGAAAAAAAAGAGACCTATATTTTCAAGAATTTTTTTATTAATGTGATTTTTACTGTACTAAAGCTTCGATAACGTTTGTTTTTTTGTAACCCATTTTACGATATAAATACTAGCTTCATAGAGTATAATTAGTGGAATTGACACTACAATTTGGCTCACTACATCAGGCGGAGTGATAATTGCTGCAACGATAAGAATCAGTACATAAGCTATTTTTCTGTAATTCTTTAAAAATTCGGCAGAAACAACTCCTAATCTACCTAAAAAGAACATCAGAATTGGGAGTTCGAAGATGAGTCCACACGATAGGGCAGAAGTCTTAATGAGCCCGATATAAGAATCGATATCAAAATCGTTATGTACGTGGTTGCTAACAGAATAGTTACCTAAAAAGTTTATTGAAAGTGGAGCGGTAATAAAGTATCCGAACAATACTCCGATGAAGAATAAAATCGAAGCGATGATGATAAACCATTTGGCATTTTTCTTTTCTTTTTCGTAAAGTGCCGGTCTTACGAATTTCCAGAACTCCCATAAAATAAATGGGAAACTTATGATGAATCCGGCTGTGATTCCCATCCAGATTGTAGCTGCAAATTGAGACCCCACTTGTCTACTTTGAATGTTGAAATTCAACTCTTGAATACACATGCCTTCGTCTGCTCCGAAGGATTTCCCTAGTTCACAAAAAAAGCGATAGGTAATAAAATCCGGATTTTTAGGTCCGAAAATGATGGTGTCAAAAATAAAATCAATAAAGAAGAATGAGACACATGCTCCAATTACTATGGCAAGAGAACTGCGAATAAGTACCCAACGAAGTGCTTCTAGATGGTCTAAAAACGACATTTCTCCTAAATCTTTCTTGCTCATTTATTTGTGTATAGGTTTGATGAATTATAATGCTTTTTTGGGGGTTAAATAATTCCTTCTTTCAATAAATCGTGAAGGTGGATGATTCCTACATATTGTTTATTTTCTGTTACGATAAGTTGTGTAATAGAGAAGTTTTCCATAGTGTGTAGGGCTTCGACTGCCATCTTTTCTGTTTCTATGGTTTTTGGGTTTTTTGTCATAATATCCTGAGCGGTCAGATGAGAAAAACTGTCTTGTTTTTCCAACATTCTTCGGATGTCTCCGTCTGTAATGATTCCTTTGAGTTCGTTATCTTCAACTACTGCTGTAACACCTAGTCGTTTTTGAGAAATCTCTACTATTACGTCTTTTATGGTTGAGTTTGGACCCACGCTCGGTTTGTTTTCTTTGTCGAGCATGTCTTTTACTTTAAGTAATAGTTGTTTACCTAAAGCTCCTCCCGGGTGATATTTAGCAAAATCATTAGCCGTAAATCCTCTTTCGTACATCAGGCAAACCGCCAAAGCATCTCCCATAACGAGTTGGGCAGTGGTGCTGTCTGTCGGGGCGACATTGTTGGGGCAAGATTCTCTTTCTACGAAAGTGTTCAAAACATAGTCTGACTGTTTGGCTAAGAAAGAGTCTTTGTTTCCTGTCATTCCAACCAAAATGTTTCCGAAATTTTTAATAATCGGGGCCAGAACTTTAATTTCCGGACTGTTCCCACTTTTCGAAATACAAATCACGATATCGTTGGGCTGAATCATTCCTAAATCACCGTGTATAGCCTCTGAAGCATGTAAAAATTGCGAAGGAGTGCCTGTAGAATTAAGGGTTGCCACGATTTTTTGAGCAATAATAGCGCTTTTTCCGATACCGGTAACAATGACTTTACCTTTGGTTTCAAGAATAGTGGTTACGGTTTTAACAAAGTTTTCGTCAAGAAAATCAATGAGTTGAGCTATTGATTTGCTTTCGTGAGAGAAAACTTGCTGGGCGTTTTTGAGGATTTTTTCAGTTGATTTCAAAACTCAGTCTAAAATTTTTGCAGATTAAAAAAGTTGTCGTACTTTTATTGAACGCAAATTTAGGTAAAAAAATTACATTGAAACGAAAATGGATTCATCGGAACTGGATTTACACAAAGAACTGAAAAAATATTTTGGATTCAATCAGTTCAAGGGTTTACAAGAACAAGTCGTAAGAAGTATTATCAATGGGCATAATACGTTTGTGATTATGCCAACCGGAGGTGGGAAGTCGTTATGTTATCAGCTTCCTGCTTTAGTTTTAGATGGAACTGCTATTGTGGTTTCGCCGCTTATTGCTTTAATGAAAAATCAAGTAGATGCAATTAGAGGAATTTCTGCTAATC
This sequence comes from uncultured Flavobacterium sp., assembly GCA_964476555.1. Taxonomy (GTDB): domain Bacteria; phylum Bacteroidota; class Bacteroidia; order Flavobacteriales; family Flavobacteriaceae; genus Flavobacterium. The sequence continues at coordinate 2,735 of CAYZBA010000090.1, forward strand.
CCGGAATTGCTCATGTTTTGAATTCTTCACTTACGAAAAGTGAAATTAATCGTGTGAAAGAAGATATTCAAAACGGAACCACCAAATTACTTTATGTGGCTCCGGAGAGTCTAATTAAAGATGAATACGTACAGTTTTTAAAGGATCAAAAGATTTCTTTTGTAGCTATTGATGAGGCACATTGCATTTCTGAATGGGGGCATGACTTCCGTCCGGAATATAGGAACCTCAGAAGTACAGTGCAACAATTAGGAGAAAATATTCCAATTATTGGGCTAACAGCTACGGCTACTCCGAAAGTACAGGAAGATATTTTGAAAAACTTGGATATGACGGGGGCGAATATATTTAAAGCTTCGTTCAATCGCCCGAATTTGTATTATGAAGTTCGCCCGAAAACCAAGAATGTCGAATCAGATATTATTCGCTTTATAAAACAAAGAAAAGGAAAGTCTGGGGTTATTTATTGCCTTAGCCGTAAGAAGGTTGAAGAAATTGCTCAACTCTTACAAGTAAACGGAATTTCTGCGGTACCATACCACGCAGGTCTTGATGCAAAAACCAGAGCTCGACATCAGGATATGTTTTTGATGGAAGAAGTAGATGTCGTGGTAGCTACTATTGCTTTTGGTATGGGTATCGATAAACCGGATGTACGCTTTGTAATTCACCATGATATTCCAAAATCGCTAGAAAGTTATTATCAAGAAACTGGTCGTGCCGGTCGTGATGGTGGAGAAGGGCATTGTGTGGCTTTCTATTCATATAAAGATATTGAGAAATTGGAGAAGTTTATGGTAGGTAAACCTGTAGCAGAACAAGAAATTGGTTATGCGCTTTTGCAAGAAGTGGTAGCCTATGCAGAAACTTCGATGTCAAGACGTAAATTCTTATTGCACTACTTTGGAGAAGAATTCGATTTAGAGACCGGAGAAGGAGCCGATATGGATGATAACGTTAGGAATCCTAAAACGAAAGTAGAGGCTAAAGACCAAGTGGTTTTATTGCTACAAACTGTTAAGGAAATTGGGCAAATATACAAAGCCAAAGAAATTATCTATACGCTTACTGGTAAAGTAAATGCACATATTAAGGCTTACAAAACCGATACTCATTTCCTTTTTGGGAAAGGAAAAGATTTTGATGAAAAGTATTGGATGGCTCTGCTCCGACAAGTGTTGGTGGCAGGTCTTTTAGACAAAGACATCGAGAGCTACGGAGTTATCAAAATGAACAAAAAAGGAGAAGAGTTCTTAGCCAACCCAACTTCTTTTATGATGAGCGAAGACCACGAATATGGCGAAGCTGATGACGAGGCTATCGTTTCTATGACTAAAGCTCAGGTGACAGCTGATGCCAAACTTATGGAATATTTGAGAGATTTACGTAAGAAAGTAGCTAAAAAACTGAGCTTACCACCGTTTGTGATTTTCCAAGATCCGTCGTTAGAAGATATGGCTCTTAAATATCCGATTACGATTGAAGAGATGGCAAATGTTCACGGAGTAGGAGAGGGTAAGGCAAAAAAATACGGTAAAGAATTTATTGAGCTTATCGCAAAATACGTAGAAGATAACGATATTGTTCGTCCGGACGATTTGATTGTGAAATCTACGGGAGCGAACTCTGCTCTGAAGCTCTATATCATTCAGAACGTAGATAGAAAACTACCTTTGGATGATATAGCCAAAGCCAAAGGTCTTACGATGGATGAGTTGCTCAAAGAAATGGAACAAATTGTGTATTCCGGAACTAAACTCAATATTAAATATTGGATAGACGAAATCCTTGACGAGGACCAGCAAGAAGAAATCCACGACTATTTTATGGAATCTGAATCAGACAAGATTAGCGATGCTATGAAGGAGTTTGATGGAGATTATGATTATGATGAACTTCGTTTAATGAGAATTCAGTTTATCAGTCAAGTAGCCAATTAAAAATATTGTAGAGTACAAATCATGTTACAAAAAGGCGATAGAGCTCCCGAAGATTTAGGCATAGATCAAGGAGGTAAACAGCATAAATTATCTGATTATAAAGGCAAAAAACTAGTTGTTTTCTTTTATCCGAAAGCGAGTACTCCAGGCTGTACGGCAGAGGCGTGTGATTTACGAGATAATTATCAACGCTTTTTGGCTTCGGGGTATCAGTTATTAGGAGTAAGTGCAGACAATGCTAAAAGACAGCAAAACTTTAAAGAAAAAAACAATTTGCCTTTCCCGCTTATAGCTGATACAGAACGAAAAGTAATCGAGGCTTTTGGTGTTTGGGGTGAAAAAAAGTTTATGGGTAGAACCTTTGACGGTATTCTTCGAACTACTTTTATTATCGACAAGAATGGAATAATTGAAGAAGTAATTGATAAGGTGAAGACCAAAGAACACACCAAACAGATTTTAGAGTAAATTGCAGTAGCTCTTGGTTGACTATAATATTATAAAGATTTAATAAACTCTCCTTTGAATGTCATTTTGAAGGAGAGTTTATTTTTTATTTAGTCGAAATAATTATATTTGTTGTTGTCGAAAGATATTAATAACCAACCAATTACATGAAAAAAATTACTTTGCTTTTTTTGTTTATCTACAGTTTCTGTAATGCTCAGTATTATACTAAACACTACATAGCTCCTTCTCCTTGGCAGTATTGGAGTGATGCAAATGAAATTGTAGTTTCAACTCTCAGTACAACTACGGTTAATGTAGATTTGTATAAAAGTAATGGAGTTTATATTACAACTTTAAACGTAACAGCTGCAAATCCTGTTTCTTATCGTTTTATAGGAACGGCAAGTTCAGTTTCTCAAAATGCAATTAATACGAATTATACAGATCGAGGACTCATTGTTGAAGCAACAGAGCCAGTATTGGTTAATCTCAGGAATATAGCTTCGGATTCTCCTGGAACCAATAATACAAACATTAAAGGAAATGCTTCATTAGTAAGTTTTGGAAACGAAGGAATCGGAACTTCATTTCGTCTAGGATATTATCGTAGCAGCTACGTAGGGTTGAACACTGGAAATCCTATTTATTCGGTTATGGCGATTGAAGATGACACAAACATTATTCTGAATGGTTCTATTATTGCTAATCTTGATGAAGGAGAAAGTAGACTATTTATAGCTTCGATGGGGTCTTTATTAACTTCGACAAAACCTATTGTAGCTAATGTTGGAAGCTATGGTGATACCCCACAAGCTTGCGGTGGAAGCGGTGAAGACGGAACTGTTGATCAAATAGCTCCAACGAATGTTCTAGGAACACAGTATATGGTCGTTAGAGGAAGTGGAACAGCTGGAACAGGAGCAGATCATCCGGAGCAGACAACTATTGTAGCTACAGAACCTAATACGGTTGTAGAGGTTACTCATTTTAATGCCGAGGGAATCCAAATAGGAGCAACAATAACCTATAATTTGAATGTAGCTGGTAATTTCCAAACATTTCATCACGGAGATACAAGCACTCAATATTCAAGTTCTTTCATACAATCAAATAACCCTATTGTTGTGTATTCTGGAACGGCAGTAGATTGTGAAACTGATGTTTCGACCGTTTTACCTATCGGAGGTTGTGCTGGTTCTACGGATATTGTTACCAGAAAATTCATTAACTATAATAATGGAGATTTGCCTTATTTTGCTTATACGATTATCGAAAGTGCCACAGAACCAGTTTATCTAAACGGAATAGACTTGGAGATTCTTACCGGAATTCCTAGAACAGCTATTGGAACGACAGGTTTTTATATGCTTCGGTTTAATAATGTACTTATTGGTAACCCGACAGCCATTACACTTACTTCGGCATTGAAACTCACAACAAGTATTGTTCAGCAAGGAGCAGGGTTTTCTATGTCAGGATTTTTCTCCGCATTTAATGACAGACCTGAACCTCCTGCTTTTTTATCTATGACAGAAGATTGTGAGGTGATTATTTATACAACCGAAGGTCTTGAACCTTACCAATGGTTTTTAAACGGGGAGCCTATTGCAGGAGCTACTGAAAATCCATATATAGCTGTAGAAACGGGATATTATTCTGTTCAAGGGACAAGACTATGTGGGGTCACATTACCATCTCAACCGACTTTTGTATATGTCCCCGAACCTTTTGAGCCTGGATATCCAAGCGATTTAGAAACTTGTTTCGGAAATGGAGGTTCTTTAGGTGTCTTTGATCTTACAGAGATATATGATGAGGTTCTTGGAGATGACTTAGATCCTAATGGTTACGAAATCACTTTTCACTTATCTATGACAGATTTGGAGAATTGGTGGAATTTAGAGTGGAATCCACCTTATCCATCACTTACTCAGTATCAGGCGGTTTCTAATCCTCAAACTATTTATGTGAAGATTCAAGATTTTAATAGTGATTGTTTTAAGATAAGAACTTTTGATTTAATCACCATAGATTGTGCTTTTACACCTCCTGCTCCTGTACTTTTATGTGATAACGATAAAGACGGTTCAGAAAGTGTTGATTTGGCTCAGTTTATTTCCGGTATTTTAATGGGATATGAAGACCATAGCGTGAGTTTTCATACCTCAGAGACTGGAGCAAATGCTAGTAACACGACCGATGTTATAGACCATAGTACTCCATATTCGATTCCTGGAGGTACCACAACCACGGTTTGGATACGTTTGCAAAGTAATGTGGATGCTTCAGATTTTCAAGTGGGGAGTTTTACTATTACCGTAAAT
>CAYZBA010000091.1:0-7328 GCA_964476555.1 uncultured Flavobacterium sp.
AAATCAAGAATAAAAAAACCTCCGAATTTTTCAGAGGTTTGTTGATATTTATCTATAAATCTTATCGTATAAATGTTGGTATTTAGCCAAAATCACTTTTCGTTTGAGTTTCATCGTAGGTGTCAAATGTCCATCATCAATAGACCACACATCCGGTGTAAGCTCAAACTTCTTCACCTGTTCCCAATGCCCAAAGCTCTTGTTAATCTCATTGACTTCTTCTTGAATTCTTTCAATAACTTTGGAGTTCGAAACCATTTCTTCATTAGTAGTTCCTATATCGTAACCTTTTAGAGCCGCCCAATCTTTCAAAAACTCAAAACTCGGTTGGATAAATGCCGCCGGCATTTTTTCGCCTTCCCCAATCACCATCACTTGCTCAATAAAACGAGATTGCTTCATCATATTCTCAATAATCTGAGGAGCTATATACTTCCCTCCCGATGTTTTGAACATTTCTTTTTTACGGTCTGTGATTCTCAAGAAACCTTCATTGTCGATTTCACCTATATCACCCGTATGAAAATATCCGTCTTTAAGAGCTTCCTCCGTTTTTTCAGGGTCTTTGTAATAACCCACCATCACGTTTGGCCCTTTACAAAGAATTTCTCCATCTTCAGCAATTCTCACTTCTACATTATCCAAAACTTTACCTACAGTCCCTACTTTGAAACCCCTGTTTCTCATATCGTTTACAGAGATTACAGGCGAAGTCTCCGTAAGACCGTAACCTTCCATAACCGGAATTCCGGCGGCCGTGAAAACCCTGGTAAGCCTTGGCTGTAAAGCAGCACTACCCGAAACCAAAAGCTTGAGCTCGCCTCCCAAGGCCTCTTGCCATTTGCTGAATATAAGCTTTCTGGCAATTTTCAATTTAAACTCATACCAAGCTCCCTTAGCCCCATATGGCTCGTATTCGAAACCTAAATCCAACGCCCAAAAGAAAAGTTTTTTCTTGATTCCCGTAAGGTCTGCTCCTTTAGCGTAAATCTTATCAAAAACTTTCTCAAGCAACCTCGGAACAACAGTCATTACATTGGGCCTCACCTCTTTGAGGTTATCGCTAATCTTATCAATACTTTCTGCATAATAAACCGAAACACTCCAATATTGATATAGATATAAAATCATCCTTTCAAAAACGTGACAAATAGGCAAGAAACTCAAACTTCTGAATTGACCTACCTCAAAAGGAACCCTCGGAGCACTACCCAAAACGTTTGAAATAATATTAGAGTGAGTAAGCATTACTCCTTTTGGCCTTCCTGTAGTTCCTGACGTATAAATAAGAGTAGCCAAATCATGGGTGTGAACAGAATCTTTTCTGGCTTCTACCTCATTTTGATTAGACGTATCAGCCCCTAATGCTAAAAGCTCTTGCCAATTTTTACAACCCGGAATTTCATCAAAAGAATAAACTTCTCTTAATAGCGGAATATTAGCTCGAACACTGCTTAGCTTATCGAAAACCTCTTTATCAGAGACAAAACACAAAACAGATTCAGAGTGATTCAAAATATATTGATAATCTTCTTCCGAAATCGTAGGATAAATAGGAACATTTTGAGCACCCGTCTGTAGGATACCTACATCCATAATGTTCCATTCGGTTCTGTTGTTAGAAGAAATAACCGCAATCTTATGGTTCTTCTCTATACCTAGCCGAAGCAAAGCCCTCGAAACAGCATTGGCTTTGTCTATATATTCCTGAGTCGAAGTCTTTACCCAAACACCATTTTGTTTGGTCACTAAAGCTGCATCAAGTTTATGATTTTCAAGTTGATAATAAGGAAAATCAAACAATCTGGTAATTTGTCTCATAAAGTGGTAAGGTGTATTTTTTAATTCATAAATAACAATAAAAATTCATGGATTTTCAAATCCTCTTTAATGGATTTTCATTTTCCATAACTGCTAAGGTAACATTTTTTACTTTAAAACTCCAATCAAAAACATTCATTATACAAATTTTAACTTAATATAAATTTTATACAAAATCATAACATTCTTTCAAAACACTCCAAACCTCTTATTTTTATCCCAATTCATCCTAAAAAAGACTTTTGACTTTCAGAGGAAAAGACTTACCTTTGCCACACTTTTAATGAAACAGTCTTGAATACTTCTGCCCTATCCATAAAACACATTATTTCTGATTTTAAAGAAATTACAAAGTTCCGCTTGGCTGCCAGCGTAGTATTTTCTTCTCTAGCTGGTTTTTTGCTCGGAGTGGACCAATTCAATCAAAACACTTGGATTACAATTCTGATGCTGGCCATAGGGGGGTATTGCTTGGTGGGGTCTTCTAATGCTTTTAATCAAATCATCGAAAAAGACACAGACCTGCTGATGGATAGAACCAAAAACAGACCGGTCCCCTCAAAGCGAATGACTCCAAAAACAGCTTTTATTATAGCTGGCTCTCTCACAATACTTGGATTGATCATCCTCTATAACATCAACCCTAAAACCGCTATGTTTGGGGCTATCTCTATTTTTTTATACACCTGTGTGTATACGCCTCTAAAAACACTCACTCCACTCTCTGTATTCGTCGGCGCTTTTCCCGGAGCCATTCCTTTTATGCTAGGATGGGTTGCCGCTACCGGCGATTTCGGCATAGAAGCCGGAACGCTCTTTATGATGCAATTCTTCTGGCAATTCCCTCATTTCTGGGCTATCGGGTGGTTTTTGTTTGACGATTATAAAAAAGCCGGTATCTTCATGCTCCCTACAGGAAAACAAGACAAAGGAACAGCTATTCAAATCATACTATACACTTTCTGGACCGTATTAATCTCTATAATCCCGGTCATCGGATATTATAAAGAAGGAATTTTAGGAAAACTGTACATCACTCCTATATCAGCTATCATCATCGCTGTTCTGGGAGGATGGATGCTTTATCACGGATTCAAACTCTATAAAAAGAGAGACACTAAAACCGCCCGAACCCTTATGTTAGTAAGCGTTTCGTTTCTAACTCTCCTACAAATCGTATACGTTTTAGATAAGTTTTTATTCAGATAATGAAATCCTCAATACCATAAAAAACAAAAAAACATGAAACCACAAATTTTCGATGATTATCAAAGAAAAGCCAAATCGTTCAAAACGATGATGTGGGTGGCAATGATTAGCATGTTCATGATGTTTGCCGGACTTACCAGCGCATATATCGTGAGCAAATCAAGACCCGATTGGCTAAAAGAATTCGAACTCCCTGTTGCTTTTTTGATGAGCACTATCGTGATTATGATTAGTAGTGTCACTTTTCATCTTGCCGTAAAAGCCATCAAGAAAAATAACAAAGCAAAAACCTCTATGTTCTTGTGGATTACTTTAGCACTAGGGATTTCGTTTGTGTTTTTACAATTTTTAGGATTCAGTCAAATTGTCCAAAACGGCTACTTTTTTACCGGCTCAGAGAGCAACGTCACCACCTCCTTTATTTATATAGCAACAATTCTACACCTCATACACTTGTTTGCCGGACTAATTTCACTTTGCGTCGTAATTTATAATCATTATAAACAAAAATACAGCCCCACTCAACCGCTTGGAATTGAGCTCAGTGCAATGTTTTGGCACTTTCTGGACTTTTTATGGTTGTATTTGTTTTTATTTTTATATTTCTTCAAATAAGAAAAAAAACATACATTTGACAAATTTTTTATTTTTAGCAAAAAATTATGGGAACAACAGCTACTTCAACTGTTCAAAGTAAAGTTTGGGAAGGCGGTAATGAGCCTCTAGGGGCAAGTTACGGAAAACTAATGATGTGGTTTTTCATCTTGTCTGATGCTCTTACTTTTACAGGATTTCTAATTTCTTATGGCTTCATGAGGTTCAAATTCTTAGAAATTTGGCCTATTGCCGATGAGGTATTTAACCACTTTCCGTTTTTCCACGGAGACCATCCAATGTACTTCGTTGCATTGATGACTTTTATTCTAATCTTCTCCTCAGTAACAATGGTTTTGGCAGTTGATGCTGGACACCAAGGGAAGAAAAACAAAGTCGTAACTTATTTGGCCCTAACTATCCTAGGAGGTTTATTCTTCATAGGCTCACAGGCTTATGAGTGGACAAACTTCATCAAAGGAAGTTACGGAGCTGTAGAAACCAAAGGCGGAGCTATCTTACAGTTTGTCGACTCAGAAGGACACCGCGTAGCTTTAGCTGACTTCGCTAAACCAATCCCTTCAGAAAGAGTAGACAATACAAGAAGTAGAGGAATTTGGTTCACAGAAGAGCCTACAAGACCTTCTTTCACTACACAAGAAGTTATCGAAGGACTAAAAGCTAACCCTAACATCTTAGTAAGAACTGAATTCATCTATAGAGGAACTGAAGAGCAATTAGCTGATAAAACAATTCACCCTGAATTGAACAAAGAAAAGCACAAAGTCATCCTTACTCGTGAGGCCTCTATAGAAAGAGTACAAGATGCTGTTTTAGTGGTAGAAGGTGCAAGCCATATCAGAAACGAGTACGGAAACAAGCTATTCGCTAACCTGTTCTTCTTTATCACAGGTTTCCACGGATTCCACGTTACCATCGGTATTATCTTGAACATCATTATCTTCATCAACGTTCTTTTGGGAACTTACGAAAGAAGAGGAACCTATGAAATGGTTGAAAAAGTGGGTCTTTACTGGCACTTTGTTGACCTTGTATGGGTATTCGTATTTACATTCTTCTACTTGGTATAATCTATTTAGTATAAAAAGCTATGGCACACGCTCACGCATCAAACACAAAAAGAATCTGGCAAGTATTTGGGATTCTCTCAATATTAACGATAATAGAAGTACTTCTAGGTATCTTTAAACCAGAAGCTATCCACAGTAATATAGTATTAGGAACATCTATCCTAAACTGGATATTCATCATCCTAACCATCGTAAAAGCATATTATATCGTTTGGGCTTTCATGCACATGGAAGGCGAAAAAGCTTCTCTACGTTGGTCTGTAGTCGGAACAACAGTATTCTTGATCATATATATTGTTGTCCTTTTATTAATCGAAGCCGTTTATGTAGCAGACGTTCTACACGGACCAAAATCAGTAAGCAATTGGATATTCTAATCCCAACAATAAACAAAAAGGCAGTCTTAGTACTGCCTTTTTTTGTACCTTTGTAGAAGTTTCTGATTTACCGAAATTATGAAAAAGGGAGTTATTATTTTTTTCTTATTTGTGCTGCCCATAGCAGCTTACTTGTTCTTCGCCTCAGGTGTAAATAACTTCACTACACTGCCAACCATTACACCAGAAATAAACGAACTCCCTATGTGGGAATCATCCGGCAACGAACCTGTAAAACTACAAGGTAAAATTACCATCTTGGGGTTCTTAGGCTCCAATCTCGATAAACTCGAAAACAAAGAAAGCCTAAAAAACTTCGTTCAAATCATCTATAACAAAAACAAAACCTTCAAAGACTTTCAAACCATAATGATTGTCCCCATCGATGCCAAATCAAAAATAGATGACCTCATCTATGAATTTGATTGGAAAAGAGTCGGAGATATATCAGACTGGAAATTCGTTTTTGCCTCTCACCAAGAAATTCAAAACTATTATAGCTCTCTAGGACTTATAGGAAGTCTTGATGAATATTCGGGCACTCCAAATGTTTATATCATCGACAAATCTCGTAACCTCAGAGGCCGTAAAGGAAAAAACAAAAAAGGAACCGAAGAATATAAAGAAGGTTACTCCGTAATTTCCCCTGCTGAGCTCAAAAACGAAATGGAAGATGATTTCAAAATCATTCTTTACGAATATAGAGCCGCCTATAAACGTAATATTAAACCCGACTTACAAAATGATAACTCAAATAATTCGATCTAATGAAAAACAAATCATATATCGGAATTAGTCTCGTCATCCTAGTTTTCGGAATCATTTTTATCCCGGAAATCGTAAAGCGATACCAAAACAGCGAAATCGTCAAATCAGACCGATTAAATAGACCCTTACCCGCTCAAAAGAAAAGCGGACTCGTGGATATGGGAGACGCTCCCTCTTTCTCCCTTACAACTCAAGATAACCAAACACTAAACAACACCGATTTGCTCGGAAAAGTATACGTGTTGGAATTCTTCTTTTCGACCTGCCCTACGATCTGCCCAATTATGAACGAAAACATGAAAATCATAGAAAAGAAATTCTCAGACAATAAAGATTTTGCAATTGTTTCCATCACGATAAACCCAAAATACGACACACCCGAAGTGCTAAAAAGTCATGCTGAGCACTTGGGAATCACTTCAAAAAATTGGTATTTCTTGACCGGAACTCAAGATTATATTCATGCTTTAGCAAAAAGATTTAATCTTTACGTAGACGAAAACAAAGAAGCTGCCGGAGGATTCGAACACTCCGGGCTTTTTGCTCTAATTGACAAAGAAGGTAAAATCCGTTGTAGAACCGATAAGTTCGGGAATCCCATTCTGTATTATTCCGGCTTGAACTATTTAGACGAAGACGGATTCGAAGAAGATGCCTTCGGAGAATTTAAACCCGGTATCGACAATATCATTGAAGACATTGAAAAACTCTTAAACGAATAAAAATGAGCACTCCAGAGGTTATCGAAAAAAAATACAACAAGTGGATTGTTGTCTTATCTATAATTATTCCTGTAGCCGTGGCAGCACTATTCAGAATTAAACTTTCTGATTTCGGAATCAACGTAAAACCACTTTCGTTCTTACCTCCGATTTATGCAACCATAAACGGAATTACTGCCGTATTGTTAGTTTTTGCTGTAAAAGCTATCAAAAACGGAAACCGCTCGCTACACGAAAGATTAGTAAAAACAGCCATAACTTGTTCTGTATTGTTTTTACTTATGTATGTGGCCTATCACATGACATCAGATTCCACACCTTATGGTGGTGAAGGAGTTTTGAAATATATTTATTTATTTATCCTGATTACACACATTATCCTCTCTATCATAATCATCCCTTTTGTACTGATAACATACGTAAGAGGAATATCAGGGAATTTTGAAAAGCACAGAAAAATTGCAAAAATCACTTTCCCACTTTGGTTGTATGTGGCTGTGACAGGAGTTATTGTTTATTTGATGATATCACCTTATTATGTTTACTAAAAAGTCTATTCGCTATTCGCTTTTCATGGTTTTATTCTTTCTGTTTTCGTTAGAAAGCCAAGCTCAATGTGCTATGTGTAGAGCCGTTTTAGAAAGCGAAGAAGGAGGAGTAAAAGCAGAAGCTATCAATGACGGAATCGTTTACCTCATGGCTCTTCCGTATGTTTTAGTTGGGATTGTCGGATATGCAATTTATAA
>CAYZBA010000092.1:0-7169 GCA_964476555.1 uncultured Flavobacterium sp.
AAAACCAAAGTAAATCCGTCTTTTTTAATTTTTTCACTTTTGTGAATGCTTCGCAAAAGCGAAGTTAGATTCCTTATAAAACGAAATAGGAAGACTGAGAATCCGAACCAATAAATAGTCCATAAAGCATTTTCTAAGGTGAATAAAGTTGGAGTTTCTACAAACTCATTACCTACAAAAATTTCAGGAAGTCCATACGACGGAATAGCTTGTTGAATAATAGGATTCTCAGTAGCAAATTCAATATTCACAAACGGAATTACTAACGAAAATACTAAAGCAAAAAGCAACAAAAACCGATTGATTTTGTGCATTTTTTCTCTTTCTAAAACTAGTTTATAAAAGAGGAAAAACACAAACAAACTCAGCGAAAATTTAATCAAGAAAGCTGTCATTGTTTTTTCTTTTGAAGTTGACTATCAATAATCTTACGTAACTGTTCTAATTCTTTTTCAGACAGATTGGTTTTTTCCGTGAAAAACGAAGCAAACTGCATAGCCGAATCATTAAAGAAGTCTTTAATCATTTCTCCGACCTGTTTTGAAAAATACTTTTCTTTCTCTACAAGCGGATAATATTCTCTTGATTTCCCGTACTCTTTGAAGCCAACAAAACCCTTTTCCTGCATGCGCTTCAGCAACGTAATTACCGTCGTACTGGCCGGCTTCGGCTCAGGATAAGCCTCAATCAAATCCTTGGTGAATGCCTTTTTTTTCTCCCACAAAAAATGCATTAACTGTTCTTCTGCTTTGGTTAATTGATTCATCGTTTAAAAACTTTTATCTCTACAAAATTAGATTTACATCTACAAATGTAGAGTAAAAATTAAAACAAAAAAGAAAAATACAATTTTTAACATTCTGAAACTTTAGATTCACTTTCTCGTTCTTAAATCCACTGTTTCGTAAAATTCCTTACCTTTGCTGATAAATTCATTTTTAATGACTAAAATAAGAATTACAAAACAGTTTTCGTTCGAAACAGGGCATGCATTATATGGCTATGACGGAAAGTGTAAGAACGTTCACGGACACAGCTACAAACTGTTCGTAACGGTTATCGGAAGCCCTATAGAGGACAAAAACCATGTGAAGTACGGAATGGTCATCGACTTTACGGATTTAAAGAAAATCGTAAAGGAAGAAGTTGTCGATGTGTTTGACCACGCTACTGTTTTCAATAAAAATACTCCCCATATTGAGCTAGCGAAAGAATTGGAAGAAAGAGGACATCATGTGATTTTGGTTGACTATCAACCTACGAGCGAAAACATGGTGATTGACTTTGTTCAGAAAATCAAATCCAGATTACCTCAAAATATTGAACTTTTTTCGCTTCGCCTTCAAGAAACGGATTCTTCGTTTGCTGAATGGTATGCTTCTGATAATTAAATAAAAGAATTACAAATTACGATTCAACAAATCAACGATTAAACGATTCTCGCCACTTGAAACCGGAACATCACATAACATTACCCGAAAACAAAAAAGCATATTTTGCTTCTGACAACCATTTAGGCGCTCCGACTTGGGAAGAAAGCCTCCCAAGAGAGAAAAGATTTGTAAAATGGTTAGACGAAATCAAACAAGATGCAGGGGTTATTTTTCTTTTGGGAGATTTGTTTGATTTTTGGTTCGAATACAAAACGGTGGTCCCTAAAGGATTTGTAAGAGTCCTAGGTAAGCTGGCAGAAATCAGAGACAGCGGAATTCCCATATACTTTTTTGTCGGGAATCACGATTTGTGGATGAATGATTATTTTGAGAAAGAACTCGACATTCCGGTGTTTCATGCGCCTCAAGTTTTCTTTATCAACGGAACATCAATATTTGTGGGACACGGAGACGGTCTAGGACCCAAAGATAAAGGCTACAAACGCATGAAAAAAGTGTTTACCAATCCTTTATCGAAGTGGCTTTTCAGATGGTTACATCCGGATTTGGGCGTGAAACTAGGCCAATATTTATCTGTAAAAAACAAACTGATCTCGGGAGACTCTGATGTGAAATTTTTAGGCGAAGACAACGAATGGTTAGTACAATATGCCAAACGAAAGCTAGAAAAGAAACATTACGATTATTTCGTTTTCGGTCACAGGCACTTGCCGATGACTATTAAACTGAACGAAAATTCAACTTATATTAACTTAGGAGATTGGATACATTATTATACGTATGGCGAATACTCCAATAAACGGTTACAACTAAAAAAATCCGAATAAAACCGCAAACCCAAACTAACCAATTTATATTATGAAATTTAACCAAATCTACTCTAAACAATTTCTAAGCCTTATTCTTGTACTGTTTTTTTCACTTTTCGGATACTCTCAGAATCAGAAAAAAATTGACGAAACCTGGAATCTCCTTTTAAACAATAAAAGAAAAGAAGCCCGAGACTCATTCGAAAAATATTTAAGAAAAGATATCGATAAAAACATTGAAATTCTATTATTGGACGCATATATCGAAATGGAATTCGGTAAAATAATATTTGATACAGAGTTTGTTGAAAACTTTGTAAAATATGAAGAATCAAAAAATTATCTTTTCCCGATGTTTAATCAGCCCTTTATGTTAGGGAACTTGTCTAATAATGGGTATGACGATTACTCCTATCAGAAAATTGATATTCTATATAATCAAGAACACTTGAAAACAGACCCTATCGTTGCTTTCTACAAAAACGAAATGGATAGAAGAAGACGAGTTATAGAAAACAAAGCCAAAACCATGGAAATTTTGAATCCTATTTCACAATGGCAATTTTGTGGAGTTTTCGAAAACCTAAACGACAGCGGTCTGGATATGGAATATGAACCCGAGGTTTATCCGAAAAATGATAAAATTTTTGATGCTGCCAGTAATGGAAATGTAGGTTGGTATAATCCGCCTTTTAAACAAAATTTTGCAGGAGTTCATTACTACTACAACGAACAAGAATACGGGCACGGAATCATGTATGCTCAAACCTTTATAGAGTCTGAAACAGAACAAGAGGTAATGCTAAGTTTTGGTTCGAGCTCTTCAATAAAGATTTTTCTAAACGATGTTGAAATTTATAGCAATAACCTCATTCAGAATGCTAATATCAACGCTTACCAAATCAAGTTTACTCTTTCAGAAGGGATGAATCGACTTTTGTTGAAATCTTCAACCATAGGAACAAGTTACTTTTTCACTTCGATGACGAATGTAAATGGAGAACCTTTGAGCAATATTACTTTTTATGACACCTATAAACCATATACTAAGGGAACTTTAGAAAAAATAAATCCAACAGAAATAACACCGTATTTTGAAGAATATTTTACAAACCTAATAAATAAAGAACCGAATAATCCTTTATACAAAATCGCTCTGTTCAATGCTTATCTATATAACGGGAAGCATGATTTGGCCGAAGATGTGATGGAAAATTTCTATGTGAATTATCCTGAGAGTTCTATATTACGATCTCACTTAGCTACTCTTTATTCCGCAAAAGGAGAAGAACAAAAAGCTCAGGAGATGTATAAAAACATGGAGATTTCTGACAAAGATTATTATTATAATATAGTACAGTTATTCATTAATTCTGGTGTCTTAAGTTCAAAAACCATTAATGAATTACAGGAAATTAAAACAAAAGCCGAGAAGCTGCCAACAAGACATTGGGCAACATTAATTGATTACTTTATTGCAGCTCGAAACGGAAACATTGACTTAATGTTGGATACCTATGCAGATATTCTAAAAATTTCTGCTAACAACGAAAATTTATATTCTATTTATTGTAGTTTTTATGCTACTTTAAAAAACGATAAAGAAAAAACCATTCGACTTTTAGAGGAGATTTATCAGGAGAAAGAAATCGAAACTGTAGCTAATTCGCTTATCAGATATTATAATCAAACCGGAAGAAAAGAGGATCGAGTGAAACTTCTCAAAAAACAATACGAGCTTTATCCTTACATCAATTCAAAAGTTAGTGATTATATTACATTTCTGAACGAAGAACAGAAGTATAACGAAGTTATCGAAATTACGAATAGGTTATTACAGAACTTTCCTTATTCGTTTACTCTCATGGAGACTCAAGGACAAGCCTATAACAAGTTGAATGATATTAAACAGGCTGAAAAACTTTTCAGACAGTCTTTAAGTCATAATTCCGGCAACAGCTCGCTTCGAAAAATGCTTTATGATTTGACCAAAAAGACCGATGAAACAGAACAAGTCGTGACTAAAGATGTTTACGATTTAATCAAAAAACGTCGAGGTTCTACTATGAAAGCTGATTACGGAGTAGTAATTTTGTTGGATGAGTGCATCATAAACGTTTTCCCTGAAGGCGGACAACAATATAACATAACGTATGTGTATGAAATAACTTCGGATGCGGGAGTAGAAATTCTCAAAGAATACCCTCTGAATACTTACTCTAACACTATTTTAAAATCAGAAATCGTAAAACCGGACGGGTCTATTGTCCCGGCAGAGAGAAACTATGACGGGTTTGTCTTTACAAATCTAAAGACAGGTGATGTAATTTATATTAGTTACTTGTCTTTCAGTAATGCTACCGGACGTTTCTATAAAGATTTTGCTCTAAACTATGCTTTTAGTGCTTATCACCCTCTAGAAGAGATTCGTTACGGAATTATTTATCCGAAAGATATAGTATTTAATACGGCTTCAATCAACGGAGATATTCCTCATACAGTAAAGAAAGTCGGAAATAAAAACTATATGGAGTGGAGAAGAACTAAAGTTCCTGCTATTCCAATTTATGAAAATTTCTCTCCTAGTTATGATGACATGGCTAATTCTCTTCAAATAAGCACCATTAAATCTTGGGCCGAAATCGCAAACTGGTATGCTGATCTAGTACAAAAGAATTTAAAATTTGACAAAGTAACTTTGGATACTTATAATGCCATTTTCCCTAATGGAGTTAGCGGACTTACTGAAACCGATATTGCTAAAAAAATCTATGCGTATATTCAAGATAACATCACATATAGCTTTTTAGACTTCAGACAGAGTGGTTATGTCCCTCAAAAACCTTCGAGAACTATTACAACCAAACTGGGAGACTGTAAGGATTTATCAACTTTATTTGTTACTTTAGCTCGTAAAGCCGGATTAAATGCTAACTTAGTTTTGGTGTTGACCAACGACAATGGAACTCTTAGTAATCAATTGCCTAATATTGGCTTTAATCATTGTATAATTAGAGTGGAACTTGAAGGAAAAGAACACTTTATGGAATTAACAGACAATTACGCTCCTTTCAATACGATGCCTGTGAATCTTTATAAAGCTAATGCGCTTGTCATCTCGTTTGACAAATCTGAAAACGCCAAAGCCCAACTAATTGAGATTCCGTTTGACAACACTTTTAAAGGAGCCATCCATCAACAGTCTGTTGTTACTGTTGAAGGTGACCAGAAAAATATTACTAACACTATCACCTTTAGCGGAAGCGGAAAGTCATACTACAATTATTTGTTCTCTGAAGCTACTTCAGAAGATGTGAGAACCAAAGAAATTGAAAAATTTTACAACAATATTTTAGGAAAGGTCGTTAAAGTGCACAATACAAAATTGGTAAAAAATGACAAATACGAAAATGAACTTACTCATTCGAATACCATTACCGTAATGGATAAATTACAAAGTTTAGGAAGTATTAAATTGACCACAATTCCTTTCTTAAACAAAGCATATACAAGAGATATAATTAGAGAAGAAAAAAGAAACAATCCTATTTTCTATGTTTATTATGAAGATGTAAATCAATACACTTCCGAAATTGTTATTCATATTGATGAAGGAAAAACTTTTATAGAAATTCCAGAAAATCAAAACATAAAATATAAAAATCACAGTTATGAATTAAAATATGAACTTATAAAACCTAATTCGCTCAAAGTAATCAGAACTATAAATGTACCTTTTGAAAATATTTCAGTAATAGAATACCCTGAATATAAAAAGTTCGTAGAGAATGTAATTCAGGCAGAAGAACAGGTAATCGGATTCAAATAAAATTGTACAAAAAGAATAAATAGCATATCATGAAAAAAATACAAATGGTTGACCTAAAAGGTCAATACGAACACATAAAAGATCAAATCTTAACCGGCTTCAACGAAGTTTTAGACAACACATCATACATCAACGGTCCTCAAGTTCATGCTTTCCAAAAGAACTTAGAGAACTATTTGGGCGTAAAACACGTGATTCCGTGTGCTAACGGAACAGATGCGCTACAAATCGCTATGATGGGATTGGGTCTAAAAACCGGTGATGAAGTTATCACGGCTGATTTTACGTTTGCTGCTACCGTTGAGGTAATTGCCCTTTTAGGGATTACTCCGGTTTTGGTAGATGTTGAAGAAGACACATTCAACATTTCGATTGAAGCTATCAAAAAGGCGATTACTCCGAGAACGAAAGCAATTGTTCCGGTTCACTTGTTTGGGCAAGCTGCCAATATGGAAGAAATTATGGCTATCGCCAAAGAACATAAATTATATGTAATCGAAGACAATGCTCAAGCTATTGGAGCCAATTACAAATGGTCAAACGGCCAAAAACAAAAAGTAGGAACTATCGGTCATGTGGCGGCTACTTCGTTTTTCCCTTCTAAAAACTTAGGTTGCTACGGCGATGGCGGAGCGATTTTCACCAATGATGATGAGCTGGCTCACACCTTGAGAGGAATCGTAAACCACGGAATGTACGTTCGCTATCACCACGATGTAGTTGGAGTTAACTCGAGATTAGATAGCCTTCAGGCTGTGGTTTTGGATGCTAAACTTCCGAAACTGGACCAATACAACAACGCTCGTCGTGAAGCGGCCAAAAAATACAGCGCTGCCTTGACTAACCACAAAAACATCATTACCCCAATCATCAAAGAAGATGACGATTCGCACGTATTCCACCAATATACGCTGAGAATTGTAGGAGCAGACAGAAATGCTCTAATGCAACATTTGTTAGACAAAGGAATTCCTTGCGCTATCTATTATCCGATTCCACTACACAGCCAAAAAGCCTATGCCGATACTCGTTATAAAGAAGAAGATTTTCCGGTAACGAACCGTTTGGTAAACGAAGTATTATCACTTCCAATGCATACCGAATTAGATGATGAGCAAATCAAGTTTATTACGGATA
>CAYZBA010000093.1:0-7153 GCA_964476555.1 uncultured Flavobacterium sp.
TAATTCATAATTCATAATTCGTAAATAAAATGAAGTTTCATACCAGAAAATGGGTAAAGCCCGAAGACCTCAATGCCAATGGAACGCTTTTCGGAGGGCGACTACTGGCATGGATAGACGAAGAAGCTGCTTTGTATACTATCATTCAGCTTGAGAATTCAAAAGTAGTAACCAAATACTTATCAGAAATCAATTTTACGGCTTCGGCCAGGCAAGGAGATATTATCGAAATCGGGATTGAGGTTGTGAAGTTTGGGACCACTTCTTTGACACTTCGCAGTGAAGTGCGAAACAAAATGACTCACGAGACCATCATTACGGTTGACCGCATAGTTATGGTGAACCTAGATGAAGAAGGCAATCCTACTCCGCACGGGAAAACGCAAGTAGAATACGTTAGAGAAAGGCTCGGAAAGTAAGATTTTTATCAAGAAAGGCTTCAAAAAACGTGACATGTTCACATTTAACAATCGTAGGTCACAAAAAAATCTATTTTTGTAACAATTAAAAATTATAGCAACTTATAGAACAATTATTAAACTCAAACAAAATGAAGAAATCAGTATTATTTTTATTTGCATTCCTTTTTGTTGCTCCTTTTCAGTCGAAGGCTGATGAAGGAATGTGGTTCTTAATGTTTATCAACAAGAACATTAAGGATATGCAAAAGATGGGGTTACGTCTTACGGCTGAAGAAATTTACAGCATCAACAACAGCAGTCTTAAAGATGCTATTGTGCAATTCAACGGAGGTTGTACGGCAGAAATCATTTCGAAAGACGGGCTTATCTTGACTAACCATCATTGTGGTTACGACAAAATTGCTGAGCTTTCGACACCTGAGAACGATTACTTGACTCACGGGTTTTGGGCTCAAAACAAAAGCGAAGAATTAGCACCTAAAAACATATCGGTTCGCTTTTTTATTCGCATGGATGACGTTACTAAAAGAATATTGTCTTTGGTAAACGACTCTATGACTGAGAGAGAAAGAGAGCGAATCATCAACCAAGAGATAGCGAAGATTCAAGCTGAGAATGACGAAGGCGGAAAATACATAGTTTCTGTACGTTCGTTCTTTCAGGGAAATGAATATTACTATTTTGTTTACCAAGACTTTAACGACGTTCGTTTGGTGGGGACACCGCCTGATATGATAGGTCGTTTTGGAGGAGACACAGACAATTGGGAGTGGCCACGTCATACAGGAGACTTTTCATTGTTCCGTGTTTATACAGACAAAGACGGAAATCCTGCTGAGTATTCACCTGAAAACATCCCGATGAAACCAAAACATCACTTACCTATTTCTTTGGGAGGAGTTAAAGAAGGGGACTTTGCTATGATTTTGGGTTATCCTGGGAGAACCAACCGTTGGATGCCGGCCGGAGGAATTGAGCAAAACGTAAAATATGCTTATCCGGCTTGGGTTGAAGGGTCAAAGACTGCTATGGATGCTATGAAAAAGCACATGGACCAAGACCCTAAAGTAAAACTTGACTATGCTTCCAGCTATGCAAGAATCGCTAACTACTGGAAAAATCGTCAAGGAATGATTGATGCTTTGACGCAACACAAAACAGCCGAGATTAAGGCTGTTACTGAGGCAAAATTTGAAAAGTGGGCTAATGAGAAAAAGAACAAAGCTCAATATGGGAGCGTAATTTCAGACATTAACAATTATTATGCTCAAACCAACGAAAAGGCAAGACACGACAACTATTTGATGTTAATTCTTCGCTCAAGCACACTTGCTACGACTCCTTATCGATTAGGTAGTTATTTGATTAACTATGTAAATGCCAATGAGCCTAAAAAACAAGAGTTAAGACCTCAGCTTGATGCCTATTTGGAAGAGGTGTATCAAAACATGTATTTACCTTTAGAGAGAGATGTTTTGGTAGATCAGTTGAACTTGTATGCTAAAAAAGGTGGGGATATTGCTCCGTTTGTAGCCGAACTAGCTGCAGACACTAAAGGTGATTTTGGAAAATTTGTTGACGAGGCTATCGAATACAGCATTTTTTCGTCAAGAGCTAAGATTGAAGCTTTTTTAGAATCAAACGCTAAAGCAGAAGTTATCACAGAAGACATTCTCTTTAGGTTATCGAACGACTTGTTCATGAAATACAGAGCCAAAACAGAAGAGGAAATGGCTTTGGAAGAGAAGTTTTCTAGAGCTTTCCGTTTGATGGTTAAAGGCCTAAGAGAGTCGGGATTGAACAACATTCAGTATCCTGATGCAAACAGTACTTTAAGACTTACGTATGGAAAGGTAGTAACCTTACCTGCCCATCCTACTCGTCCGAACGATGCTAAGGCTAACTACTATACTACATTGGCAGGAACTGTAGCAAAACACGACCCTAAGCACGAAGAGTTCAACGTACCTGAGAAGTTAATCGAGCTCTATCATTCTAAAGATTACGGAAGATATGCAAACGAGTATGGTGAACTTCCTGTAAACTTTTTGACAGATAACGACATTACGGGAGGTAACTCGGGTTCACCTGTTTTAAACGGGAAAGGAGAGCTAATTGGGCTTGCATTTGACGGGAACATTGAAGCGATGGCCGGAGACGTAATCTTTGATCACGAGCTTCAAAGAACCATCAATGTGGATATTCGCTACGTTTTGTTTATTATCGACAAATATGCCGGAGCTCAACACCTTATTGATGAGCTTACGATAGTGAAATAACCCAATTACTGAAAGCATATAAATAGCTATTTACTGAAAAAGCCATAGGTTACTTTTGGGTAACTTATGGCTTTGCATTTTGATTAAAATTAACCTAATTATATTTTGGAGTTGTCAAAATAAGACATAATTTTGCCCTTAGAAATATTGACTTTTCAATCAATATGTGGTCAGGAAAAATATCTGCTCTGCTTTGGTCTCTTGCAACAGAGAGCCTATTCTTGTTTACAGGAATGATTTTTGTGTATAGTGTTTTGCTGTACGTTTCTTCTGGACTTATAAATTAAAAATCCCAATTCACTTTTATCTTTTTAGTGTCATGATACAGAAACTCCTAAAAAATCTTAGTGTTCGCACCATAGTTTGGTCTGTGGTTTTGCTGTTTTTGGCTGTTGTTTTGGCTCTTGTAATGTTGCATTCATGGTCAAGATGGACACTCATATTTCCTATATTGTTATTGGAATTAGTGTTATATGACACCTTTCAGAGCAAACACACGTTACGCAAGAACTTTCCGTTTTTAGCACGTTTTCGCTATTGGTTTGAGGCGGTAAGACCTGAGTTTCGTCAGTATTTCTTTGAAGGAGAGACAGACGGGAAGCCATTTAGCAGACGTCAACGTTCTATTGTATATCAAAGAGCGAAGAACGAGAAGGAGACAATTGCATTTGGTATGCAAGATGAGCCTACGCGAGTAGGTTATGAGTGGGCAGCCCACTCTATTTATCCTAAAAAAGCGAATCCGGAAACGTTCCGCACGATGGTTGGTAGCAGTCAATGTAAACAACCTTATAGTTTAAGTTTATACAACATCAGTGCAATGAGTTACGGAGCACTTAGTAAAACTGCCATTACGGCGCTTAATCGAGGTGCAAAGATGGGAGGTTTTGCTCACAACACCGGTGAAGGGGGGATTAGTGAATTTCACCGTCAAGGAGGTGATTTGATTTGGCAAATTGGTACCGGTTACTTTGGGTGTAGGAATGAAGACGGAACGTTTTCTGACACTCTTTTTGCTGAGAAATCCAACTATCCTGAAGTAAAAATGATTGAGTTGAAGCTCTCTCAAGGAGCGAAGCCGGGACACGGAGGATTGCTTCCGGCACAGAAGAACACCCCTGAGATTGCGGCTATTCGCCATATTGCTCCGTATACGGATGTACATTCGCCTTCGGCTCACTCGGCATTTTCGAATGCAGAAGAGTTGATGTATTTCATCAAAAAAATGAGGGATTTATCGGGGGGCAAACCTGTAGGGTTCAAATTGTGTATTGGTAGAAAAGACGAGTTTATCGACATAGTGAATGCTATGGAAAAAACGGGTATCGTTCCGGACTTTATCACTCTTGACGGTGCAGAAGGGGGAACGGGAGCGGCTCCGCTTGAGTTTATTGATTACATTGGTATGCCTGTAGCCGATGCCTTAGTATTCGTAAGTACGCTTCTTAAAGAAAGAGGTTTACGCAAAGAGATAAAACTACTGGCTTCGGGGAAAATCATTACTTCGTTTGATATTGCAAAAGCTATGGCTCTTGGCGCAGATGCTTGTTACAGTGCCAGAGGGATGATGTTTGCTTTGGGTTGTATTCAAGCGCTACAGTGTGACAGCGGGAAATGTCCGGTAGGTATTGCTACGCAAGACAAGGCTTTATACAAAGGTATAGACATTACGGACAAGAGCTTCCGTGTGGCTAACTTCCATAAGAACACCATGAGAGCGGTAGCCGAATTCATTGGGGCTTGCGGATTTGAGCACCCACACGAAGTTACTCCTGATGTATTGTTCAGAAAGACCGACAAATACAGAAACGAGAGCTTCAAAGAAATGTATTTTGATAAAAACGCCAAAGCGATATAATTATCGTTGCATTGCTTTTATTGAAGTTTTTATAAAGAACTTATTGGTATTTACTTTTATCGGAGTATTAGTTTTGGTTTTATACGTTTGGGGTTTATTGGTAGCCTGAAGGCGAACTGTTTTTCCGTCTAGTTCGACTTCTATAGGCATTTCGAAGTTATCTATGTCTGATATCCAATAATAGGTAAATCCGTTTTTAGTAGGTTCTATTTGAAGTTGAGGCAATTGCCGATAGTATAGATATTGTTCAAAAACCGGTCTTAGGTTTATTTGGCTATGTTTAGAGAAGTAGTCTATCACATCATTAGCTTCGATGATTTGATGTTTGAAATGATTGGAATAATTTAGTATTACCTTCCACCACTTTTGGTCGTCATTAATGATGTGTCTGATGGTGTTGAGCATCAAAGCGCCTTTGTAATACATATCGGTGTTTCCGGTTTTGAAGTTAACGCCAAACTGCCCGACGATAGGTTTTTTATTTTCTACCATACGGCTTTGACCGTTGATGTATTTCATGGCGGCTTCGTAGCCATAGCGACATTCTACAAAAACGGCTTCGGAATAGGTCGTAAAAGCCTCGTGAATCCACATATCGGCGATGTCTTTGGAGGTGATGGAATTTCCGAACCATTCGTGACCGGTTTCGTGAATGATGATATAATCGAATAGCCTCCCTACTCCACTTCCTGAAGTATCCATTCCGAGATAGCCTTTGGTAAAGCGATTTCCGTAGGCTACGGCACTTTGATGTTCCATTCCCAAATACGGCGATTCAACCAATTTATAACTATCTTCAGCAAACGGATAAGGTCCGAATTTTTCTTGAAAGCACTGCAGCATAGGTTTTACGTCGTCATCAAAGTGTTTTCTGGCTTTGGTTTCATTCTCGCGCAACACCCAATAATCTATATCCAAATCATCGAGCTTGTCTGAGAAATGAACGTAATCACCTATATACAATGTGATGTTGTAGTTGTTGATTGGGTTAGTGACTTCCCAGACCCATTGTTGCAGCTGATCTTCTTTATCATAGGACAACAACCTACCGTTGCTGACCGCCACTAAATCATCCGGCACTTTAACAGCAATGATTGCTCCCAGGTTGGGTTCATCGCTTTGAGAGTCTTTGCACGGGTACCATAGGCTTGCACCTGTTCCTTGAACTGCCACACCTATGAAAGGTTTGCCATTACTGTCTTTTTTCCAGACAAAACCACCGTCCCAAGGAGCATTTTTGGCAGCTTTAGGCTTACCGGAATAGTAAAAATCTAAGCGTTCTATTGCTCCTTTTTTTAATTCCTTCGGGAAATCAATAAACACGGCATCGTATTCTCTGGTGTAATTTAACTTAAGAAAATGTTCTTTAAGTACAGCATCGTCATTATATTCTACTGTTGCCCATAGCACACTATCTACCTTCATGTTTTCAAACAAATCCAGTTGTATTCTCTTCGTATTTTCCACTACTTCAAAACTGATGGAGTTGGAGCCTGAAATATATTTTTCGTCGGGGTTGACCATAATATCTAAACGGTAATACAGCACATCGAAACAGGTACGTTCGAGAGGCAAACCTCCTTGCAGGGAATCTCTTTTGGTAAAATTCTGAGCCGAAATTGACTGAGTGATAAGGCAGAGGCTCATAGCTAATAGTTTTTTCATAATTTAAATATTAAGATGCTAGATTTGAGTATTGAGATAAGGGGCTTTCTTCATTTAAAATTCATACTTCAAAATTTGAATAGTCTAAGTGATTTCCAACTTCACTCGATATCCTTCGTAGGCACGGATGTTGAAGACGGTTTGGTCTTCAAAAATGAGATACTGTCCTTTGATTCCTTTGAGTTTTCCGGCATAATAAGGGGTTTTATCCAGGTTTAGTGAAGCTATTTTGGTTGGATACAGCAACACCGGATAATCGATATGGACGATTTCAGTTTTTGTTTCTTGGAAATATTGTAAAGTTTCTTGAGGCAAATAGATTCCGAGTTTGGATTTTTCGTAAACTAAATCGAGAGCCGGGATTTGGTTTTGCAACATTTTTCGGAAGTTGGTTTTGTCTGAGAAATGATTTTTCAGGGCTACTTCTGTAATTCCGGCCAAGTATCGATTAGGCACTTCCATAATAGATAAGGCCTGAACGGCGCCTTGGTCTATCCAACGGGTTGGCACTTGAGATTTTCGGGTCACTCCTACTTTTAGTTCGCTAGACAAAGCCAAATAAACGACATGAGGTTGCAGTTGCATCTTCATTTCGTATTCCAAGTCTCTGTCGGGTATTCCTAAGTGTGCTTTGCTAAGTTCGGGTTTCATAATCCACTCTCCGGCTTGTGCCGAGCGGTAAAAACAGTCATAGCAAAAACCTTGACGATAGATTTTAACGGGTAATTTACAACTTAAACATTCGTAACCGATATGGGTAATGGAAATGGTTTTGTCTAGCAACGCATTGACATCAAGAAAATTATTTTCAAAAACCATGTAATATTGTACAGGACTTGCAAACTCTGTTTGCATTTTTGTGAGTGTAGCTTCGAATATCATTAGAAAATTACTATTTTTACGACCCTAAAGGTAATAAAAATGGCTTT
>CAYZBA010000094.1:0-6940 GCA_964476555.1 uncultured Flavobacterium sp.
ACCCTTATGTTTACCAAAATAGATTGAAAGATTACCGTAGAGCCGATGTTGGTTTCTCGTATGTTTTTGTTGATAGTACTAAAGAAAACTTACAGAACAATGGCTTATTCAAAAACTTTAAAGAGTTTTCTGTAGGACTGGAAATTTTCAACCTTTTCAACAACCAAAATGCGATTACGAATACCTGGGTGAGAGATGTTTATACCAAATTCCAATACGGGATTCCAAATTATTTGACTACCCGGGTTTTTAGTTTGAAAATGAGTATGAGGATATAATTTGAAGATTTAAATTCTATTGCTTATTTCATCCAGAATTGCCAAATAATCGTAGTGGTTCGCAACAAAATCTTTGTCTGAAACATCGAGTATCAACACATTGAGGTCTTTTTGTTGGCGAATGTAATCTAAATACCCTTGATTGATTTTTTCAAGATATTCTGAAGGGATTTCCTGCTCATAGCTTCTACCTCTTTTTTTGATGTTTTCCAAGAGTTGTTGGGTGTTTTGATATAAGTACACATACAAATCAGGTTTAGTGATTTCTTTGTACATAATATCAAATATCTTGTGATAAAGCCTATATTCTTCGTCTTGTAGAGTAACTCTAGAGAAAATGAGTGATTTAAAGATGTAATAATCAGTGACCGTAAAGCTTTTGAATAAGTCAAGTTGGGTTAGCTCATCCGAAAGCTGTTGGTAGCGGTCTGCCAAGAACGACATTTCAAGCGGAAAAGCATATCGAGCTTGATCTTCATAAAACATTGGCAAGAATGGATTGTCTGCAAAACCTTCCAAAAGCAATTTAGCATTAAAATCCTCAGAAATTTTTGTGGCCAATGTTGTTTTTCCGGCTCCGATGTTTCCTTCGATAACCAAGTGATTCAACTTCGTGAGCGGATATTTTTCCAATGGGTTTTTTAAATCCCCGACCACTTTAAATTCACTTGAATCTTTGCAATCCTCTAATAATTGCTTGAGTGACTTTTTTGTTTTCGGATGAATGTAATCCGGAAGAATATCGTGCAGAGGTTGTAATACAAAAAGCCGTCCTTCCATTCTCGGGTGGGGAACTTGTAATTGTGCGGTTTCTATCACCTCATCATCAAAAGCAATAATGTCGATATCCAGAGTTCGATCTTGGTAATCTTTAGAATTCGAGCGAACTCTGCCTAATTCTCTTTCGATTTCCAGAATTTCAGATAAGATAATTTCAGGTTTTTTATAGGTATGGATTAAAACAGCACAGTTATAAAACGCACTTCCTTGAAA
This sequence comes from uncultured Flavobacterium sp., assembly GCA_964476555.1. Taxonomy (GTDB): domain Bacteria; phylum Bacteroidota; class Bacteroidia; order Flavobacteriales; family Flavobacteriaceae; genus Flavobacterium. Next base: position 1,272 of record CAYZBA010000094.1, read on the forward strand.
CCCCCAAGATGGAGTTTCATATAGTTTCGAAGTCTTGATGATGGTTGCTATTTTGTTGTGTATAAGGCTAATACCGCTTTCGATGTTGCAGAGTCTGTCGCCTTGACTGCTGCCTATAGATAAAATTACCTGATGTTGCTTCATAATAAAGGCAAAGTACGGAAAACAAAAATTAAGATGCAACGGAGCAAAGCGGTATTTCGTAGAAAAACTTCATCAGAAAATGTAACATTTTGAGTACTTTTGCCACTAATTAGATACAACTTTAAAAATAAAAAATATGAAGTTTTTAAGTAATGTCTTGGCGACCCTTGTGGGGTTATTTTTGTTCTTTATGATTATGTTTTTTGGGCTTTTCCTTATAGGTCTCATTATGGGAGGAAGTGCGGATGATTCTAGAAGAACTATAGTAAAAGACAATTCTGTATTGGTTCTTGACCTCGAAAGAGTGTCTCAAGACTATTCCGACAAAGTAGTGATTACAGATTTTCCTTTGTTGAATTCTGAAAATTATGGTGGTTTTATCGATATGCTCAACGCTATTGAAGCTGCTAAAACAGACAAAAAAATCAAAGGAATTTCTATGCTCAATACATCCTCTTCGTTAGGTCTTGCTCAGGCAAAAGCTTTGAGAGACAAACTCGAAGAGTTTAAAGAGAGCGGGAAGTTTGTGGTTTCGTATGCTAATTATTTTACACAAGCAGAGTACTATATCAACTCTGTAGCGGATACGATTTATTTGAATCCTGTCGGAGAAATGGACTTTAGAGGACTTGCTTCTGAAATCATGTTTTTTAAAGACTTCCAGGAGAAATCAGGAATTAAAATGGAAGTTATTCGTCACGGTAAATACAAAAGCGCTGTAGAGCCATTCTTGGAAAATCAAATGAGTCCTGCAAACCGTGAGCAAATGTCTGAGCTTTTACATTCGGCTTGGAGCACTATTGTTTCTGATATATCAATAAGCAGAAATATTCCGGTTGATAGCCTAAACAGTATTGCAGACAATTTAGGAGCTAGAACTCCGGAGATGGCACTCGACAGAAAACTGGTAGACAAAATTGCTTACGAAGATGAATATCATGCCGGCATTCGCTATGCTTTAGGAGTTGAAAAAAACAAAGAATACAACACTATTGATCTTACGGATTATGCTAATAACGTTGGAATCTCTTTACGTAAGAAGAAAGCTCCTAATAAAATTGCCGTAATCTATGCTCAAGGTGAAATTAGAGAAGGAGAAGGAAGCCCGAGAATTATAGGAGAGGGATATATGAAACAATCACTCCAAGAAGCTGTAAAAGATAAAGACGTAAAAGTTATAGTGATTCGCGTAGACTCTCCAGGAGGAAGTGCTTTGACTTCTGATATTATTTGGAGGGAAATTGAGCTTACTAGACAACACAAACCCGTAGTCGTTTCGATGGGTAACGTAGCTGCTTCAGGGGGATATTATATTTCTTGTAATGCAGATTACATTTTTGCGGAGCCGACAACAATTACAGGGTCTATCGGTGTGTTAGGAGCGATCCCGAATCTTTCGAAATTCGTAAATAATCTAGGAATTTATACAGACCAAGTAGGAACTCATAAAAATTCGAGAGGTTACAGTGTCTTCCAACCTATGGATGAGACTTTCAGAAAAGTAACTACCGAAAGCATTGAGCAAGTATATGTCACTTTTGTAAATCGTGTGGCTAAAGGAAGAAACATGACTTTTGAACAAGTAGATGAGATTGCTCAAGGTCGTGTTTGGACAGGAATCGATGCAAAGCGTTTAGGACTTGTTGACGAAATCGGAGGTCTTGATGATGCTATTGCTTATGCGGCTGATTTAGTAGATATTGATGACTATGTAGTGAAAAACTTCCCTGTATTTAAAAGAACTTTCGAGGAGTACTTTATGGATAGAACACCATTCTTCATGGCTAAAACCAAAGAGCAAATGATCAGAGAAGAGGTAGGAGAAGAAAATTATCAAATCCTTCAAAGAATCAAAGACATCAATTCAAGAAAAGGAATTCAGGCTATAATGCCTTATGAGATAATTATTAGATAAAAAATAATTTTTGAACAAGGTTCAAAGTGTAAGATTTCTCTTATAACTTTGAACCTTGTTTTTAACTTTAAATATAAACTTCTTGGGAACAATTCATCTAAAAAACATCCGTACGTTCTCGTATCACGGTTGCCTTACTGAAGAAAGCAAAATCGGTTCAGACTATTTGGTAGATTTAAAGATCAAGGCCGATTTGAAAAAGTCTGCTGAGAGTGATAATCTTGCCGATACGGTAGATTATGTTCATCTTAACCGAATCGTAAAAGAAGAAATGGCAATTCGTGCTAAACTTTTAGAAAACGTAGCACAACGAATCATCGACAGAGTTTTTAAAGAAATCCCGTTGGTTACTTATGTAAAGGTAGCGGTTTCAAAATGCAATCCTCCGATAAATGGCGATGTAGAAAAAGTAAGTATAGTTCTAAAAGCCCACAGAAAATAATATTTTAGCTTTTGATTGGCTTTAGATAAAAATTTTCTATATTTGCCCTCCGAAGCGAAAAGGCATCTTGGCCGAGTGGCTAGGCAGCGGTCTGCAAAACCGTATACAGCGGTTCGAATCCGCTAGATGCCTCTAAATAGAAACCGTTCTGAAACTCAGAACGGTTTTTTGTTTTATACTTTTCTCAAAAAAGAACTCAGATTTTCAAAGAGTTCGTCTCGGTTTTCCATATGGCTCATATGTCCTCCGGAAAGTGAAACAAGCATGACAGAAGTATTTTCGACTTGGTTTTTATTGTCATCATAATTGAGTACCGAATCTTCTTTGCCCAAGACAAGCATCATCGGGAAGGGAGCAAAATGCAAGATTACCTCTCGGTCTTTGCGAATTTTCATACCTTCGAGAGAAGCTATAATGCCTTGAACAGGCATTTTTAAAGCTTTTTCTTTTACGGATTCGATTTCTTTTTTTAGAACTTCTCGATTTTTTTCCGAAAATAAATTCGCAATAGACATTCTTATAAAAGAAGAAGCATTTTGCTTTACAGCTTGGATAGCTCTGTCACGATTGATTTTTCGCTCATCGCTATCGGCTCTCGAAGTCGAATTTACAAGAGCAATTCCTTTTACGGAATCCGGATATAATTCGGCAAAGGCTAAAGCTATATAACCACCCATAGAGTGCCCTATTAAAGTGGCTTTTCTGATTTTATTTTCGTGTAAAACGGAATAAATCATATCGGCTTGGTCTTCCATCGTATGAACGTACCCAATGTTTTCTGTCTGTCCGTGACCCAGCAAATCAAAAGCAAAAACTCTGTGTTTTTTAGATAGTTCTGCTACGAAGAAATCCCACATAGAATGCTCTTCAAGAAAGCCATGCAAAAACACTACAGCCGAACCCTTTCCGGAATCGGTATAATGAATTTTAGCACCTCTATATAGTGTGAATTTTTCCATAACGTTAGACGTCGTCATAGTCAACATAAATCTCGCTCGAAGTCGGAACGGCCTGACAAGTCAAAACAAGCCCTTCTGCAATTTCGCCATCGGTCAAGATAGCATTTTTTTTCATTTGAGCCGAACCGTGAGTAACTCGTGCAATACAGCTGCTACAAATTCCGCCTTGACAAGAATACGGAGCGTCCAGTCCTTTCTTTAGAACTGCATCCAAAATAACTGTTCCGTTCGGCACGGTAAAAGTGGTTTCTTCGTCATCAAGCAAAACCGTGATTTTGGTTTGCCCTGCTGCTGTTTCTACCTCTTTTTCTGAAGTTGTCGTGGTGAAAAGCTCAAATTTAATTTGCTTTTCAGGGATATTATTTTCTTTTAAAATATCCGAAACTTGGGCAATCATTTCGTTCGGCCCGCACAGGTAGAATGTGTCGAATTCCAATTCTTTGTGTTTGTTTTTCAAGATGAAATTCACGGTCGAGCGTTCGATTCTACCGAATAAATGTCCGTCAATTTTAGCTTGACTGAAAACGTAATACACAAAACAACGACCGGTGTATTTGTTGTGAAGTTCGTTGATTTTGTCATAGAAAATCGTACTTTCTGGAGTTTTGTTTCCGTATACCAAAACAAAAGTACTTTGAGGCTCTTGCTCCAAAACCGTCTCCATAATAGACAGAACCGGAGTAATTCCGCTTCCAGCTACAAAAGCACCATAATTTTTTTGTCTATCGAAATCTGCCTCAAAAGTGAAACGACCTTCCGGAGTTCCTACTTCGATAACGTTGCCAACTGCCAATTGTTTGTTAGCAAAAACTGAAAAAAATCCGTTAGGAACTTCTTTAATCGCTATACGTAACTCTCCGCTGTGAGGAGTAGAGCAAATCGAATAAGCTCTTCTGATTTCTTGTCCGTCAAGGGTTAATTTCAGGTTTACATACTGTCCTGCTGTGAATTTATAAAAATCTTTAAGACTATCCGGAACATTAAAAACTACCGAAACCGCCTCTGGAGTTTCTCTTTTTACTTCTTTTACTGTGAGTTTATAAAAATCTGCCATTTTTGTGCTTTTAACTGCAAAGGTAACTTTTTTGTCTAAGCTTTATAGTTTAAGGTTTTACAAATTTTGCTCAAAAATATATACCTAAGAGTTTTATGTATAAGAAATTTATGTATATTTGTTTCATCTATAATTTAATGAAAATGAAAAGCTCCCAATTATATAAAGGAAGTTTAAACACGATTATTCTGAAATTACTGGAAGAAAACGGTAGAATGTATGGTTATGAAATTACTCAAAAAGTAAAGGCTCTGACTAACGGTGAGCTCAATATTACAGAGGGTGCTTTATATCCGGCTCTTCATAAATTGGAAGCCGAAGGTTGGCTGGATGTAGAGGTTGAAAGAGTTGACAATCGACTCCGAAAGTATTACAAACTCACTGAAAATGGCCAAAAAGAAACCGTTAACCGATTGGCCGAACTCGAAGAGTTTATCAGAAATATGCAAACACTTGTGAATCCTAAATTGACTTAATTATGAAACTAAATACTCAGGAATTACAGTATATAAACAATTATTTGAAAGAATCTGGAGTAAAACATTTCGATATTCGGTTGGAATTGACAGACCATATTGCTTCTGCTGTAGAAGAAAAAATGCAAAAGGAGAATATTGATTTTTATGAAGCTTTTAAAAATTATATGGTTTGGAATAAAAGGGAGCTAATTAAACGAAGTAAATATTCTTGGAAAATTTTAAATAAATTTATTGTAAAGTTTTTAAAAGGATTTTTGCATCCAACTCTAATTTTATTTATAATGTTGAGTTTTGGTATAACCGAATATTTTATTTCTTTTAATAAAGCTACAGAATTAGTTTTTCTAGAAGCTATCAACAAATTAAATTTATTTTTATTTGTTCCATTAGCATTTATGTTTTTCCTATATTCAAGAAAAAGAAGATATGCAGTTGTAGATAGTATGGGAATTGTATGGGTATTGACATATTATGTTTTCTTAGTTACATCGTATGTGTTAGGAGCTTTTGCTGTTTCTAATTTAATAGCATATAAGGTGTTAATTGCTGTTTACATATCTTGTATCTTAGTATATCTGAGAGTCGTTTTGCTTACAAAAAAACAATGTGATAAAATATATCTATGAGACTCACATCAACACAAATCCAAAAAATAGATGAAACTCTTTTAAGAGAA
>CAYZBA010000095.1:0-6846 GCA_964476555.1 uncultured Flavobacterium sp.
TATCTTTTTACTTTAGCGATATGTCTTGCTAAACGGATTACTTGATGGCTGTATCCGTATTCGTTGTCATACCAAATATAAAGCACAAGGTTTTTTCCGTCAGGAGCAACAATAGTGGCGTTGCTATCATAGATAGCAGGTGCCGAAGTTCCTACGATATCAGAAGAAACCAATTCGTTGTTTAATGAATACTTAATTTGCTCTACTAAGTCACCTTCTAAAGCGTATTTTTTCATTAAATTGTTGATGTCTTCTTTAGAAGTTGTTTTCTCTACTTCAAGGTTCAATACCACAAGAGATCCATTAGGAACCGGTACTCTGATAGCGTTTGAAGTAAGTTTTCCGGTTAAGCTAGGAATTGCTTTAGATACAGCACTTCCTGCCCCGGTTTCTGTGATAACCATGTTCAATGCTGCAGAACGACCTCTACGGTATTTTTTATGAAAGTTATCCACTAAGTTTTGGTCGTTAGTATAAGCGTGAATAGTTTCTAAGTGTCCTTTTACTACTCCTAAATTGTCTTCGATTACTTTTAGAATCGGAGTGATAGCATTAGTTGTACACGAAGCCGCAGAGAAGATATCTATTTTATCAGGGTCATAATCGTTGTGGTTTACACCGTAAACGATGTTTGGAACGCCTTTCCCCGGAGCCGTAAGCAACACTTTTTCAGCTCCTTTTGATTTGAGGTGACGGCTCAAAGCTTCTTCAGTAGTGAAAGCACCTGTGTTATCAATAATTAAAGCATTGTTGATTCCGTATACTGTATAATCAATTTCTTCGGGGTTGTTAGCCGGAATGATATTTACAGTAGTTCCGTTAATGATTAGTGCTTTATTTTCGAAATCAGCAACTACAGAACCACTAAAATCACCGTGAACAGAATCGTGACGTAGAAGAGAAGCTCTTTTTTCAAGATTTTTCTCATCGATAGCTCCACGAACAACAATTCCTCTTAAGCGAAGTTGAGTTCCTTTACCAATTTTGCTCATCAATTCACGAGCAAGTAGACGCCCGATACGCCCGAACCCGTAAAGTACTACGTCTTTTGGTTCGTTATATTTATACTCTTTTGCGTTTTGTAGTTTGTCGATGACAAAAGCTTTAGCATCGTTATATTTGTCATCTTCCAAATGATACTCATACGTAAGTTTACCGATGTCTAATTTAGTGTGAGGTAATTCAAGAGAAAGGATTTCTCTAGCGATTTCAACCGTGTCAAAAACCGAAATTGGTTTACCAACAAACTCACAAGCATACTCGTGAAGGTTGATAATATCGCTTACGTTTCGGTCAATAAGTTGGTTTCTGAAAAACACCAATTCGATAGCTTTGTCATACCAAAGATCGTTGATGATTTTGATGAGCTCTACACTAGCTCTTCTTCTGTCAACCTGAAAAGAAAGTTCCTTTTCGTATAATACTTGATCCATAAGAAAGTAATAAAATTAGTTGTATTGATTTTAGCTGCAAATGTAATAATTTCAAACGTTTTCGTAAAATATTGTTTGTAGATTTTTCTTTGAAATAAAGAAAACGTTTAAAATTCGATGAAATTCCGTTTGGTTTAAGGATTTTTACTGTAAACCTTGCAACCATTCGTTTGTGAAAATTGGTTGCATTTTTGTGGTAGGGTATGTAACTAAAACTTTTGATGGAACACTTATCAGAAACAGCTATTTAATAGAATCTTACTATCTTTGTCTACAGAACAAACTTGTGAGTTATGGAGAAAATAAACATAATTGCATTTGCGGCTCCTGCTTTCTTTGTCTTTCTTTATTTGGAGTATTTGTACGCCAAGCATAAGAAAAAAGAAAATGTCTTTAAATATGAGAGTTCCGTTTCAAACACAACCATTGGTATAGCAGAACGCTTGCTAAATCTGTTCGTTACGGTTTCTTTCTATAATCTTTTTGTTTGGGTATATAAAAATTATGCTATTTTCTCTATTCCAAAAGATTGGTATGTTTGGATTTTATTGCTTTTAGCTGCAGATTTTGTGTGGTATTGGTATCACCGTTTAGGTCACGAAATCAATATTTTGTGGGCGGCTCATATTGTTCATCATCAAAGTGAAGAGTTTAATTTTACGGCTGCAGCCAGAATTACGACCATTCAAGCACTTATCCGTACGGTATTTTGGTGCGCTTTGCCATTAGTGGGCTTTGATCCAACTATGGTAATGGGAATTTTGGTAGTTCACGGAATGTATTCATTCTTTACACATACTCAAGTCATCAAGGCTCCGAAATGGATGGAATACATCTTTATTACTCCATCGCTTCACGGAGTTCATCATGCTTCGAATGAAAAATACTTAGACAAAAATTACGGAGATGTTTTTGTATTTTGGGACAAGATGTTCGGAACTTTTCAAAAAGAAGAAGAAGCACCTAAATATGGCCTCACTCACCCGATAGGTAGTTATAGCTTTTTGTGGCAACACTTCCATTATTATTTGGAGATTTTCGAGGCTGCCAGAAGACAAAAAGGCTTGAAAAACAAATTAAAAGTTGTTTTCGGAAGTCCGGCTCTTATGGACCAAGACATCAGACCGCAACTTGAAAAACGCTTTTTTCAAAAAAATACATCAAGAGAAAGGTTCAACACGACCTTTAAGCGATATATCAATACACAACTTTTTATCGTGGCTTTTGTATTGATGATGTTTAGTGCTTATTTCTCGTATTTTGACAGTATAGAAAAAGCAGCAGTTACTTTGATTGTGCTTATTACATTGGTTAATATCGGAGCTCTGCTCGAACAACGCAAATGGATTTATTATTTGGAGTACATCAGAGTAATATTGCTTATTGCTTTTACGTTCTATGAATTTGGTTATACAGAATTGGCCTATATCCCGATTTTGGTATTAATCTTTTTAGAACAAAAGTTGTCTTTGAAGGAATGGTATCTGTATGATTTCCTACATTATAGAAAAAGCAAATAAAAGCCATCATTTTAAAAATAGACTAAGTGAATAAGTATATATCGTTATTAATTTTTTTACTGCTCCTAACTTCGTGTAAATCGAGAAAAAACCTTGCTTATTCTGAGGCTAATGCTTCGCTTACTACTCAGAAGCTTATCGAGAATTATCAAAGTAATAAATTAGATTTCAATACGTTGCATATAAAGGGCAATGCCAAATACGGAATTTATAACCCAAGTGTGGATATTCGAATCAAAAAAAGTGAAGAAATCCTCGTAAGTGTTCGTATGCCTATTATAGGTGTGGTAGCTAAGGCTAAAATTACTCCTAATTACGTAAGTTATTATCAGAAAATTGATAATGAGTACTTTGAGGGTGAATATGAATTTCTGAGTCATTTGTTGGGAACAGAATTGGATTATCAAAAAGTCGAAAACTTGCTTTTAGGCAAGGCAATAGATGATTTAAAAAAGGAAAAATTTCGGTTTTCTGTAGAGGATAATCGTTATAGGTTGACAACAATGTATAGCAGTTTGAAGAAATCATATTTTTTTGAACCGGATAATTTCAGACTCGAAAGACAATTTTTAGAACAACCTCTAGAAGGGAGAAATGTTTTGATTAGCTATTCGGGGTATAAAAACTATGAGGAAAATGTATTGCCTCATTCTATTGTTATGGATGTTGATAATCAGAAAGATAAAAAAGAAATACGAATTGAATATAAATCTGTAGAGTTCAATACCAATATTTCTTTTCCGTATGAAATTCCTCGAGGTTATTCCGAAGTAATTATTGATTAACTTTGCCAAAAAAATCCCCGAATGTTGAGATATAGTTTTAGCATATTTTTCCTTTTGTTTTCCTTGCTTTCTTTTTCGCAAATAGACAAGCAAAAAGAGTTGGAACAACAAAAAGCTCAAATTCAGAAGCAAATACGAAACTTTCAAGAGCTTCTGGAAGCTGAAAAATCGAAAGAAAAATCTACGTTAGACAAGATTCAGGAACAACAAACTAAAATTCGTCTTACCGAACAGCTTATCAAAACAACCAAGCAGCAAGAAGCTTTGTTAGCTAAAGATATTGCTAAAAATGAAAGAGAATTGGCAGTTTTGGCAAAGGAATTAGAAGCTCTGAAAGCAGATTATACTCAGATGATTATTCGCTCCTATGAAACTCGTTCTGAACAAAGTCGTTTGATGTTTATCTTGTCTTCTGAAAGTTTTTTACAAGCCTACAAACGCATTCAGTATATGAAACAATATGCTGATTATCGCAAACAACAAGGAGAAGAAGTAAAACAAAAATCATTAGCTTTAGAAGAGAAAAATAAAGTTCTTCAAAAACAAAAAGCAGAAAAAGAAAAGCTGATAAAAGAGACTGAAAAAGAATATCAAGCTCTTGAAGCAGAGAAAAAACTTCAGGATGCATTGATGGTGCTCATCAACAAAAACAAGAAAAAATACTTGGCTGATATTAAGAAAAAGCAACAAGAAGTAGCCGAAATAGATAAAAAAATCGAAAAAATAAAAAGAGAAATTATTGCGGAAGCTAACCGTAAGAAAGCTTTGGCTGAAGGTAAAAAAGTAGATGAGAAAAACATTTCGTCTACTAAAATCGACCTAACACCAGAAGGAAAAGTCATAGCCGGAAACTTTAAAGCCAATAAAGGAAAATTACCTTGGCCGGTTGAGAGAGGGACGTTGCATTCACGTTTTGGAAAACAAAAATCTACTCTTGTAGGCAATCTAGATGTAGACAACAAATGGGTGGATTTTAAAACTACAGAAGGAGCAGAAGCTCAAGCTGTTTTTGAAGGAGAAGTTTCTTCTATTATGGTTCACACTCCGACTTATATGCTGGTTTTCGTAAGACACGGAGATTACTTGACTGTATATGGAAATTTGGATAAAGTCTATGTAAAAGTAGGGCAGAAAGTCAATCTAAAACAGAAATTAGGTAGAGTTCACACAGGCTCAGCTGGAACAATTCTCAGGTTTTCAATAAGTCAAAACGTTACCACATTAAATCCCGAAGAATGGCTTTACGGACTATAGTCAAAGCCAATTAGAATAAAAACTCAATAAATAATGGAAGATCACTTAATAAATCACCCTGGGCTCATCATCGGATTCGGAATTGCAGTACTCATCATGTTATTGTTAGATCTAGGGATTTTCAATAAAAATGCTCACGTGGTCTCCAACAAAGAAGCGCTCTCGTGGAGTGTAGTTTGGATTTCATTGGCAATGATTTTTAGCGGAGTGATTTATTTTGTTCTAGATAAACCTCAAGGAATAACCGATAATTTTTCGAAATTTCAAGCCGCTTATTGGATAGAAAAAGCACTATCTGTCGATAACCTGTTTGTATTTATTTTGGTTTTTAAGTTCTTTCGAATCCCGAAAGAATTTCAACACAAAATTCTGTTTTGGGGTATTTTAGGAGCTTTGGTGTTTCGAGCTATTTTTATTTTTGCAGGAGTAGAACTTATTAAACATACGTATGTTACAGTTCCGTTTTTAGGAATTGACTCAGAAACCGGACTTAGTAGAGAAGTTAATGTAGTGTTATTTATCTTCGGAATCTTTTTGATAGGAGCAGGAATAAAATCATGGTCATCACACGATGGTGAAGAGGATGAGTCAAAAGACTTAAACAAAAATTTAGGCGTACGTCTGGTTCACCGATTCTTTAAAGTAACCAACGAAATTAGCGGAGATAAATTCTTTATCGTAAAACAAGGCGTTAAATATGCTACACCACTTTTTGTGGCTTTGGCAGTAATCGAAATTACCGATTTGGTTTTTGCCGTAGACAGTATTCCTGCGATTTTCGCTATTGCACCTGATGATCCGTTTATCCTTTATACATCGAATATCTTTGCCATTTTAGGGCTTCGTTCGCTCTATTTCTTGTTGGCAAATTCTATGGATATGTTCTCTAAACTTCATTATGGTTTGGCTGTTATCTTGAGCTTTATCGGTATCAAAATGCTCATTATGCCATTCTATCATTTTGAGTCAACGACTTCACTTTCAATTATTGGCGGAGTGTTGCTGATTTCCATAATTTGGTCGTTACTGACAAGGAAAAAATCATGATGTGTTATCCAAATTCGTAATTCCCAATTCCATAAATCGTAATTAAAAATGCTTACCGATACCCATACCCATTTATATAGCGAAGAATTCTCTGAAGACAGAGACGAAATGATTCAAAGAGCTTTGGCCGTAGGAGTGAAGCGATTTTTTATTCCTGCTATTGACAGTTCTTATGTTCCGAGTATGTATGAACTCGAAGCTAAATATCCGGAAAATGTATTTTTGATGTGTGGTTTGCACCCGACTTATACCAAAGAAAATTATCTCGAAGAATTGGCTTTTGTCGAAAGACAACTTCAAGAAAGAAAGTTTTATGCCATAGGCGAAATCGGGATTGATTTGTATTGGGACAAGACTTTTTTGAAAGAACAACAAGAAGCCTTCAGACGTCAAATCGGGTGGGCGAAGCAATATAAATTACCAATCGTAATCCATTGTCGAGAAGCTTTTGATGAAGTATTCGAAATTCTGGAAGAACAAAAATCAGATGATTTGTTCGGGATTTTTCATTGTTTTACGGGCGACTTTGGGCAAGCGCAAAGAGCGATTTCGTTGAATATGAAACTCGGAATTGGAGGAGTGGTAACTTTCAAAAACGGAAAAATCGACCAATATCTCAACCAAATTGACCTTAAACATATCGTTTTGGAAACAGATTCTCCTTATCTGGCTCCGATTCCGTTTAGAGGAAAGCGTAACGAAAGTGCTTATGTACTTAATGTAGCTCAAAAACTAGCTGATTTATATGGAAAATCCGTCGAAGAAATAGCGGAAATTACTACTCAAAACTCTAAAGAGGTTTTTGGA
>CAYZBA010000096.1:0-1567 GCA_964476555.1 uncultured Flavobacterium sp.
AATAAAAACTAACTTTGCCCAATTAAATTTTATCACACATAATGAGTTTAACTATTGCACAACTACAAGAATTAACAATTCAGACACGAAGAGACATTCTTCGTATGGTTCATGCTGTAAATTCGGGTCATCCGGGAGGTTCTCTTGGGTGTGCCGAATTTTTTGTGGCACTTTACCACAAATTAATGGACAGAAAAGAGGGGTTTGATATGGACGGAATAGGGGAGGACATCTTCTTCTTGTCGAACGGCCATATTTCTCCGGTATTTTATTCGGTTTTAGCTCGTTGCGGTTATTTTCCGGTTTCGGAATTGGCAACTTTCAGAAAGCTGAATTCACGTCTGCAAGGTCACCCGACTACTCATGAAGGTCTTCCTGGGGTGAGAATGGCTTCGGGCTCGCTAGGGCAAGGAATGTCTGTTGCCATTGGAGCGGCTCTTACTAAAAAACTTAACGGAGACCAACATTTGGTTTACAGCCTTCACGGAGACGGAGAGCTTCAGGAAGGGCAAATTTGGGAGGCGGCTATGTTTGCTTCTGCCAAAAAAGTAGACAATTTGATTTCGACTATTGACCTTAACGGGAAGCAAATTGACGGGCCAACGGATGAGGTACTCCCTATGGGAAGTCTAAAAGCCAAATTTGAGGCATTTGGTTGGGATGTTTTAGAAATCAAAGAAGGTAACAACCTTGAGGCGATTATCGAAGGAATGACTGAGGCGAAAAGCAGAACCGGAAAAGGGAAACCTGTTTGTGTGCTTCTGTATACTGAGATGGGTAACGGAGTGGACTTCATGATGCATACGCATGCTTGGCACGGAAAGGCTCCGAATGACGAGCAGTTAGAAAAGGCTTTGGCTCAGAATCCGGTGACTTCATTTGGGGATTATTAAAATGATTGGTATTTGACTATTAGGATGAAAAGGCTAGTGCTATATATTTTTATGATGTTTTGTGGAAGCATTATCGCTCAGAGCAGTCCACAAAAGCGAAGCTATCACTTTGATACCTATGAGTCAATTCAGGTGCTAGATCATTCAACTAATATTTATAGAAAATCGTATGTATTCCGAAATTCAAAAGATACAGACTATATATTAGAATTATTTCCGGACACTCAAAAGGCCTCTTTGATGAATTATAAGAAGCCTTCGGAATTAATTCATTTTGATTATAATTTTGAATATAAGGAACCTCAGGATTTATATAAACTGACAAACCCGCAACTTTATACCGAGTTGTTTTACCATTCACCTAAAAGATATAAAACGGAGGTAGAGGAAGTCAGCTATATAAAAGACTCTGTTGCCAATCAGGTTATTCTTCGATTAAAAGTATTCAAGAATAAGAAGAAGAAAAAAATGGTTAGAGATTTATATTATTATTTCTCTGAGAGCGAGCCCCTTCCTGACTCAGAAGATCCTTCTCCTTTTGTGCAGCGAATGATTTCGGAATACAATATGTTTTTTCTAAAAGACTTAAAGTTGACTAAAACGGTACAGATTTTTGAGGATAACAAGAAAGTAGAAATAGATTTTTTTGAGTCAAAAGCTATAGATTTTGTATT
>CAYZBA010000096.1:1667-6842 GCA_964476555.1 uncultured Flavobacterium sp.
AGTTATATAGAAGAAAGTGGAGTTAATAAAATGATTCTTAAGGCATACCAAAATCCTAAGAAAAAGAAATTAGTAGCCGTTCAGCATTTTATTTTGCAATCTCACCCAGAACTCAAGAATCAGTTTTATGTAAATCCGGCTTTGGTGTTTGCTTATAAATTTGATATCACACAAGTGAAAACAGAGGATTTGGTAGCTGAGTCTTATTTAATTAATCAAGAGTCAAATACTAAAGAACAAATATGGAAGTTGATTGATATTAAACCTTTAGATTTTCAAATCAACATTCCAGCAGAATAAAAAACACAACTAAGTAAATATAATTTTTCAATGAAAAAATACGAAAATACAGGAAATAAAGATACTCGTTCAGGTTTTGGAGCAGGGCTTACGGAGCTTGGACAGAAGAATGAAAATGTAGTAGCGCTTTGTGCCGACCTTATCGGGTCGTTAAAGATGGATGACTTCAAGAAAAATCATCCGGAGCGTTTCTTTCAAGTAGGAATTGCAGAGGCGAACATGATTGGTATCGCAGCGGGAATGACTATCGGGGGTAAGATTCCGTTTACTGGGACATTTGCGAACTTTTCGACCGGAAGGGTATACGATCAAATACGTCAATCGGTAGCTTATTCTGACAAAAACGTAAAGATTTGTGCTTCGCATGCGGGGTTAACGTTGGGTGAAGACGGAGCGACTCACCAAATTCTGGAAGACATTGGTCTTATGAAAATGCTTCCGGGCATGACGGTTATCAACCCTTGTGATTATAACCAGACGAAGGCGGCTACGATTGCGATTGCAGACCATCATGGTCCGGTTTATTTGCGCTTTGGTCGTCCGGCGGTGCCGAATTTTACGCCTGCGGATGCTAAATTCGAAATCGGAAAAGCTATTATGCTTAACGAAGGTACAGACGTTACGATTATCGCTACAGGTCATTTAGTTTGGGAAGCTTTAGTGGCTTGTGAAGAACTTGAAAAACAAGGCATATCTGCTGAGGTAATCAACATTCATACGATTAAGCCCTTGGATGACGAAGCTATTTTGAAATCAGTTGCTAAAACAGGTTGTGTCGTAACAGCCGAAGAGCACAACATCTTGGGAGGTTTAGGAGAGAGCGTTTCGAGAGTTCTTGTTCAACACCATCCGGTTCCTCAGGAGTTTGTTGCCACCCAAGATACCTTTGGAGAGAGTGGAACTCCGGATGAGTTGATGGAAAAATACGGATTGAACAGCCAAGCGATTGTGAAAGCTGTTCAAAAGGTAATGAAGAGAAAATAGTATTTCTATACCTTATAATGGATACCTGACAGGCTTTTGTTTGTCAGGTATTTTTTTTTAGAACAAGGATAAATTCCTTTTGGAAGGGTCTTGTTTTTTTAGGAATAAGTTTCGGTTTTCGTAATCGATAATGGCTTTTCCTTCCAGGAGTACGTCAGCCCCGATGATTCCGTGAACGGGTTTTACTTTGGCTTCGTTCAGAGCCATATTTACGTGAGTAAGGTCAAAAACCACTACGGTAAACTGATAGGCTTCCCATCTCCCGATTTTTAGAATATTGTATTCCGAAATTTTTGAAGGCATTCCCACGGCTCCGGCTCCGGCCACTTTGGTTTTTGAGATCTGAGTTTTGAGTTTAAAATATTCTTCGAAAGTGATATCTACGCAACTGTTGGAAGCTCCCGTATCGAGGATAAAATTTCCTTCTACCCCGTTGATTTTGGCTGTAATCTGCAAATGTTGGGTTTTCGAAAGCTTGAATGCAGACTTTATGTAATCGTTTGCTTTGAGGATCTCTTGTAATTGTTGCATTTTCAAAGTATAAAGAGCCAAAGATAATATATTTTACCGATTTCAAAAGCAGATGACCGCTTCTGTTGTGATAAAATTAAAAACCACGAATAAGTTTTTCTCATTCGTGGTTTTACAACTATTTTGTTGGATTTTATCTTTACGAAATCACTCCGGAACCAATAAGTTCGTCATTGATATACCAAGCGGTAAATTGTCCTTGTGTAATTGCTGATTGAGGCTCTTCGAATTTTACGTACATACCACTTTCAAAACGATAAAGAGTCGCTTTTTGCAGTGGTTGTCTGTATCGGATTCGGGCCATTACTTGGAGTGATTCTCCGTTTTTCAGTGCCAAATCTTCTCTGATGAAATGTACTTCAGCATCTTGTACGAATAATACTTTTCTGAACAGTCCTTTGTGATAATTTCCTTGTCCGGTATAAATCGTATTGGTTTCGATATCGGTTGCAATCACAAAAAGGGGTTCTTTGGTTCCCCCGACGTTTAATCCTTTGCGTTGCCCTATGGTGAAATAGTGTGCCCCTTGATGCGTTCCTACTTTTTTGCCATCAGCATGAGTATAGGTCATGGGCTTAGCTTCGAAAGCCAATTGTTCTTCTAAGTTAGCAAACTCAGGTGTTTCGATATTGTAAACTTCTGAATTGTTGTTTATTTCATAGATAAAACCTTCTTTCGGTTTTAGTTTTTGTTGTAAAAATTCCGGCAGGCGCACTTTACCGATAAAGCAAAGTCCTTGAGAGTCTTTCTTTTCGGCTGTAATCAAATCTATTTTGGCTGCGATTTCTCTTACTTCAGGTTTTGTGAGCTCCCCGATAGGGAACAATGATTTTGACAATTGTTCTTGTGAGAGCTGGCACAAGAAGTAAGATTGATCTTTGTTTTTGTCTTTTCCGGCAAGTAGTCTATAGATGGTTTTTCCGTCTTTTTCGATAGTATCTTTACGGCAATAATGTCCGGTTGCTACGAAATCTGCTCCTAGGCTAAGAGCAATTTTCATAAACACATCAAACTTGATTTCTCGGTTACAAAGCACATCAGGATTCGGAGTTCGACCTTGTTCGTATTCGTTGAACATATAATCGACGATTCGCTCCTTATATTGTTCACTCAAATCAACCGTTTGAAAGGGAATTCCTAATTTTTCGGCTACCAAAAGGGCATCATTGCTATCCTCCAACCACGGACATTCGTCAGAAATCGTCACCGAATCATCGTGCCAGTTTTTCATAAACAGTCCGATAACTTCGTAGCCTTGCTCTTTTAATAAATAAGCCGCAACACTCGAATCTACTCCTCCCGAAAGTCCAACAACAACTCGTTTCATCTTCTAAAAAAAAATTTGTGCAAAGGTACGGGTTTTTATCGAATGATGTATTCCTAGGTTACTTAAGGGAAACTCAATGCATCTCATTCATGAGCTCAGAGAAGAGTTGGATGCTGTGAAGTTTTGCCTCTAAATCGTATATCGGAGCAGAAATCATGATTTCGTCGATTGCGTATTTTTCGATGAATCGGCTGATTTCTCTCTTTACGGTTTCTTTGGTTCCGATAAACGAACAAGAGGTCATTTGGCGGATGTGTGCTTCTTCGTTGACATTCCACAAACCATCCATACTGTCGATAGGCGGTTGCATATAGTTTCTTTCGTCTCGGATAATTCCTAAAAACATGCGATAGAAAGAGGTTGCTAATCGGTTGGCTTCTGCGATAGTGTCTGCTATGATAACATTTACACAAGCCAGTGTAGTTGGAGTTTCTCCTTTGGTTGAGATGAATTCTTGTCTGTAGATTTCAAAAGCTCGGTGCATTTGAGCCGGAGCAAAATGAGAAGCAAAAGCATAGGGCAAACCTAGAGAAGAAGCCAAATAAGCCGAATCTGTACTAGAGCCTAAAATCCAAACGGGGACGTTTGTGCCTTCGCCCGGAAAAGCTCGGACTTTTGAATCTTTGTTTTCTTCCGATAAATATTGTTGTAAGAGTTTTACGTTTTGAGGAAAATTTCTGGAATTTTCAAAAAAGTGAGGGTTCAGAGCAAAAGCCGTAAGTTGATCAGTTCCGGGAGCTCTTCCTAAACCTAAATCGATTCGATTCGGATAGAGTGAAGCCAAGGTTCCGAAGTGTTCTGCAATGACAAGCGGAGAGTGATTCGGGAGCATAATTCCTCCGGAGCCCACTCTTATGTTTTGCGTTTTTCCGGCAATATGGCCAATCAAAACCGAAGTGGCAGAGCTGGCCACACTTTTCATATTATGGTGTTCGGCAAACCAATATCTGGTAAAACCCAAACGGTCTGCTAGTTGAGCAGTTTTTACGGATTTTTCGAAAGTTTCAGAAATGGTGCTACCCTCACATACGTGTGCTAAGTCTAGAAAAGAATAAGGAATCATAGTCTTGAAAATTACTTTTGTAAAGTTACAAAATCAAATTTCGCTAGACTAAAAAGTAACAGAGTGTTAACAGAAGAAGTACGTAATTTTTAAAGTTTAATTTTTGTGGGACTTTGTCTGTTTGAGAAGAATGAGAGTATCTCAACGGTTTCTCCTTTTATACGATAATATAAAGTGTTGTGTTTTAAAATAACCACTCTATGAATATCTTTAAATTCTGATTTAGGGAAAATGGTAGGTTTTTTTGAGAGTAAGGCAGTTGTACTTTCTATCTTTTGTGCCAGTTTTTTAATTTCTTTATCAGTGAAGTTTTCTTCAAGATATTCAATTGTTTTGGCAAGTTCATTTAAGGCATTTTCTGTCCAGAATATTTTATAACCATTTTTCATACAATTTTCTTGCACTTGATTGTGGTTTCATCTTTCCGTTATCTGCATCTGAAATTCCCTTTTCAATAGATTCTTGTTCTTCTTTTGAGATAGTATCCCACCAGTCTTTGGTTTCTTCTTGCTTGAATTTCATAAGTTTTTCGATGATTGTTCGATCTTCTAAAGTGGACAACCATTGAATTAACTCTATTTTTTTATCTACTACTTGAGTTCCCATCTTAGAACTGATTTTAAAGATTAATCAAGTCAAATATACAATTTTTTTTAAAGGTCTGTTAATCAGTTAAGCTAAACTTTCTTTAAAAATAAAACCCAAACTCTACTTTTACTCCAAAATTGTTAGCATCCGGAACGTTTCTGTAGCTGCCTCTCCATGAGAAATCGAGTCGCATTACTTTGAAGATGTTTCCGACTCCTACGTTGTATTCCCAATAAGGTTTAGTGGGAGCAAGGTATTCCATTCCAGAGGCATTTATAGCTCTGTTTTCGTCAGAAATATCACCAATAACTCCTTTTACACCTACAATTTCTCGAAGGTTCAGGTCTCTAAACCACGGAATTCTCGAAAATATTTTTCCGTT
>CAYZBA010000097.1:0-6835 GCA_964476555.1 uncultured Flavobacterium sp.
GTCTTGGCAACAAAGCTTTTCTCGATACTTTTGGCTTTTTGGTTTTAGGGTCGATCCCCAAATATTTTACTTCTAAAGCATCTCCTACATTTACTATATCAGTTACTTTTTCTACACGTTTCCAATCAAGTTCTGATACGTGAAGCAAAGTTTCTTTACCCGGAACAAATTCTACTACTGCTCCGAAATCAAGCATTTTTACTACTCTTACTACGTAAGTTTCTCCCTCAACAGGTGCAAAAATCGTATTTTGGATAGTAGCTACCGCTTTGTCCATTCCTTCCGGAGAAACACCTAGGATTTCGATTACTCCTAAATCTCCTTCTTCGTTGATTACGATAGTAGTTCCTGTTTCTGCTTGTAGAGCTTGAATGTTTTTACCACCAGGCCCAATCACTGCTCCAATGTAATCTTTAGCAATTGTCATTTTAATAATCTTCGGAGCGTGACGTTTCACAGTTTCTTTTGGTTTTGCAATCGTTTCAGTGATTTTGCCTAAAATATGTAAACGTCCTTCTCTAGCTTGCTCCAAAGCTTGTTCCATGATATCATAACGAAGTCCGTCGATTTTGATATCCATCTGGCAAGCAGTAATACCGTCTGCTGTTCCGGTTACTTTGAAATCCATATCTCCTAAGTGATCCTCATCTCCTAAGATATCAGAAAGTACCGCAAAACGAGTACCGTCTGTAATAAGCCCCATCGCAATTCCCGAAACCGGTTTTTTGATTTGAACCCCTGCATCCATAAGGGCTAGGGTTCCGGCACAAACGGTTGCCATAGACGAAGAACCATTTGATTCCAAAATTTCAGATACTAAACGAATAGTATAAGGATTGTCTGCAGGAATCATGTTTTTCAAAGCTCTTTGAGCTAGATTTCCGTGCCCAATCTCTCTACGAGAAGTACCACGAAGTGGTCTTGCCTCTCCTGTTGAGAATGGAGGGAAGTTATAGTGTAAGTAGAATCTTTCTTCTCCTTGGTCACTTGGCAAATCGATTACGTTGGCTTCACGTGAAGTACCTAAAGTAACAGTTGCCAAAGCTTGAGTCTCTCCTCTTGTGAAGATAGCAGAACCATGAGTTGAAGGCAAGCAATCTATTTCGCACCAAATAGGACGAATTTCAGTAGTTTTTCTTCCGTCAAGGCGAATACCTCTGTCAAGAATCACGTTTCTTACAGCCTCTTTTTGAACATCGTGAAAGTACCTAGATACTAAATCTCCGTTTTCTTCTAATTCTTCTTCGGTGAAAAGTGATTTTACTTCTTCTTCTAAAAGAGCAAATTTCTCTGTTCTTTCGTGTTTCGCACTCGCTTCAAGAGCGATGGCAAAAGCTTTGTCATAAGTAGCTGCATGTACTTTTGCTCGGATGGCCTCGTCGTTTTTCTCAGGCTCATATTCTCTGTATGTGAGGTTCAATTTAGCCCTCAATCGCTCTTGAGCCTCGATTTGAGAAATGATGGCTTGGTGAGCAAATTTAATTGCCTCTACCATCTCTTTTTCAGAGATTTCTTTCATTTCTCCTTCTACCATGGCTACAGAATCTTTAGAAGCTCCGATTATCATATCGATATCAGACTCTTCTAACTGAGCCTTAGTTGGATTGATGATTAATTGTCCGTTTACACGTCCTACTCTCACTTCCGAGATATAGTTATAAAACGGAATATCTGAAACTGCCAAAGCGGCAGAAGCAGCTAGACCTGCTAGAGCATCAGGCATTACGTTTTCGTCATATGACATCAACTGAATCATCACTTGAACTTCGCAGTGATAATCATCAGGGAATAGCGGACGCAGCACTCTGTCCACCAAACGCATTGTCAAAACTTCGCTATCACTAGGGCGTGCTTCTCTTTTGAAGAAACCACCAGGAAAGCGACCAGCAGCTGAGAATTTTTCGCGATAATCTACTGTTAAAGGAAGAAAATCAACTCCCGGATTTGCTGTTTTGTTTGCTACAGCCGTAGCAAGGAGCATACAATCTCCCATCCTTACAACTACAGAACCGTCTGCCTGCTTGGCCAATTTCCCGGTTTCGATAGTGATGATACGACCATCTTGTAATTGGATACTTTCTTGGGTTACATTAGGAACCATAAGTTTTTAAATAAAAAGTTAAACATTTAGGTCGTTGTGTTGTTGTTAGTTGTTTGAAACCCAATGAAAAACCAAAACTTTTTTTAGACAAAAATCATAAAACAAAAAGGGGCACAAAGCCCCCTTTCACGATTATTTTCTGATATTTAATTCTTTAATAATCTCACGATATCTGTTGATATCGGTTTTCTTCAAGTAGTCAAGAAGACTCCTTCTTTTACCTACCAACTTCACAAGAGCACGCTCTGTGTTGTAATCGTGACGGTTTCTTTTTAAGTGTTCTGTAAGGTGATTGATTCTGAAAGTGAACAAAGCAATTTGCCCTTCCGCAGAACCTGTGTTTGTAGCAGCACCTCCGTATTTCGCGAAAATTTCTGCTTTTACTTCTTTAGTTAAATACATTCTAATATTATTTAAATGATTATTATGCAATTATTTGAGACCCTCTCAAACAAGGTGCAAAGGTAATCTTATTTTTTGAATTAACAATAAAAGATTTTAAAATATTTTTTCATTTAATACCCTGACAATCAATTTTGTTCTTTTCTCAAACGCAAATTTCCTACAAAATCTACTACTGCACTGTGAGAAATTGGCCTGCCTTGAAATCGTAGTACAGTCAATTTTTTTTCTTCATCAGTAGCCGATAGCTGGTTCAAGATATTCATCAAGTGCATTTTCATATGCCCGTGTTGAATTCCGGTTGTCGTGAGCGAATTCAAGGCAGCAAAGTTCTGAGCTAGTCCGGCTGCCGCTACAATTTGCATAAGCTCCACAGCACTCGGATTCCCCAGCATTTGAAGCGAAAACTTCACTAAAGGGTGCAATGAAGTAAGCCCTCCTATAGTTCCTAAAGCCAGCGGAACATCCAACCAAAATCTAAAAATCCCGTCTTTTACTTCAGCAGACGAAAGGCTGGCATATTTCCCCTTGCGACTAGCATACGCATGCACTCCTGCCTCTACAGCCCTAAAATCATTTCCGGTAGCCAAAATCACCGCATCGATTCCGTTCATGATTCCTTTGTTGTGAGTCACGGCTCGATATGGCTCTAGATGCGCTATTTGAACTGCCTGAACAAATCGTCGGGCATAACTCGAATCTTCATGCAAGTCTTCTACCTTACAAGAAACCTCAGCCCTCACCACACAATTTGGAACATAGTTAGAAAGAATACTCATAATCACCTCTATATGGCGTTCTTCTTCAGAAAACAAGATATAACGCTGAGCTTCTTCTTTTAACGTTTTGGCAAATTCTTCCAAACAAGAGTTAATGAAATTAGCCCCCATACTATCTTTGGTTTCAAAAGTGGTATGGAGCTGGAAATAATCCTCCATTTCCAAAGTCTTGTCTATAAGCTCTATCGAAGTAATACCTCCTCCCCTCTTCTGCATATTAGCAGTAATGGATTGTGTGTTTTCGTAAAACTTTGGTTTAATGGCTTCAAAAAACGCTGTCAGTCTTTGTTTATCACCTTTATATATAAAGTGTACTTGACCAATTTTTTCTGTTCCTAAAACAGTGGTAATAAATCCTCCTCTTTTTGACCAAAATTTTGCCGCTTTTGAAGCAGCCGCCACTACAGAACTCTCTTCAATCACCATCGGAACCGTATAAAACTTTCCGTTAATCAAAAAATTCGGAGCTACCGCAAAAGGCAAATAAAAATTCGAAAGGGTATTTTCTATAAAATCGTCGTGCAATTTTTGTAATGATTCATTATCATTCCAATATTGTTTAA
Source organism: uncultured Flavobacterium sp. (assembly GCA_964476555.1). Classification (GTDB taxonomy): domain Bacteria; phylum Bacteroidota; class Bacteroidia; order Flavobacteriales; family Flavobacteriaceae; genus Flavobacterium. The sequence continues at coordinate 3,846 of CAYZBA010000097.1, forward strand.
GTGTTTTTTCTGCACGCGAATCTCCCGAAAAGTATTCGGATAAAATCCATTGTATTTTTTCTTCCTTAGAAAGCTTGGAAAAACCCGATTTGGATTTAGTCATTTCAGTTAAAATTAAAATTGTGCAAAGATAGGAAAAAGTTAGTTCTCCCTGATTATATCACTTTCCACATCACGTAATGAGGCCCAACATCGGGAATCTCAAAAACATCACCAATCACCTGATAACCTGACCTCTTATAAAAATTTACAGCCACTTCACGAGCATTAAACCAAATAAGCTCCGTTGCAGTGCTTTTTAGAAATTCTTCCGAATGAGTTACCAACTGTTTCCCAAAACCATATTTTTGGTATTCTTCGAGCACTGCCATTCCTCTGATTTGGTATTGATTTTCTTGTGAAAAAAGAGGCGAATTGTTTTTGAAAAGCGAAATGATTCCCACCAATTTCTCTCCCATAAATAACCCGAAATGAATCGTGGTTTCCAGTTCATCGCCTTGAAAGAAACAAGTTTCTAAAGGTCGCCCGGGACGAAGAATAATTTGTCTTACCGGATACGTTTCTGTATGGTTGATTTGTTTTATGGATACGGAATCAGCACTCATATTTTAGAAATTAAGAAAAGTAGTATATTTGTTCCTTTTACAAACGACTAAATTACAACAAAAATATGAAAGCGTATGTTTTTCCCGGTCAGGGAGCTCAATTTACGGGAATGGGAAAAGACCTTTATGAAAATTCCCCTCTAGCGAAAGAATTATTCGAAAAAGCTAACGAAATTCTCGGTTTCAGAATCACAGATATCATGTTCGAGGGAACAGCTGACGAATTAAAACAAACCAAAGTGACGCAACCGGCTATTTTCTTACATTCTGTAATCTTAGCAAAAACCTTAGGCGACAGCTTTAAACCGGATATGGTTGCCGGACACTCTCTTGGAGAATTTTCTGCTCTTGTTGCTAACCAAACTCTTTCATTTGAAGACGGATTGAAATTGGTTTCTCAAAGAGCTTTAGCGATGCAAAAAGCTTGTGAAATAGCTCCCTCAACTATGGCTGCTGTTCTTGGATTAGAAGATCAAATCGTAGAAGAAGTTTGTGCTTCGGTTGACGGAGTTGTGGTAGCGGCCAACTATAACTGCCCCGGGCAGCTTGTAATTTCGGGTGAAACATCTGCTGTTGAAAAAGCTTGTGAACTTCTTAAAGAAAGAGGTGCGAAAAGAGCTTTATTGCTTCCTGTGGGTGGTGGTTTTCACTCTCCGATGATGGAACCGGCTCGTGAGGAATTGGCTAAAGCTATTGAGAACACTCATTTCTCTAATCCTATCTGTCCGGTTTATCAAAACGTAACGGCTACTGCTGTGTCTGACCCTGCAGAAATCAAGAAAAACCTAATTATCCAACTTACTGCTCCTGTAAAATGGACGCAATCTGTTCAAAAAATGATTGCAGACGGAGGCAAAGAATTTATCGAAGTAGGACCGGGAAACGTTCTTCAAGGACTTATCAAAAAAATCGACAAAGAAGCTCAAACGGCTTCAGCTTAAAATAAAAAACCTCCAAGTTGGAGGTTTTTTTTATTTAATATATTTAGCTATTAGTGAATTACAAATTTATTTAGAGCCCAACCACAAATAATAAATGTAACAATCACAGCAGAAACGTTCACATAGAACTTTACATCTTTCTGTTGCTTGAAATCATATAATCTATATTTGAAAATATTTCTTACCTGAACTAAGGCAGCAAATACTATGAATACAGCTATAAATGTTTTCGGGGACATTCTAAAAAAATTTTACTTATTAATTGCTTCTTCATATTTCTTAGCTACCGCATCCCAATTCAAGATATTGAAAAAGGCTTCAATATATTTTGGTCTTTGGTTTTGGTAGTTCAAATAATAAGCATGTTCCCAAACGTCAATTCCGATAATCGGAGTTCCTGAAATACCTACATTGGGCATAAGCGGGTTATCTTGATTCGGAGTGCTCCCAACTTGAAGTTTACCATCTTTGTTTACCACAAGCCAAGCCCAACCAGAACCGAATTGTTTTGCTCCTGCTTCAGAAAGTTGAGCGATTAAAGCATCTACAGAACCAAAATCCGCATTGATTTTCTCTAACAAAGCTCCGCTTGGTTGTGTTTTTTCCGGCGATAATATTTCCCAATACAAATTGTGGTTATATAACCCTCCTGCGTTGTTGCGAACTGCTTTGTTTTCCATATCTAAACCGGTTAAAACCTCTTCTAGAGTTTTAGATTCAAGGTCTGTTCCTGCCACCGCTTTATTCAAGTTGTTAGCATAACCTAAATGGTGTTTAGAATAGTGAATCTCTACCGTTTTAGCATCAATATATGGCTCTAAAGCATCATACGTATACGGCAATTTTACTAACTGAAACTTCCCGTCTGCCTTTACTGAATCCGGACTTGCGAGTTCTGATTTCTGTTCTTGCTGCTCTTCAGGAAGTGTAACTTCCACTATATTTTCTGGCTGATCTTTACACGAATACAAACTCAAACCAGCAAACAATAAACCTAAAAAAATTCCTTTGTTTCTCATACTATAACTATTTTTTGTTCCTCTAAACGAAAACCTTGAGACCTTCTCAAGGCTATTTTGACATAGAAGTAAGCAACCTTAAAGTTTGCTATGCAACTCGTCAATTAACTTTACGTATTCCATTTTAGCTTCATCAACACTCATTTGTCTGACCTGCATCCATGCATTCATCTTAAAGGCATTGATAAGCTCATGTTCGTGAGCCGAGGTGGTATTAATAGGTTCTTGAGTAGCTTGTTTGTAATAAGCATACAAACGTAATCTTGTATCATCCGGAAGTGGATATGTGATTTCGGTAGCTTTTACCAAAGCTTCTTTAAACAATTCGTCTATGTTTTTTGGTATTTCCAAAATCTGAAAAATTATTTTTTTGCAATAACTGTGATTCCTCCTACTGCTTTATCACCTAATTTTACGTTTAATTC
>CAYZBA010000098.1:0-6633 GCA_964476555.1 uncultured Flavobacterium sp.
CCTTCTTTTCCTTTTGGTGTAATAAGAGCAATAAAGGAAGAAACCGTAGGGCTCGACATCATTTCTCCGATAGAGAAAATCATAGTACCGATAATTACAAACCATACAGATCCAAAATAAAACGACATCGCAATACCAATTGTAGCAATTACCGCTCCCCTAATCACTGCACTGATGTGACGCATTTTTGTTACAAAAAACGACACCATCACTTGGCAAATAATAATCATTAAAGCATCAATATTCGTAAACCATTCTGCTTTTACCTGTGCTCCATCTGTAAGTGTTGTGGCTACTCCTGCTGGCATATTTTGGTTAATCCAATCACTGATAACCGCTGAATTTACCCAATCTTCAATAAAGTTGGGTAGGGTATTAAACAATTGGTTGAACATCGTCCAGAACCCAACCATTAAAAGCAAAAGAATTCCTAGGCGAATATCTTTTAAAGCTTCAAAAATTCCCAATAAAGAATCTTTAATAGCTTTCCCGATGGAGTCTTTTGGTTTTTCAACTTTAGGTTCTTTATAAAAAAGTAATAGTATCACTAAGTTAATCGTAATTACCACAGCGGCTTGAATAAACATCAACCTCCACCCATATTCAGTGCGCAAATACGATGACATTGCAGGACCTACAAACCCTCCGATATTTACCATCATATAGAAAATTCCAAACCCGAGAGTTCCCGTAGTTTCATCTGTATTTCGAGCTACAATAGCCGAAGCAACCGGTTTAAAGAAGGCTGCCCCGACAGCCACCAACAAGAACACTATGTACACACTGGAATAGGTGCTCACTTCACCCAGCAAATAATACCCGGTAATAAGTAAAATATAGGCAATAGCTAAGGAAATTTTATAACCTATGCGGTCTGCTATTACGCCAAAAAAGAGTGGTAAAAGATAGAGTATGGCCACAATATTGCCCATAATACTACCTTTTTGAACGTGGTCAAAACCTAGACCTCCCACATCTGTCGAACCTACTAAATAAAGTCCGAACAACGTATAAATACCGTACCAAGCCCAACGCTCAAAGAGCTCCATAGCACTGGCAATCCAAAAGTTTTTGTTTAGTGAACCGATGGTCTGAAAAAGATTCTTTTTATTTTCTGACATAATTAAAATTGTTTTTAAAACTTAGAAATTAAACTATTCTGAAAAAACCCTTTTGGAGTACTAAACTCCGAAAGGGTTTTTTAATTAGAATACGAAATCTGGTTTATCTGATTCCATGCATTTTCTTTTTCAATATCGGATTCATCAACACCAAAATAAGTGCTACCGTGATTGGCATTACAGCGATGATTAAGAAGAAAGTTGACAATGAATATTCAGACGAAATTTTGTCGATCATTCCTCCCATCATACCAGCTAATTTATTTGAAATTGCCGATGCCAAGAACCAGAATCCGAAGATTAATCCGATAAGTTTTTTAGGCGAAAGTTTACTTACGTAAGAAAGTCCTACAGGAGACAAGCACAACTCTCCCATTGTTTGGAAGAAATAAGCCAACACTAACCATAACATACTTACTCTCACTGCTCCTGCAACAGCGCCTTGAGGAATGTCTGAAGCTCCATAAGCCACCACTACAAAACTGAATCCTACCAAAAATAATCCTAAGGCAAATTTAACAGGTCCTGACGGATTCCAATATTTTTCCCATAATTTACTGAAAGCCGAAGCAAACATTACGATGAAAAATGCATTCAATATTTGGAACCAAGAAACAGTAACTTCGGTCTCAAGCGAAGTGAATTCTCTTTGTACTTTCCACAATCCTAAAACGGTGATTGAAGCAAAAGAAATAAGGGTAAATAAAATAGTTAACGGATATTGTTTAAATATTTTTTTGGCTAAAGAAATCAAAACTATAGTTACCACCACGATCGGGAAAATTGTGAGGATTGCGTCAATCCATTTGAACGAAGTAGCCGCATTTCCTTCTAATACTCTTTGAGTAAAGTCTTTAGCAAAAATACTTAACGAACCTCCTGCTTGCTCGAATGCCAAGAAAAAGAAAATACTGGCAATCATAAGAACAGCAACAACAAATAATCTGTCTTTAACTACATTGGCAGGGAGTTCTTCCTCTTCTTTTTCGGCATCAGCTTTTAATTGCTCGGCTTTGTTCAGAGGTTTATTTCCGATAACTCCGAATATTTTTTGTCCGAAATAGAATTGTAACATTCCGAAGAACATAAAGATTCCGGCTAAACCGAATCCGTAATGCCATCCTATTTTTTCTCCTAAATATCCACACAATAACGAACCTAAAAATGCTCCAGCGTTGATTCCCATATAGAAAATCGTATAACCTGCATCTTTTTTAGAACTTGTATCCGGATAAAGCTGCCCTACCATTGATGAGATATTCGGTTTGAACATTCCGTTTCCTAAAATCATCAGCCCAAGACCTACATAGAAGAAATTAGCATCAAAACCTTCTAGAGCCATCGAAGCGTGACCCAAAGTCATAAGTAGTGCTCCAATTAAAATGGCTTTCCTGAATCCGGTGAGTTTATCGGCTATCATCCCTCCGATAAGCGGAGTGGCATATACCAAACTGGTGTACCATCCGTAAAGCCCCATCGCCTCTGCATTGGTCCAGCCCCAACCTCCTTTACTGATTTCAGAAATCAAGAAAACGGTTAATAAAGCTCTCATTCCGTAGTAGCTGAAACGCTCCCACATTTCGGTAAAAAACAATACGAATAAAGCAGCCGGATGTCCGAAAACTGTTTTATCACTTGCACCTAATTTATTCAAATGCGACTCAAGTCTTTCTTCGTTTAGATTCATAAAAGTGAATATTAAGTTAGATTTTTGTATTTATAAACCGTAAAAGTACCTGTTTTTTTGTAATTTCAAAATTTGAGTCCTCAATTTTTGATTTCTGTTCGTTTTCCCAAATTAAAAAAACAAGAAACCTCTTCTAAATAAGGGGTAGGATAGTCTTGAAGTAAGTTTTTAAAAATAAACACCTTATCCGTAATTTCAATTTAATAAAATTCGGAGGAACAACTGATAAATTAAGGGGAATTATATTAGCATTGAGACTGCTTTTCTAAGCGCAGCAATAAAAAGGTCGATTTCTTCTTTTGTGTTATAGAACGAAAACGAAGCTCTCACAGTTCCAGGGATTTTGTAAAACTCCATTATTGGTTGAGCACAATGGTGTCCGGTTCTTACGGCAATTCCCATTTTGTCGATAATTGTCCCGATGTCATATGGGTGAATTCCATTTACGTTAAAAGAAATCACTGAAACTTTTTTTTCTGAAGTTCCGTAAATCGTTAGATTTGGAATTTCCAAAAGTTTTTCAGTAGCATAATCGAGAAGTTCTTTTTCGTATTGAGCAATGTTTTCAAAACCAATTTGGTTCAGATAATCGATTGCTGTTCCGAAGACAATTCCTCCGGCTATATTTGGAGTTCCTGCTTCAAATTTGTGAGGGATTTCAGCATAGGTCGTTTTCTCGAAAGTCACATGCTTTATCATCTCTCCTCCTCCTTTATACGGAGGCAATTTTTCTAACCATTCTCTTTTTCCGTATAGAATTCCAACTCCGGTTGGCCCACACATTTTGTGTGCTGAAAAAGCATAAAAATCGCAACCTAGTTTTTGAACATCCGGTTTTAGGTGAGCTACAGCCTGAGCACCATCAATCATAACAGCTGCTCCAACATCATGAGCTTTACTGATGATTTCTTCTATAGGATTCAGTGTTCCTAAAGCATTCGAAGCGTGATTTACGGATACTAATTTGGTTTTTTCAGAAAGTAGTTTTTCGTATTCCGAAAGAATAAGTTCACCTTTTTGGTTAATCGGGATTACCTTTAGCGTAGCACCTGTTCGCTCACACAAAAGTTGCCAAGGCACGATATTAGAATGGTGCTCCATATGAGAAACAATAATTTCGTCTCCTTTTTTAAGCAATGTTGTAAAAGTTGATGCTACTAAGTTGATACTGTCTGTCGTACCGGAAGTAAAAATCACTTCGCTAGCCTCGTTGGCATTAATATGAGCTCTTATTTTCTCTCTCGAAACCTCATAAGCATCAGTTGCCAATTGGCTTAAGGTATGAACTCCTCTGTGAATATTGGCATTGATGGTTGTGTAATAATGTTCTATAGCCTCAATAACTGATTTTGGCTTTTGAGAAGAGGCTCCATTATCGAAATAAACCAACGGATTTTTACCGATTTTTTGAGAAAGTATAGGGAAATCCTCACGGATTTTTGAGACATCAAAATTCATAATCAATAAACTTTCTGCAAAGGTAGTCTATTTTATTTAGTCTTAAATACCTGAGTAGGACGGATGTTCAATTATTTGATTTCTTTAACTTTATATGGCTTCTTGAAGGTATTTTTTAGGGGTAATACCAAACTTTTTCTTGAAAGCAGCAATAAAGTGACTCGAAGTGCTATAACCTACCTTTAAACCTGCTTCGTTTACGTTATAAGAACCACTATCCAAGAGTTTTCGGGCATATTCGAGTTTATAGTCGAGCAAAAATCCATACACACTATCTCCGTAGATTTGTTTAAAGCCCATTTTCAGTTTTTTCAAACTGATGTTCACTTCATCAGCCAATTCTTGAAGAGTTGGCGGTTCAGACATTCGAGAAAGCAAAATATCTTTGGCTTTTCTGATTTTCATTACGTTCTCTTCGTCGGCCAAAAACGGGCATTGCTCTATGTAACCACTTTCGCTATGACCAAAAAACAAGCTTAAAAGTTCGTAGAACTTTCCTTTGTAATACATTTTCTTTACTGGTGAACTCAGATTGAAGTTAAACATCTGATTCAGTATCACCATCATCTGAGAAGTGATTTTTTCTTCTTTGTAATACTTCTTGTTCTCGTTCTCCGGGCTCAAAAAAGGAATAGCATCTGCTTGTTCCGAGAACAAACTGTGGAATTTTTTGATAGAAATAAATACCGAAATAATTCCGGAATGGGGCAACAAATTGAGCTGAATCGGAAGTTCTTTTTGTGGATTGTATAAAAACAGAAAAAAGTTCTCTTTTAAAGGTAAAACATAATTTCCTTGATTGAAAATAAAATTTCCGTTCCCTCTTACACCAAAGTGAAAATGAATCAAATCTGCGCTCACTACTTTCTGAAAATAAGTAGTTTCGGGCAAATTATTCTCGAAACGGAAAATTTTAAAACTCTCTTCATTTATTACCTCATCAAAAGAACTCATAACGATATTTTTTATAGGTTTGCAGAATCAAAACACGCTTCGTTTATTTAGAACAAATCTAAATAAACTCTTTGTTATTACTTGATACTCCTACAAAAGTACAATTTTTAATTAAAATAACGCTAAAAAACCTCCAGCGACATAAAAAGAACCTCTAGCGTTATTTTTATAGTATGAGTCGTCTTACTTTTGCTCTCGATTTCTTGGAAACCCAGGTAGGCATATGTCGAAACATCAGTTTTATTGCATAGGTTTGAGCTACAAAAAAGCAGACGCTCTGATTAGAGGGAAGTTCAGCCTAAACGAACAAGCAAAAAGTAATATTCTCCAACAATCTAAGGCAGACGGATTAGAAGGAGTTTTTGCTATTTCTACTTGTAACCGTACTGAAGTTTACGGTTATGCAGAGCACCCATTTCAACTTATCAAGCTGATGTGTGAAAACAGCTTAGGTTCTGTAGAAGAATTCCAAAAAGTTGCCTACGTATACAAAAACAAAGAAGCTGTTGACCACCTATTCAGAGTAGGAACCGGGCTAGACAGCCAGATTTTAGGAGATTTTGAAATTATCAGTCAAATCAAAAACGGTTTTGTAGCTTCTAAAAAAGCAGGGTTATCCAATGCATATACAGAACGCTTAGTAAACAGTGTGGTTCAAGCCAGCAAACGTATCAAAAACGAAACGGAGCTTAGCTCCGGAGCTACTTCGGTTTCGTTTGCTTCTGTTCAATACATCCTAAACAACGTAAAAGACATTTCTTCTAAACATATCCTTCTTTTCGGAATGGGTAAAATCGGGAGGAACACTTGTGAGAACTTGGTGAAACATACCAAAAACGAACACATTACCCTAATCAATAGAACCAAAGAAAAGGCAGAAAAGATTGCAGGAAAACTGAATCTTATTGTGAAAGAATTCGAAAACCTTTCTGACGAACTGCTTAAAACAGATATCTTGGTGGTAGCAACCGGAGCTGACACTCCGACGATTACTCCTGAGAATTTTAATCCTACAAAACCTGTTTTGGTGTTGGATTTGTCTATCCCGAAAAACGTAGATGATACTATCGCCAATAACCCGAACGTAACTTTGGTTCACCTTGATGAACTTTCAAAAGTTACTGATTCTACCCTTGAAAAACGAAAAAAAAGCATTCCTCAAGCAGAAGCAATTATAGAAGAAATCAAAACCGAGTTTTTTGATTGGGTAAAAACCAGAACTTTTGCTCCTGCGATAAACGCTTTAAAAGAAAAATTGAACCAAATTAAAGAATCTGAGCTCGATTTTCAGAAGAAAAAAATCAGTAATTTTGACGAAACTCAAGCAGAAATCATTTCTAACCGAATCATTCAGAAAATTACGACTCAGTTTGCTAACCATCTGAAAAACGAAGAAACTTCTGTAGAAGAAAG
>CAYZBA010000099.1:0-6623 GCA_964476555.1 uncultured Flavobacterium sp.
TTCGCGAAACAATTGCTTCAAAAGTGATTGCTGAGAACAAATATCCTTTCTAAATTGGTTGGTTTATTTAAAGTTGAGAGGAGAAAGACGGGAGCCTAAAGGCTTCCGTTTTTTAACAAAATAATTTTTTAACAGTATTTTGATAATATATTTTTCTTTTGTAATATTGTTCTAACTAAACTCAATACTAAACATCGATGATCATAAAAATATGTATTCCTCTGTCCATGACCCTATAAGATGTATTTAGGGTGTCATAGTTGTGGCTTGTCATCCAATAAAATCTAATCTTTTTTATATAACTCGACATCTGAGAAGATAAGAGTAAAAATATCCTTTCTACAAATTGGTTGGTTTAATAAAAGTTGAGAGAGGTAACGGGGGCCGAATGGTTCCCGTTTTTTTTTTGCAACAACCTTAAAACCTACTTCACCTTCTTCCACCAGATGATAAATCCGGTTATGGGAAGCATACAGCCAATTAGGGCTATGATAAAATAGAGTATCGCGCTCGAGAGCCCCATGATTTCACCGGTATGGAGTGGTTTTGATATTTCGACAAATTGTTTGTGTAGCGGCTTGTCTGCAAATCGTTCTAGGGTTTTGAGTTCTCCTTTTTTGTCGAAAGTGATGAGGTCGGGCAATTGAGCGCCAAGCCAATTTTGTGTATTTATTTTTTGGATGCTGTACCAAGGGTTTTCATTATCCGGAAGTTGAATGAGTGTCGTCGCCTCATAACTCAGATGACGGTGGATTAGCACCCTAATACTGTCTAAAGAAATCTCTTGAACGTCTTGAGTTGTTTGGATATCTTCTTGTTTATTTACCATCTTTTGGAGTAAATCTGCAAAAGCATTTGAGGCAGCCTCATTGGCTTTTTCGCCTGCTCCGGCAGTGAGTACGGGTTCTCCTCCTAAGGATACGATAATGGTGCTTTTCATCCACGGATAGGTAACATATAAACCGGTAATGGCAATGAAAAACAACATCAAAAGAGCATAAAAGCCTAAGGTGCTGTGCAAGTCATAATTGATGCGATAAAACTTAGCTTTCCACTTTATGGTAAGGCGTTCTTTGAGGTTTTTCCACTTTTTAGGAATCCACAACACAAAGCCCGAAAGGAGCATAAAACAGAAAATAAGTGTGGCTACTCCTACGATTTGTTTTCCGGCATTGCTGAGCAACATGGTTTTGTGAATGTCGAGTACGACCGCAAAAAAACTGTCTAATCCCCTATCAGCAGCTCCGAGTTCGGCTCCGGTATATGGGTTGAAATAATGAGTTTTAGATACTTTAGTGGTTTGGTCTGTGTATGTTATCACCAAACTCTTTTTTGGATTGGCCGGAATAACCAGCGTATTTATTTCGAGGTTTTTATTTGTAAACTGCTTACGGAGGCTATCTAAAGACATTCGCTCCCCTTCTGCTTTTACATACACTTTATCGCTGTTATATAAGTCGAGAATTTGATTTCGGAAAACGTAGAGTGTTCCGGTAAGGCATACCACAAAAACAATCAGAGACGAGAGTAGCCCTAACCATAAGTGCAAAATCCCCATAACATATTTGAACAGGGATTCTTTCTTTCGACGTTTGCGTAACAGTGATTTCTTTAAAGACATGCCTTCAGGTGGAAATAAAAAGAAGGTTTTTGCTCTTCGGTTACCCGAAGAACAAAAACCGATATAATTAACCCTATTATTTTCTTGATTTGTAACCTTGATCTTTCACTAGCTCTTCGAACTTCTCATATTGTTCTTCAGACAATACTTGTTTTAGGGCATTTTTGCGTTCTGCATCGTATTTTTCCCAATATTCTTTAGCGAGTTCTCCGTTTCCGTGATAGAAGTCGTGAGCATCTTGATAAGCTCTTTCGAAAGCGTCGTTAGCGGCTTCAAGCATAGAAGCTTGTTCAGCAGTCATTTCTAGCTCTGTTTTGATTTTGGCCAACAATTCGTCGTCATAGCGAGGTCTTTTACGAGAGTTTTTAGCCACGAAATCCGCATATTTTTGCATTTGAGCTTCTGTAAGGATTTTGCTCATTTCTGCATTTTGCAATTTCATGCGCTCTTCGTTCTTTTTGAACATCTCTACTCTATCGGGTTTTGCCCCGTCTGCTGTGGCTGCTGCCCTGCTCTCTTCTGCTATTTTTTGATATTTAGCGACGATTTCATCGAACTGTTTTTCTTGTTCAGATGTCAAAGCTAATTCCGGTTTGATTTCGTTGTAATCAATACCTCTTCTCTTTTCTTCTTTTTTACACGAAGTGAATAGCAAACTTGCTGCTAACGATAGTACTACTAGTCCTTTTTTCATGGTTACTGTTCTTTAAAAAACTCCGTAGAGGGTGGGCTCTAAGGAATTTGGGGTTATACAATTTGGTTTTTCAGATTAAAATGCTCCGATAAAGTGATTTCCCGGTTTGTTTACGAGTTTTGCTCCTTTGGTTACTTCACCCGTAAGGCTATTGATAATGTAGATGTTTCCGTTTTGACCTACAGGAGCAATAGTTACGTAAATATCATAACCATCTACTACGTATCCTTGGTATTGGAACATATACATATCTTGATGATAAGGCAAATCCAATTGTTGAGCGGTTTTAGCATTGAGGTCTACTAGAGCCAAAAAGCTTTGTGCTTGTCCTGAAAGTGCAGAAGTAGCTGCTCCATCATGGGTATAAGCCACAATTGCTTTTCCGTTTCCTGCATATTTCCAGTTTTCGATATAAGAACCTGTTATTCCTAAAGCTGCGTCTAGGCTGAACACATAAGAGTTGTCGTATTGATTGTTTTGGTTGATTCTCAAGATGTGTGAACCTCCTGAATCTCTTTGAGTAGCTTGATAGATGTTTCCGTCATCACCTACAAAAGCATTAAAGCTACGGTAACCGCTAGTGTCTCCGAAACCTACGGTAGAAGTAATTACCACCGGATTTTCTAGTGAAGGGTAATCTACTACTACAGATTTTGAACCTAAACGCTCAAATTCACTTTCGTTAGCTCCTGTTTCGGGGTTGGTTTTACGCATCCAAGTACCGATAATCAGTTTGTTTCCTGCTTTGTTAAGCACCGGAGCGTCTAGGCGGAAGATGTGGTGTCCTAGAGCTTCTTCTTCCGGAGAAAGCGGAATTTCATATGATTTAACTTGTGAGATAAACGACTCTTCTAAATTTAAGCTCAATACAGTAGCTGTTCCTCTAGTATAAAGATAATTTCCGTTTTCGTCTGTAACTACTTGTGGAGAGGTAACGTTTACGGCCACTCCTGTTTTATCTCCGTCGAATAATTTTGCCCATCTTGGTGTGTTTCCTGCATATTGCGAAATGTTTACGGTTCCGCCTACCGGAGTAAAAGTTTGTCCTCCGTTTACAGATAGTTTAGAGAACTCTCCTCCGTTGGCTCCGCCGTAGGCAATATTGAATAGTGTAAACCCATCTTGAGTAGATTGCAAACGAGCCGTTCTAAAGGATGGTATTACAAATCCGTTTTCGAATACATCAATTGTTTTCTCAGGATTTTTAGCATCATCTTTCGAAACAGAGTATACTAGTGTTCCTCCGTTTCCGTCGCCGGGAGTAGCATCTTCGGTTCCCATTACGGCTCCGGCTACGGTAATCCAACGATCTTCGACAACTCCGGGTTCTTGTGGTCCTTTATTATCATCATCACTGCATGATGTGAATGCTCCCAGCACAAGTGATAAAGCGGCAAGTTTAATAATATTGTTTTTCATGATGTGTGTGTTTGATTGTTAAGTTTTAAAAATTATTAATAATGTAATTAAGTTTCAGATAAAAAGCTCTACCGGGTTTCTGTACGGCGAAGTTGTCAAAGGCTTGTTTGTCGAAGATGTTTTTCGCGTCGAAACTCACGACAAACTTACGGTTCGGGAACGTATAGCTCACTCCCAAATCATTGATAAACTGCTCCGGAACATCAAAGAAATCCGTTCCTGCATTATTACCGTAAAGTGGTGATATGTAACTAAATGAGTCCACATACATAACGTTATAGTATAAGTTCAAACGACCGTCTTTTCCACCTATTCCATCTATCGCATATTGCACAGAAGCATTCGCTGTTAAGAACGGTTCGTTCGGAATCTTTTTCTCTTTGCCGTAAACGTCTTTGGTGGTTAGGTCTAGCTTTGAGGTGTTGAAAATTAGCTTCAAATTGTTGTTGTAACTGTATTGGAATTCGAAATCTATACCTTTTGAAGTTACATTGCCTTGGTTAACATAAGGCAAGGTCTGTACGTTGCTGTTTAGAGCGGTTTGCACCGGAGTACCGATACGGTCTGTGATATTTCTGTAGAAACCGTTTATGTTGAAGCCAAAGCGGTGTCTTTTGTAATCATAGTCGCCTAAACGGAATCCTAAGTTGAAGTTTTTGCTGGTCTCCGGTCTGATATTCGGATTTTCTGAAATATTGTCACCTGCATCTCCAAACACTTCATTTTCGCTTGGTAGACGTACGCCTCTTTCGGCAGAACTAAGCAAGATGACTTTTGGGTATAAGGCGTACGAAAGTGTAATTCCGTAACCATTGATGTCTTTTTTGCTTTGTACCACATCTTCTACCCTAGTTGGCTGCCCGTTAATCGTCTGCACTATCGGGTTCATACGTTCGATAGTTTGTTGGTAATTTTTCCCGAAAACAGAAGTTTTTAGCTTGTCGTTTAGGGTGATGAATTGATAGCTTATCGAGGTAATGTGTTTTTGTAAATCACGAGTTCCTAAGAACTTTCTTTCCAGTACCGACTTCATAGCATCATCATCTTCTCGGTCGATATCCGAAAGGCTGTAGTTGATCATCACTTGATGGTTCTTGTTGATAGCATACGACATACCGGTTCTCAGTGAAAACACATTACGTCTGATATTTGCTAGAGTTGGTGCTCCTTGTTGTGCTCCTTGTGGTCGGATGATAGGCTGCCCGTTAAGGTCAAGGCTTTGCTCGCCATACCAGTTGTAGTTCCATTTTACGGTATCGTTAATCATACGGTTTCGCTCTCCGTAGATTCCGTGGAAGTTGAACTCTAACCCTTCGGTCAAAAAGTCTTTTTTGTTATAGGTCAGATTAAAAAGGCTGGCATCTGATTCGGTAAAGCGGCCTTTGTATGGCGTAGTCATAAAGGTTCCGTGCTGCACTTCGTTATAAGCATCCGAACGGGTAAATCCCACAGTGAAGTTATCGGCCCATTTTACGTCTGTAAACCCAAGGTTAATCACTCCGCCTATAGACTCATAGGCATCGTTAAACCGCTTGGCGCGAATGTACTCGTAGCGACCGTTTGGGAGAATGACATAGACGTTTTTGCCCCATACTTCGTAATCGTTATCCGAATAGTTATAGAAACCGGTCGCTTTGATAGTGAACCCCGACTCTTCGAAACGATATAGACCATTGAAGTTGGCCTGAGTCGTATTAAACGAACCATAAGAAGCCGAAGCATTAAAGTTGTTTCTAGCTCCTTTTTTCAGCACGATATTAATGGCTCCACCTAGAGCATCATCGGCTAAATGCCCCGGGATTACTCCTTTATAGACTTCGATTCGCTCAATCATAGCGGGCGGAATACTGTTCAGGTCAAAAGAAGAACCATAAGAAGAAATCGGAATACCGTCGATAAAGATACGTACGGCATTGCCCGACATTCCGTTGATGTTGTATTTCACGTCTGACCCCAAACCACCGTTCTGACGGATTCTTACTCCCACAGTTCGGTCAAGAAGTTCGTTGGTCTGCAAATTGCGAAGACCTGCCTCACGAGTTTGAATCACATTTACGGCAAAACCGCTTTGTTCGATAATTTCTTTATCTGTTTTATGGTCGATAACCACAACTTCTAACAATTCACTAAGAGAGTCGTTTTGAGAGAAGCAAAGGGTACTAAACCACGTAAATGCTAAGAATAGTAAATACTTTCTCATGGTTTGAAAGTGATACGAGCTTTAAATTCGAGGCAAATGTAGCGTTTATTTAGATTTAGTACAAATAAGCATAGTGGTTTTTTTAAGAATTTTTTGGCTAAGGTATCTAACTCATTAGTTGTGAGGGAGATTGGGAATAACAACAGAGAATAAAATTGTTTTTACTTATATAAGGATTAAAAGATTTTATCGGGGAATTCTTCTAGATGTACTCAAATTAATTAGGTATTGTCCTCGTGTTGGATACGCTTATAAGTTCTTTTTTGCGAAGCAAAAGCGAATACAGTGCGAATATAAGTGAAGGGAAAGTGGGAGAAAAATCTCTCCAAAGCAATTGAAGTAGAGTTGTTGTAAAAATCTAGCTCATAATAAAAATGAATAAAGTTTTTAACTCTGGTAATACTCCTAATAGACTAATCTATGGAATTGTCTCCTCTCGTAGTTCCTTAACAAAGTCTAATATAAGTGAACCTTTGTCATTTTATTCGTTTGTTCCTCTTGCGAAATTATTATATCTTCGTTATCAAAGTTTTCCGAAAGCAAAATGCAAATTTCAGACTTCATACCCACAGCAGCTTTAAGACCTTATATAGCGTCTTATAAAGTGATTGAAAGTGCCGGCGGGAGTTTAAATCGGGTGCTGCCAAGTACTTCGCTAGCTATGGCATTTTGCTTTAAAGGGCAGGTTT
>CAYZBA010000100.1:0-6535 GCA_964476555.1 uncultured Flavobacterium sp.
TAAACTCTCATCAGCTGAGAGTTTTTTTGTTTAAAAACATTTTGTTGGAGTTTAAATTTTTTTACTAACTTGCAATTTCTTTTCCGATAAGGTTTTTCGTAAAAGAGAGAAAATGTTATTTATGGATAAAATTTCAGCTGCCATAACTGCAGTGGGTGCTTATGTGCCTGACTATGTTTTGTCGAACCAGATTCTGGAGACAATGGTTGATACTAATGACGAATGGATTACGACTCGTACAGGTATCAAAGAACGAAGAATTCTAAAAGAAGAAGGGGCCGGAGCGTCGTATATGGCCATTAGAGCCGCCCAGAATCTTTTCGAGAAATCGGGAGTAGACCCCAAGGATATAGATTTGGTTTTGGTAGCGACAGCCACACCGGATATGCCGGTGGCGTCTACGGCTGTTTATACGGCTACTCAGATTGGGGCAGTGAATGCATTTGCTTATGACTTGCAGGCGGCATGTTCGAGTTTTTTATACGGCATGTCTACGGCAGCAGCCTACATAGAATCGGGTAGATACAAGAAAGTCTTGCTTATCGGATCAGACAAAATGTCTTCTATTATAGACTACACAGACAGAGCGACCTGTATCATCTTTGGTGATGGTGCGGGTGCTGTTTTATTTGAGCCTAATACTGAAGGATTGGGGTTCCAAGACGAATACTTACGCAGTGATGGCGTAGGTAGGGAATTTCTCAAGATTGAAGCCGGAGGTTCTATTTTGCCGGCCTCTGAGGAGACCGTAAAGAACAAACAACACTTTGTACATCAGGACGGTAAAACGGTTTTTAAATATGCTGTTTCGGGCATGGCTGATGTGAGTGATAAAATCATGCAGCGAAACGGTCTTACTAAAGACACTGTGGATTGGCTAGTAGCTCACCAAGCGAACAAACGAATTATTGATGCTACGGCTCAAAGAATGGGCTTAGACGAATCTAAAGTTCTGGTAAACATTCACCGTTACGGGAATACCACTTCGGCTACTTTGCCACTCTTGTTGAGTGATTATGAGCGGCAACTCAAGAAAGGGGACAATCTGATTTTTGCCTCATTTGGAGGTGGTTTTACATGGGGTGCCATTTACCTGAAGTGGGCCTATGACACAAAATAATACAAAAAAACAAACGCATAAAACTATAATTCGCAATACTATGGATTTAAAAGATATTCAGAACTTAATTAGGTTTGTGGCTAAATCGGGGGCTACGGAAGTGAAGCTCGAGATGGAAGATCTCAAAATTACCATTAAGACCACATTAGGACAGGGTGCTGAACCGACAGCTTATGTACAACATATACCTATGCCAGCCGCTATGCCGCAGATGATGGCTCCGGCAGTAGCTCCGGCAGCAGAAGCCGCTAAATCAGAAAAAGGAGATGAGGCAGATGATTCGAAATATATTACTGTAAAGTCACCTATTATCGGAACATTCTACAGAAAGCCTGCACCGGATAAACCGCCGTTTGTAGAAGTTGGTTCTACGGTTGCCAAAGGAGATGTGTTGTGTGTGATAGAGGCTATGAAGCTCTTTAACGAAATCGAATCTGAAGTATCGGGAAGAATCGTAAAAGTGTTAGTAGACGACAGCTCACCTGTAGAGTTTGATCAGCCGTTGTTCTTAATTGACCCATCTTAATAGAAATTTTAAATTCTAAATTTTAAATGCTGTATGTATCAGCGTTTAAGCCATTTAAAATTCCAAATTTATAATTTAAAATTTCAACGAGATGTTTAAGAAAATATTAATTGCAAACAGGGGAGAGATAGCATTACGTGTTATCAGGACTTGTCGTGAAATGGGGATTAAGACCGTAGCGGTTTATTCTACGGCGGATGCCGAGAGCCTTCACGTTCGATTTGCGGATGAGGCCGTTTGTATTGGTCCTGCGGCAAGTAATCAATCCTACTTGAAGATGTCTAATATTATTGCAGCTGCAGAGATTACGAATGCAGATGCGATTCATCCGGGATATGGTTTTTTGTCTGAGAACGCAAAGTTTTCGAAAATCTGTCAGGAAAGTGGGATCAAATTTATTGGTGCGTCTCCGGAAATGATTGACAAGATGGGAGATAAGGCTTCGGCAAAGGCTACGATGAAAGCGGCCGGAGTTCCGACAGTTCCGGGCTCAGACGGAATCTTAGAATCTTTTGAACAAGCTAAGAAAGTAGCCGAAGAGATTGGTTATCCGGTAATGCTTAAGGCTACTGCCGGGGGTGGAGGAAAAGGGATGAGAGCGGTATGGAAGCCTGAGGACTTACAAAAAGCTTGGGAGGGTGCTCGTCAGGAAGCAGGAGCTGCTTTTGGCAATGACGGGATGTATATGGAAAAGCTTATTGAAGAGCCGCGCCACATTGAAATTCAGGTAGTGGGAGATGCTTATGGAAAAGCATGTCACCTTTCGGAAAGGGATTGCTCTATTCAAAGACGTCATCAAAAGCTTACGGAGGAGACCCCTTCGCCATTTATGACCCCTGAACTTCGCGAAAAAATGGGAGCTGCAGCAGTAAAAGCTGCAGAGTTCATCAAGTATGAAGGAGCGGGTACCATTGAGTTTTTGGTTGACAAACACCGAAACTTTTACTTTATGGAGATGAATACTCGTATCCAAGTAGAGCATCCTATCACGGAGCAAGTTATCGATTACGATTTGATTCGTGAGCAAATTTTGGTAGCTGCCGGAGTTAAGATTTCGGGCAAGAACTACTTTCCGAAATTACACTCTATAGAATGTCGTATTAATGCCGAAGACCCGTATAATGACTTTCGTCCTTCTCCGGGAAAAATCACTACTTTCCATGCACCGGGCGGTCATGGCGTTCGCATAGATACGCATGTCTATGACGGTTATGTGATTCCGCCGAACTATGATTCTATGATAGCGAAGCTTATTACGACTGCTCAGACTCGAGAAGAAGCGATTGCTAAGATGAAGAGAGCGTTGGATGAGTTTGTGATAGAAGGAATTAAGACTACTATTCCGTTCCATAGACAACTTATGGATCATCCGGATTATGTTGCAGGAAATTACACCACTAAGTTTATGGAGACCTTCCAAATGAAATAAAATGTCTACAAACCCCGTTCTAGAATAGGAATGGGGTTTTTGATTTATAATATACACCGTTATGAACAAGAAAATCATTACCACAGCACTCATACTAGGGTTATTAGCGATTATTTTTGGGGCTTTTGGTGCTCACGCCTTGAAAAAGTTTTTGACTTCGGAGCAGCTTGTGAGCTTTGAAACGGGTGTTCGGTATCAGATGTATCACGCGTTGTTTTTGTTGTTTTTAGGGGGAACGCGTAAAATCGACGAGCACAAGAAGAACCCTATCTTTGTGTTGATTTTGTCGGGTGTCATTCTCTTTTCGGGGTCTATTTATTTATTGACCACCCAAGAGATTACCTCGGTTGATATTTCGCCCATAGCTTTTATTACGCCTATAGGAGGAATGTTGCTCATTGTAGGGTGGATGGTGATGATAATTAGTGTTTTACGTAAAAAATGATATTTTTTATCAAAAAAATAAGCATATAAATTTTTAATGTTTACTTTTGTCGAAATTTTGAAACGCACAATTTATTTAAATAATGGACACAAATATTAATTTAGCGAAAACGATTTCGTTGGACAGCCTAGGTATTAAGAATGCCACAATCAATTATCAGCTTTCGCCTGATGCTTTACATAACCTTACTTTGGAAAAAGGTCAAGGTGTTGAGAACTCAACCGGAGCTTTGGCTATTAATACCGGAAAGTTCACGGGAAGAGCCCCGAAAGACAGATTTATAGTTAAGGATTCCATTACGGAAGACAAAGTATGGTGGGGTAACGTAAACCTACCGTTTGAATCTGATAAGTTCGGAAAATTATTAGACAAAGTAGCTGCTTATCTTTCGAATAAAGAAGTTTTTGTAAGAGACAGTTATGTTTGTTCGGACCCGAATTACAGAATGAACGTACGGGTTGTGACAGAAACTCCGTGGTCAAACCTTTTTTGTTATAATATGTTCTTGCGCCCAACAGAAGAAGAGTTACAAGACTTTACTCCTGAGTGGCATGTTATCTGTGCTCCGGGCTTTGAAGCCGACCCTGCGACAGACGGGACACAGAATTCTAACTTTGCTATTCTTGACTTTAGTCGTAAAATAGTCCTTATTGGAGGAACAGGATATACCGGGGAGATGAAAAAAGGAATCTTCTCTGCGCTTAACTTTATCTTACCGGTGTTTAAAAATACGCTTCCGATGCACTGTAGTGCCAACGTAGGAGAAGACGGAAACACAGCGATTTTCTTTGGTCTTTCGGGGACAGGGAAAACCACGCTTTCTGCTGACCCTAACCGAAAACTTATCGGGGACGATGAGCACGGATGGACAAACGAAAATACGGTATTCAACTTTGAAGGAGGTTGTTATGCTAAAGTAATCAACCTTACGGAAGAGCATGAGCCGGATATTTATAGAGCGATTAAGAGAGGAGCATTGTTGGAGAATGTGGTTTTCAAACCGGGCACCAACGAAGTTGACTTTGAGAATGACTCTATCACTCCGAACACTCGTGTGAGCTATCCGATTCACTATATCAACAACATTCAGCCGAATTCTATTGGTAAAAACCCTAAGAATATTTTCTTTTTGACAGCCGATGCTTTTGGGGTATTGCCTCCGATTTCGAAACTTACTCCGGGGCAAGCGGCGTATCACTTCATTTCGGGGTATACAGCTAAAGTAGCGGGGACCGAAGCGGGAGTTACTGAGCCACAGCCAAACTTTTCGGCTTGTTTTGGGGCTCCGTTTATGCCACTTCACCCGACAAAATATGCTGAGATGCTTAGCAAGAAGATGAAGGAAAACGGCGTAAACGTTTGGCTTGTAAACACAGGGTGGACAGGAGGTCCTTATGGAGTAGGGAGCCGTATGAAGTTGAAATATACGCGAGCTATGATTACAGCTGCTCTTAACGGAGAGCTAGAGCATGTATCGTTTGTAAATCACGACATCTTTGGATTGGCGGTTCCGCAATCATGCCCAAACGTTCCGTCCGAAGTGTTGAATCCTAGAAACACATGGGCAGACAAGGAGGCTTATGATGCTAAGGCTAAAGAGCTGGCTCAGTCATTTAGAAACAATTTTGCTAAGTTTGAGGAGTTTGCCAATGAAGAAATCATGGCGGGAGCACCGATAGCTTAACCTTAAGTTTACCATAATATAACACTAGCCCGACCGGAAGCATGCTTTTGGTCGGGTTTTGTTTTGTAATTTTGCCCAGAAATCACAATTTAATCATCATGAAGAAACTCTTCTTGTTCTTTTTTTCTGTAAGCACGCTCACGGCTTTTGCTCAGAAAGAAAACACTGTTCATCCGGAAAAGGACTTGCGGATGTCTGTTTTGCCGTACTACAACTTTGGTAAAGGTCTGGGGCTTACTTCACCGGACAGTATCTTTCAGCTAAACATTCGCTTTAGGATGCAAAACCGCGCGACTTATGTTCATTCCGGAGACCAAGAAGAGGACAGGATTTCGGCCGAGATTCGGAGGTTGCGCTTGCGCTTTGACGGCTATGTAGGGAACCCCAAGTTTAAGTATGCCATTCAGCTATCGTTTGCTCCGGGTGATACGGGCGGAGCGATAGAGGAAGGGAAGAATATGCAAATCATCAGAGACGCGGTGTTTTTTTATCAACCTAATGAGAGTTGGACATTTAGCTTCGGGCAGACGAAACTTCCGGGGAACCGCCAACGAGTGAATTCATCGGGGGCGTTGCAGTTTACGGACCGCTCGATTAACAATGCGAGCTTTACGATAGACCGTGACTTTGGGGTTCAGGTTCACCATTTGAACGAGTATAAAGATAAGTTCTCGTATAACTTTAAAGGAGCCATCACTACAGGAGAGGGGCGTAACGATACGCAGAACTCCGATACGGGGTTGGCCTATACCGGCAAAGTAGAATTGTTCCCGTTAGGGTCGTTTACGAACAACGGTAGTTATTTTGAAGGGGATTTGGCTCGAGAAACTACGCCAAAAATAATGCTTTCGGGAGCTTATTCCTATAACCACAAGGCGACTAAAAGTCAAGGGCAATTGGGGAGTACTTTGTTTGAAAAGCGAGATTTGAAATCTGTATTTATTGATGCCATGTTGAAGTATAACGGTTGGGCATTTCAGTCGGCTTATATGAGTCGAGCTGCGGATGACCCAATTACGGTAAATCCGGTCGATGCCGGTGATATTGAGTTTGCGTATGTAGGAGAGGGAATGGACTATCAACTCAGTTATTTGTTTCCGAGCCACTTTGAGGTGCTAGGGCGATATTCGTATCAAAACATGCACAAAGATATTGCCGCTTTGGCTCCGGATCGCAAGCAATACAGTTTTGGGGTGACGAAATACATTTGGGAACACGCCTTTAAGATGCAAGCCGAAGTTACGTATGATGAGTTTGAGTATTTGGGAGGGAATACCGCCAATGGTTGGTATGTTCGTTTTCAGATAGAGATGGGGATTTAGGGAGTTTCA
>CAYZBA010000101.1:0-6440 GCA_964476555.1 uncultured Flavobacterium sp.
TAAAAGCTACCAATCTGTAATTTTCCGGATGAATACCTTTTTTCATTTTTATATATTTTATTTTTTGAGTCCTAAATTTGAGTTTGCAAATATACGAACATTTTTATTTAATGCAAGTGTGTGAGTAACTTTTATTTGAATTTTTAAATCAATCTTTTTTCTCTAAAAGAATTGCCTTATATTTACACTAAATAAAATGCAATACATATGAAACGCGGAGTCCAGGTGAGCAGTATTATGTCCACCAATTTAATTAAACTGAATGTAACAGACACTTTGGCTAAAGCTGAACAGTTGTTCAGAGAAAACAAAATCCGTCATATTCCGGTTATGGACGGGAACAAAATCATAGGAATGCTCAGTTACACCGACTTACTTCGTATTAGTTTTGCAGAAACGCTAGACAACGAAGACCAAATGATTGATGTGACTGTCTATGAAGTATTCACTATCGAGCAAGTGATGGCTAAAAAATTAGTTCGTATACGACCTGACACTTTAATAAAAGAAGCAGCTGAAATCTTAGCGACACGAGAATTTCATGCTTTACCGGTTGTTGAAAACGATGTTTTGGTCGGAATAGTCACTACTACAGACCTTATCAGATATCTTCTAAATTGCCTCGAAGAGGTATGTTAATAAAAATTTAGGCTTTTTTAACTTTTGACATCAGAGATTGAATTACCTTTGTGAGCTTTTTTAAAATATTGATTTTGAACTTATCACAATACACAAAGGAGTTTTCTAAAAATATACGCTTGGCCTATCCGGTTGTCCTAGGAATGTTAGGACACACCCTTATTTCCATAATTGATAATATTATGGTTGGCAAACTGGGAGCCAAAGAGTTAGCAGCTGTTTCTCTTGGGAACAGCTTTGTTTTTGTAGCCATGTCATTCGGAATTGGCTTTTCAACTGCCATTACCCCTATCGTAGCTCAAAACGACGCTAAAAAAGACAAAGATGGTGTTCGCAGTGCCTTTCACCATGGGCTTGTGCTTTGCTCTATACTCGGAATTTCATTATTTACGGTGGTATACTTCTGTAAACCGCTTATGCGATTTATGGGGCAATCCGACGAGGTGGTAGACCTAGCTGCTCCGTTTGTTGATATCGTTGCTTTTTCTCTTATCGGTGTATTAGTTTTCCAAGGATACAAACAATTTGCAGATGGAATGTCTAAAACGAAATATTCGATGTATGCTATTATTGTAGCGAACATCGTACACTTCTTGGTCAACTTTTTCCTTATTTACGGAATTTGGTTTTTCCCGAAAATGGGAATCCTCGGAGCGGCTGTAGGGACACTTTTCTCTCGTGCTATCATGGTCATCATGATGCACATTATGCTGAAAAGAGATAAAGATTTAGGTCAATATTTTTCAGGGTTTAGCATGAGAAATATGCGAAAATCTCTCATGAGCAAACTTGTTAGTATCGGACTTCCTTCTTCTTTTATTATGCTATTCGAAGTAGTGCTTTTCACTTCTGCAGTGTGGCTAACAGGCTCTTTAGGAACAATTTCTCAAGCAGCTAATCAAATCGCTTTGAGTATCGCTTCGATGACCTTTATGGTAGCTTCCGGGCTTTCGGTAACGGCTATGATTCGTGTAGGAAATCAAAAAGGATTAGAAGCTTATGAATATCTGAAAACCGTAGCTCGTTCGATATTTTTACTTACGCTGATTCTCCAAGTATGTTTTGCTCTAATATTCATAGCTTTGCATACAGTACTACCTCTTTTGTTCTTAGAAATGAAAAATCCTGAAAAGATTATTGAAAATACAGAAGTTATATCTATTGCCTCGAAATTGCTTATCGTAGCTGCTCTATTCCAAATTTCAGACGGACTTCAAGCAGTTGTTTTAGGAGCTTTAAGAGGACTTCAAGACGTAAAAGTACCTGCCGTACTAACTTTTATTTCGTATTGGATAGTAGGTTTCCCTATCTGTGTTTATCTAGGATTATATACCGATTGGGGTGCAGTAGGGGTATGGACAGGGCTTTTGATAGGGCTCACCGTTGCGGCCTTATCTCTACTTTTCCGATTCGAAAAATTGACCGATAAACTAAAAACAGCCTCAAAACAGAACAGTAACAATTTATAAACTTATTATGGAACTACCAAAATTCGTACTAGCAGACAATACCGACTTTCCGGACGACATATTTGTAATCCACCTAGATTATCCAAGGTTCATTATCAATCTAAAAAATGACGATGTGGAATTTCTGGAAGAAATCGACCCGGAAGACGAACAAGAAACTACCAACGAAATGGAAAGACTCATCGAAGAAGCTGCTGCTTTTTATGATAGAGAAATGGAACGCTACGAGGAAGAAGAATAGTAATTATTCTTCTATCACCGTAAAGTTGTAAGCTCCTATATCAGACGGGTTAGTTCTCGGGTTACCCAAAATATCTTGCGTTCCACTTGAAATATCCCAATCGGCGACCCCTTTGGCTGCCGAAGTATCCAAAATTCTAAAATCGTTAGAAGTCGTATTCACAAATTCTACTTTGTGAGAGTTGAAGGCTGTCGTAACCAAACAATTCCTAAACAATTCTGGATTCGCAAAATCATACAACGGATTGTTTGTAAAACGATTGGTCGTATCGATGAATTTTATAAGTGAATGATTGAAATTATAGTTGAATACCGAGCCTTCAGCTTTGTTGATATTCAATTCCAGATTATTTGCTCCAAAGATTATACAGTTGTCAAACTGAGCCGAAAGCGGTAAAAAGCCTTCTGTAGTCTCATATGTGTTATCCATTATCAAAGCAGAATAAGTTCTGGAACTTCGATTCCAATAATTCCCGATAGTGGAATGAACGAAATGATAGCTTCCTCCAACAGTCATAGCTAGCGAACTTTGTCCGGATGCTCCAATCACTGTATTGAAAGCATTAATCACTCCGGTTTGAGCCATAATTCCAAAGCTGGCACTGTTGTAAATTTGTGTATTCCGAAGTTCTAACGGAGCATCTTGTACTAAAATCCCGATAATCGAATTCTTGATAATAGCATTCGAAATCGAATTGTTCACACTACCGCTAGTCAACCAAATAGCCCCCCATTGCCCGGGAACTTCTGCAAAGAAAGGCTCTAGCCTATCACCTTCAAAAATGACATTTTCTTCAAGAGTTCCATTCACTTGTAGAGAGGCATTTTGAGCTACTATAATCCCTGAACTGTCGTGAAAATGTACTCTTGCTCCGGGTTGAACTTCAAGTGTTTTCCCACTCGGGACAGCTGCATATCCATATATAACATAAGGTTTTTCGTTTGTCCAAACTAGTTCATTTCCGTTTATTGGGTCATTTTCATCCAAGAAAAACCCATAAACAGGTTCGTCCCCGATTAAGATATTTTCATATTCTCCATTTTCATTCCGATGCGGATAAAGGAAAACAGCATCCTGAACCAAAGTTACTAATTCTACTTTTTGATAGTTTGGTCCGGAATCAAACTCGATTCTGTCTGTATACAAAAATGTAGTTTCAGAATTAGAGTATTCATTATAGTCGATAGTAGTTTCGATAAAAATAAAGAGACTATCTTTGGCTAAAAGCTCTACGTTTTGGAAAACTTTTCCCGACATCCCGTCAACCATAAGCCGATATTTGGAGTCTTCGCCTTGCCCTAATCTAACACTCGGAATAACAATATCAGAATTGCTCCGGTTATAAACTTTTAGTGTATAAGTACTTGAACCTATGTTAGTAAAAACCGTATCCAAATACACAGTATCTCTTGAAAATTCTAGCCTTCCTTTGCTGGGAGTAAACTCAAAATCTTCTCGACAAGAGACCGTAGAAAGCACCAAAAAAGCTATAAAAATATATGTCAGAAATCGCATGCTATTTATGTTTTGGTAAAAGTATGAAATATACTATAAACGCTGAAACCTTTGGTATAGTATTTGGACAAAAATATTTGAAAAACCGTTTTCTGCGAATCGTTAATTTTTTAGATGTTTCGCTCTTGTTTTTCAAACATTAAGTTGTATTTTTATCCCGTAATTCATTAATTATAAATGCTTAAAAACTACTTTATATATATCGCGGTTATTCTGCTGTTTTTTGGCTCAATGAGTGCAATGGCTCAAGAGAAAAACAGAGATTCGGTACAAAAAACCGAACAGCTTAACTTTTATCCCAACCCCGTAAGCAATGGGAAAATTTACCTCACATCAAACACTACTTCAACTAAAGAAGTTGAAATTTTCGATGTATTAGGGAAGTCTGTTTTTAAGGTTTCGACTGCGTCAAAAGAGATTAATATCTCATCTTTAATTACCGGAGTCTATATCATTAAAATCAAAGAAGGAGAAGTTTCTGCTACTCGAAAATTAATTATTAAGTAATTAATTTTGATTTTGCTGTTTGTGGAACTTCTCGAAAAGCTCAACCGTTTTTTGTTTTATATCCTCAAACGGAAGCGCATCTTTCGACTGATATAACAACATAAAAACGTACGGTTTTGTTAGGTTTTCTTTCAAAAGATGTTGGTTTAGCCTATAAGTCTCACGCAAAATCCGTTTGAAACGGTTTCTGTCTACGGCTTTTTTGAAGTATTTTTTTGAAACAGAAACACTAAGCTGAAAAGGTTCTTCAGCATTTTCAACCTCCATATAAACCAATCGCAAAGGGTATTTCCCTACTGATTTTCCTTCGGTAAAAAGTTTTTCGATGAGCTTTCGTCGTTTTAGCTTCTCGTTTTTGGGGTAGGTAAATTTCATCGGTCAAAAATACAAAAAAGCATCTTCTAAATGTTCAATTTCATATTCTAAACCTCTCGGAACAACTCCGATGATATCAAAACGAAACTCTACATCCAAATCATGGATCCGAATGTATTCGTCCATAGCCTTTCCTAAAAGTTTGATTTTCTTTGGGTTAACAAACTCTTCCGGACTACCAAAATCCACCGAAGAACGAGTTTTTACTTCAACGGCTATAAGTAAATTTTCTTTTTGAGCAATAATATCGACTTCGGCTTTCTGGAAGCGCCAATTCTTTTCTCGAATTACAAAACCTTTTGAAGTCAAATATTTGATAGCCAACCCCTCACCTAATTTTCCTAACTCATTGTGTTGTGCCATAATTTTGTCATTTTACATAAACTTAACTTGAGTCGAATCTCCTACTTCAAAACAAATTTCTTT
Source organism: uncultured Flavobacterium sp. (assembly GCA_964476555.1). GTDB lineage: Bacteria > Bacteroidota > Bacteroidia > Flavobacteriales > Flavobacteriaceae > Flavobacterium. The sequence continues at coordinate 5,173 of CAYZBA010000101.1, forward strand.
ACCGAAAATCAAAGCTCTGTTGTCTGGTAAATGACCTGCCGGAAAGTCAAAACAAATCGGAATGTTGTATTCTTGGGTAATATCCAAAATAATTTCGGAAGCATTCCTACCAAACGGAATCGAATTGTCGTGCATATCCGTCATCCCCCCCACGATTATTCCTCTTACTCTCTCAAAATATCCATTTCGCTTCAAATTCATCATCATTCGATCAACATGATAAAGGTATTCGTCTAAATCTTCCATAAAAAGGATTTTATCCGTCGTATCGATAGCAGATTTCGAACCTAATAGACTATACAAAATAGAGAGATTTCCTCCTACCAAGATCCCGGTTGTCGAGCCCTTCTTATTGTATGGAGAATTCGGAACTTCATAAGCAATAGATTCTCCGAAAAGAGCTTTTCTCAACGTTTCTTTAGCCTTGTCGAACGCTTTCGGAACACTAAAAGGCATGATGGAATGCAAGGTGGCTACTCCTAAATTGTGAATATGACTATGCAATACCGTTACATCGCTAAAACCCATAACCCATTTCGGGTTATTCTCGAAGTTGGAAAAATCTATTTTATCGATGATTCTAACGGTTCCATAACCTCCACGAGCACACCAAATCGCTTTAACTTCAGAACTGTCGAGCATCTCCTGAAAGTCCGCCGCTCTCTCTTCGTCAGAACCTCCTAACTGGAAATTATCTAGTCCTATCGTCTTACCTAATTTTACGTTTAAACCCCAACTTTGGAGTAACTCCATAGCAGGTTGGGCTTCTTCTAGAGTAAATTTTCTGGCTGTGCAAACAAGGGCAACCGTATCGCCTTTTTGAAGGTATGGTGGAACAATCATCGGTCTCGAATACTTTTTTCAAAGATAAAAACATTTTATCAAAACAAAGTTTAAGTCTACCTTTGTGAAAAAATAAAAGATGCTCAAAAATCTATACTTCATCCTGCTGTTTTTACTGGTTTCCTGTTCATCTCAAACTACTCTCACAGAATCTGATTTGAAAAACGGAGATTTAATCTTCGTAGAAGCTCGAGAGGAGAACCTTTCAGGAGCTATAAATAGAGTAACTCAAAAATCAGAAATTGCCAAATTTGACCACTTAGGTCTCATCGAGATTTCTCCCAACGGAATTTATGTGTTGCATGCTTCGCCTGAATTGGGTTCTGCCAAAGAACCTCTAAAAGACTTCTACGAAAAAAACCTAGAAACCCAACAAGAAATGGTGATTTATCGCTTGAAAAAAGAATATCAATCAGCCATTCCGA
>CAYZBA010000102.1:0-6413 GCA_964476555.1 uncultured Flavobacterium sp.
CGGAAGAAGTAGCTAAAAATAAGAATTCCGTTACAGGTAAATATTTGAAGGAGAAATTGTAAGTTTTGTATATTTGAGAAATCTAATAGTTTTTCAAAACAGAAAACAATGTCTCTAAGAATATGCCTTTTTTTCTTGTTATCACTGATACATTTTTCTGTTTTATCTCAGGAAACGGGCACTATTCACAAAGATTCATTAAAATCGAAACAAAAAGAACAACTAGAAAAACTAGAAGACCTATCCCAAAAAAGTAAGTTCGGGAGATTCACTCACCGACTCATCTTTAAACCTGTCAACAAAAAACGTAGACCTCAGAATATCGATAGAGTTTCTTTTGCCGCTTCCGAAGGAAAAACTATCCGAAAAATTCATATCGTAACCCTAGACCCGTTCGGCTTTTCAGTCTCAGACACAACCCGAATTCCGGATTCTTGGTTAGAGAAAGCCGGAAATGCCGTGCATGTCAAAACCAAACAATTCACGATCCGAAACCTCCTGCTCTTCAAAAAAAACCAACCTCTAGATTCACTGCTAGTCAGAGAGTCCGAACGTTTAATTCGTAGTCAAGGCTATGTCAGACAAGTAACCATAACCCCAAACCCTATCTCCGACGATTCCGTAGATGTCTACATCCGAGTGTTAGATTCTTGGAGTTTAGTACCTAACGGAAGCATCTCGCCTTCTAAGGGAACTTTTACGTTAACCGAACGAAACTTCATAGGTTTCGGACATCGTTTCGGGAATACCCTCAGACAAGATTTCGACGAAAATCAAACCGCGTATAGCGCTTATTATTCCGTGCCGAATATGTGGAACAGCTATATCAACACTACCCTAACCTATGACTTGGATCTGTTAGACAACTACAAAAAGAGTATTGATATAAGTCGAACCTTCTTCTCTCCGTTTACTCGCTGGGCCGGGGGAGTTTATTTCGACCAAGTTTTGCTTCGAGATTCGCTTCCCGACATTGCACAGCATTATGCCATGCACAATTTCAAGTCTGCCACACAAGATTTTTGGGGAGGTTATTCTTTCAGACTTTCGAGTGATAATTCAGAACGGTTCCGAACTTTTAACCTGATTACAGCCTTGAGGTACCAAGATATTAAGTATACCGAAAATGCACCTTTCGAATACGACAACGTAGGTTATTTCTCTAACGAAAAACTCTATTTAGCCAGCATCGGAATCTCGTCTCGACAATATGTGCAAGACAAATACCTTTATAACTACGACATTATCGAAGATATTCCAATCGGAAAAACCTATCTATTAACCGGTGGTTTCCGAGATAAAAATTATCAAAAAACACCTTATTTCGGACTCAAATATGCCTTCGGAAACTACTACAATTGGGGGTACTTCAGTAGCGGACTAGAAGTGGGATCATTCATCAATAACGGCAAACTAGAGCAAAGCACCATTCTCTGGAAGACTCTTTACTTTTCCAATCTCAAACAAATCGGCGATTGGCATTTTCGCCAGCTGATTCAACCTCAAGTAGTATTAGGATTCAACAGACTCGACTTTATCAAAGACCGCCTCACTATGGAAGGAACTACCGGAATCGAAGGCTTCAACAACTCTGTCAGAGGAACACACAAAGCCCTGCTCACACTCCAAACCCAATCCTATGCCCCGGGCATGTGGTACGGATTCCGCTTCAGCCCCTTTTTGAATTTTACGATGGGATTCTTGGGCGACGATAACAACTTCCTTTTCAACAATCGACTGTATTCCCGAATTGGCCTCGGAGTCTTAATCACCAACGACTATTTGGTCTTTAACAGCTTCCAAATATCCTTCGCCTTCTATCCGGTGATCCCAAACGATGGTTCAAACATCTTCAAAACCAACTCCTTCAAAAACAGCGATTTTGGCCTGCAAGACTTCCAAATCGGGAAACCTATGGTAGTTCCGTATGATTAAAATTTAACTGAAAAATTTTCGGGCTCTCTCTAAATCTTCGGGAGTGTCTATCCCAATGCCCACATGCGAAGTCTGAATCATTCGGATTTTTTTGCCATATTCCAAATAGCGTAGTTGTTCGAGCTTTTCGGCAGCTTCTAGCGTACACATCGGTAGCCTGTAAAAGTCCATCAAAGCTTCTTTTCTAAAAGCATAGACCCCAATATGTTGAAAGTATTTTACGGCTACTTCTTTATCTCTTTTATACGGAATCACCGAACGAGAAAAGTATAGCGCAAAACCGTTTTGGTCCGTAATTACCTTTACGTTATTCGGATTTTGAATGTCATTTTCATCCGTAATCTCTCGCATCAACGAAACCAAATCGATTTTCTTCTCTGTATCTGCTCCGTAAAGCTCGATGATTTTCTCCAGCGAATCTTTGTCGATAAAAGGCTCATCTCCCTGTACGTTCACCACTATATCGACATCCATATGTTCCACAGCCTCAGCAATACGGTCACTGCCCGATTCGTGATTCTTAACACTCATAATCGCCTTTCCGTGGTGAGTGGTAATTTCGTCGTAAATCAAATCCGAATCCGTTACAACAAAAACATCCTGAAAAAGCCCCGTCTGAAGCGTAGCTTCATAAGTTCTCAGAATTACAGATTTTCCTCCTAAATCCTGCATCAATTTAGCAGGAAAACGAGTAGAGGCATATCGAGCGGGAATAACAGCTATAACTTTCATGAGGTCTTGTATTTCTATAAAATCAAAAAGCCACAAAGCGACATTGGGTGTAACTCTGTGGCTCTTTGAAAGTATGTTATCTTATTCTTCTGTTCCGTCTTCCGGAATTTCAGGAATTGTCGGATTCGATGTCCCTAAAGGTAGGTTGTAAAACCATCCGTGATGAAAGTAAATCTCAGGTTCTACAAAAGGATTGTCATTAGTCAAATGAGCTCTAAAGTTAAATTCGCCCGAAATAGTCCCAGGCAAACCTGCCTTCGGATGATCAGCAGGATAAATCACAACCTCTCCCTGACCAATTTCGGTATCCATAATAGTGGTAGAATAAAACACAGACATTCCGTCTGCAATATAGGAATAGGTCGCTATAGTCGCTGTATTTTCACCAAACACATAAGTTCCCGGTGTTGCAGAACCTATTTTGATTTCTAAAGTCCCAAATTCGTCTGAGCCATATAAGGTAACAGAACCATTCTCATTCAAAACTGCCATAGGCTCATCTGCTCTAAATAATTCTTCGCCATTCATTGCCTGAAGAGCAGGAGTGTTGAACTCTGTCACCTCTTCACAAGAAGAAAATACTACTAAAGAAACTAAAAGGATTGCTATTTTTTTCATCGGTTAAATTTAAATTAAGAAGCAACAAAAATACACTTTAAAACTAAATTTCAAAAAATTATTTTAAAACAGATTCATTTTTCTCCCCGATAAGCAAAAAGAACTTCTCTAGATAATCATCCCAATAAAAATATTTTCAGCTAACTTGCTCAGCTTATGAAATAAATTGTATATTTGCACCCTTAATTAACCGAGGTCGGGTACCTCAAAATTTAATCAAATAGATTATGCCTGTAAAAATTAGATTACAAAGACGCGGTAAAAAAGGAAAACCTTTTTACTGGATTGTGGCTGCTGATTCAAGAGCCAAAAGAGATGGTAAATTCCTTGAAAAATTAGGAACTTACAACCCAAACACAAACCCTGCAACTATCGAGCTTAACCTTGATAGCGCTGTAAAATGGTTGCACTTTGGGGCTCAGCCAACTGAAACTGCTAGAGCTATCCTTTCTTACAAAGGTGCTTTACTAAAACACCACCTAGACGGAGGTGTTCGTAAAGGAGCTCTTACTCAAGAACAAGCTGACGAAAAATTGGCTAAATGGCTTGAGGAAAAAGCAAGTAAAGTAAACGCTAAAAAAGACAAATTGTCTAAAGAAAAAGAAGCTGCTAAAGCAAAAGCTATTGCTGCTGAAAAAGAAGTAAACGCTAAACGTCTTGCTGCTGCCGAAGAAGCCGCTAAAGCTGCTGAAGCTGAAGCCGCACAAGAAGAAGCTGTTGCCGAAGCTGAAGCTCCTGCTACAGACGAAAACACTCAAGAGACAGAAGCTTAATTTTTTCCCTTAGCATTTATGCGTAAAGAAGAAACTTTCTATCTTGGCAAAATTGCTAAAAAATTCAGCTTCAAGGGTGAAGTACTCCTCTATTTGGATACCGATCAACCCGAACTCTACGAAAATCTGGAATCAGTCTTTGTCGAATACGGCAAAGATTTGATTCCTTTTTTTATTGAAGAAAGTTCTCTTCACAAAAACAACTTCCTCAGAGTCCGATTCGAAGATATCAATTCCGAAGAAGAAGCTGACAAAATCATCGGTAGCGATGTTTACCTACCCCTTTCGATGTTGCCAAAACTAAGCGGTAACAAATTCTACTTCCACGAAATCATCAACTTTCAGGTCGAAGACCAACTTCACGGAAATATCGGAACCGTAGCCTCTATCAACGATAGCGGACCACAAGCCCTATTCGTAATCGAATATCAAGAAAAAGAAATACTGGTTCCCGTAATAGATGAGTTTATCGTAAAAGTCGATAGAGAAAACAAAAAACTACTCCTAAAAACCCCTCCGGGACTGGTTGACCTGTATTTGGAGAGCTAGATGTTAGTTGCTGGGTGTTGGATGCTAGAAAACAGAGATTCAACACTAACAACTTCGGACTTTCCAATTAATTCCCTTTTATTCTTTCCCACAAATCACGAAGTAGTTGCTTGGCTCTACCCTTGGATTTATTGGTCACTTCAACCGCCTGAACCGAATCTCCTCGGCCAATTAACTCATAGCTAAACGCAAATTCAGGATTTTTTCGGTCTGCAGAAAGCAACCCAAACCGAATGTCGTTCAAAAACAACTTCCCTTCTTTTTCCGTAATGAGCCACCACCCTTCTGATATCCATTGTAGCTGACCAATAACTTTAGCCGATTCTATTTCTGCTATCAACTCTTTTTGTTTTGGATAGAAATCAAAGCTAATGGGTTGCGAATCAAAAAACGAATAATCTCCAATAAAGTATCCCGTATCTGTTTCGACTACCGTATTCCACAATATGATATTCAAAGGCGAAGGTTTTACGATTTTTCGGTTATAGGCAATCTGCTTTTCGGCCAACGCCTCTTCGAATTTGAGTTTTACTACTTGTTGTACGAGCACCGTCAGCATCAAATAACTCGTACTGATGATAAGCCCTAAGCGATTCCACTTTTCCCTTTTCGGATTCGTTCTTTTGTATCGCATCACCATAATTAGGCAAAACAAAAACGGCAACGTATATAGCGGGTCAATCACAAAAATGGAATGTAACGACAACCGGATATCAAGCGGATAAAACAGTTGCGTCCCCCAAGTCGTAAAAGCATCGAGCAAAGCATGAGTAAGCAAACCCAAAAACCAAAACCAAGTGGCTTGCTTGAAGTTCACTCCTCTTTTCTGCTCTATTCTCGAAGTAAGCCAGCCCAACAAAGGTGACAACAACACAAAAAACAAGACAGAATGGCTAAACCCTCTGTGAATTTCGATAGCCGTAATCGGGTCAAAAAGCTTCCCAACATACACATCTAAATCGGGAATAGTACCTGCTATAGCTCCGTAAAGCAACGCTTTGTTGCCTAATTTCTTGCCGAGAATCTTTTCTCCTACGGCAGCTCCAAGAACGATTTGGGTCACTGAATCCATACCTGAAAAAGAGTTTCGAGCAAAGATAGCTGTTTTAGAGAGAAAAGAAATACCCCCTAAAAATCTTCGGGAACTTCAAAAGTCATTCGCTGATTCGAAATCGGATGTGTAAATTCCAAAAAAGCGGCATGCAGATAGAGCCTGTCTGCTGCATTTCCGTATAAATCATCGCCAACAATCGGGGCATTGAGCCCTAATTCGTGAGCAGAATGCATCCGAAGCTGATGCGTCCTGCCCGTAAGCGGGTAAAAATGAATTTTGGTTTTTCCGTTTTTCTTTTCGATGACCTTAAACTTGGTAACCGCCTTTTTCCCCGATTCAAAACAAACCATCTGCCTCGGCCTGTCTTCAATATTCATCCTGAGCGGAAGATGGATTTCCCCTTGCTCCTGCTCTATTTCTCTCGAAAGCCAAGCCGTATATCGTTTGTTTACTTTTCGGTTCAAAAACTGCTTTTGAATGTGCTTGTGAACTTCCTTTGTTTTAGCCACCACCAGCAAGCCCGAAGTGGGCATATCAAGCCTGTGAATAATCAAAGGCTCAGATGCAAACATTATCTTAAGCCTCGTATAAACCGAATCCTGAACATTGATTCCCGGAACAGACAACAAATCAAAAGGCTTGTTGACAACCACAAAACTATCGTCTTCATAAATGATTTCGAGTGGTTTTCCTTCTCCAAAATTCTTCAAAAACGGATTTTCGTCTGTTTCGATTCCTTCCAACATGTGTTT
>CAYZBA010000103.1:0-6383 GCA_964476555.1 uncultured Flavobacterium sp.
AATAAAATTTTTTATTAAACAGTACAGATATTTTTATTTGTACTGTTTTTCTTTTGATGAAAACATATTGTAAGCTATAATAAAACTAAATACTGAAAGAGGTTTTAAAAGTTTACTCTGTCTGAACCTTGGTTCGGACAGAGTATTTCTTAAGCTTAATAACCGTTACCTCCATTTAATAGAGCACCAAAAATAGCCATTCCAAAGATTGGTAGGATTATTAAGAACCATAGTGCTATCATAATTAGAGCAATTAACAAGTTACCTTTTGCCCAATTTGAGCGCTCTTTGTTGCCATCGTTTCCGAAGGCCCAAACGAGTAATAAAATCAGTCCTATTAGCGGGAGTGAAGCTAAAAAGATTCGGATTGCCCAGTCTTTTACACTGGTTACTTGAGTTGAGTTTTGGTTTTCCATAGCGGTTAATTTTAATGTTTTAGCTAAGATAGAAATTATTTTTTCACAACTATCATATTGTTAATATTTTGTAAATATCTTAGTGTCAATGATGTGTGTTTTCTATATGATATGTACTTAGTTTTATCAAAATCTTTTCAATAATGTATATTTGTAACTCAAAATCAGTGTTATGAAAAAATTGTTGGTTTGGACTGTATTATTGTTTTCTTTTTCTGTTATGGCTCAAAATGGGCTAGCCTATCAACTGTTTGACAATAAAGGAAAGAAAACAAACTATAATAAGCTGGTTAAGGCATCACAGAAGGCGGAACTCATTCTTTTTGGAGAATTTCACGACAATCCAATTTCGCATTGGATGCAACTCAAATTGACTAAAGAATTACATAAAACTAACTCTTTGGTTCTTGGAGCAGAAATGATAGAACGAGACAATCAGCCACAACTCGACCAATATTTGAGGGGTGAAATCAATCAAAGAGGATTGGATACATTAGCTCGCTTGTGGAGTAACTACAAGACGGATTATAAACCATTGGTAGATTTCGCCAAAGATCATCAACTTATTTTTGTGGCAACCAACATTCCGAGACGTTATGCTAGTATGGTATATAGAGGTGGTTTTGAGGCCTTGGAGACACTTTCTTTGGAAGAACAGGCTTGGATAGCTCCTTTGCCTATAAAGTATGATGCATCGCTTTGGCAATATCAACAAATGTTAGAGATGGCTCAAGGGCATGGAGGTGATAACCTCCCGAAGGCTCAAGCCATAAAAGATGCAACTATGGCTCATTCTATTGTTGAAAATATAAAGCCTAATTCTATTTTTATTCATTATCACGGGAGTTATCACAGTGATTTTTATGAAGGGATTTATTGGTATGTAAAACAAGAGCGTCCTGAATTGAAAATTCTGACTATTGCTACGGTTACACAAAAAGACCTTTCTCAACTCGAAAAAGAGCATTTAGGAAAGGCCGATTTTATCTTGGTGGTTGATGAGGATATGACCAAAACCTACTAGCTTATTCTAAAGGTTTTTCTTTGGCATCTTCTTCGTAAGAGACAAAAATGTTTATCCAGATGTTTCGGGAGATTCTCATGATCACTCCATAGAAAACTACTAAGGTGCCTACAATTGCAAAAAACGCATTGAGTAATGATGTGCCAATAAACCAATAACTGATTACAAAGGCAGCGAATCCGAAAGCAATTCCTACGGCATAGCTAACATACATAGCTCCGTAGAAGAATCCGGGTTCAATCATATAATGTTGCCCGCAGTGAGAGCATTTTTCGTGCATTTTTGCTGCCGTAAGAATGTTAAACGGATTTTTATTGATGTACATGCTTTCGCTTTGGCAGCGAGGGCAGTTTCCGTTGAGAATACTGTTTAATTTTGAGCCTTTTTTACACATAACAGAATTTTTTACAAAGGTAAGTGTTACCTTTGCCACTTTGAAAATTTTTAAGGATAAAAAATGCTAAATATTTATAATTTATCGGTTGCTTTTGGGGGTGAATACCTTTTTGAAGAGGTTACCTTCCGATTAGGAGCAGGAGATAGGGTAGGTCTTGTTGGAAAAAACGGTGCAGGAAAGTCTACCATGCTCAAGCTTTTGTCTAAAGAAATGCAGCCTGACAGCGGAACCATAGCTGCAGAAAAAGAGATAAAAATTGGTTTTCTGAAGCAAGATATTGATTTCGTAAAAGGCCGAACAGTGCTCGAAGAGGCTTATCAGGCATTTGAAGAGATTAAAAAAGCTGAAAAGCGTTTACAGGAGATCAATCACGAGTTGGCTACCCGAACAGATTATGAAAGTGAAGCGTATTCTAAGCTTATTGAGGATTTAAGCGATGTTACTCATCATTATGAAATTATTGGTGGGTATAACTATGTAGGAGATACAGAGAAAATTTTGTTAGGACTTGGTTTCAAAAGGGAAGATTTTGACAAGTTAACAGATACTTTTTCGGGTGGATGGCGAATGAGAATTGAGTTGGCCAAACTACTTTTACAGAACAATGATGTGTTACTTCTGGATGAGCCAACCAACCACTTGGATATTGAAAGTATCATTTGGTTAGAAAACTTCTTGAAAAACTACCCGGGAGTAGTTGTAATTGTTTCTCACGATAAAATGTTCTTGGATAACGTAACCAACAGAACTATCGAAATTTCTCTCGGAAAGATTTATGATTTCAATAAACCATATTCCCAGTATTTGGAACTAAGGCAAGAAATTAGAGAAAAACAATTAGCTACACAGAAGAATCAAGAGAAAAAAATCGAGCAAACAGAGAAACTGATTGAGAAGTTTAGAGCCAAAGCTTCGAAAGCTTCGATGGCGCAATCGCTAATCAAAAAGTTGGATAAAATCGAGCGAATTGAAGTAGATGAAGACGACAATTCCGTAATGACCGTTTCGTTCCCTGTTTCGGTGACACCCGGAAGAGTGGTAATTGAGGCGGAGAATGTGACTAAAAAATATGGTGATAGAACGATTCTGAAAGATATTTCATTGTTGGTTGAGCGTGGTAGTAAAATTGCATTTGTCGGACAAAACGGGCAGGGGAAGTCTACTTTTGTCAAGGCTATTGTCAATGAGATAGACTACGAAGGGACTATCAAGTTAGGGCATAATGTGCATTTAGGATATTTTGCCCAGAATCAGGCGGATTATCTTGACGGAGAGCTTACGCTTTTGGAAACAATGGAGCAAGCGGCAAACGACAATAATCGTCCGAAAGTAAGAGACATGTTGGGGGCTTTTCTATTTAGAGGGGATGATGTATTCAAAAAAGTAAAAGTGCTTTCGGGAGGAGAGCGCAACCGTTTGGCCTTGTGTAAAATGCTATTACAGCCTATCAATGTGCTGGTGATGGATGAGCCTACGAACCACTTGGACATTAAGTCAAAGAATGTTTTGAAAGCGGCTTTACAACAATTCGAAGGAACGTTGTTGTTGGTTTCTCACGACAGGGATTTCTTACAAGGCCTTTCGAATGTGGTTTATGAATTCAAAGACCAAAAGATTAAGGAATATTTGGGTGATATCAACTTCTATCTCGAGCAAAGAAAAGTCGATAGTATGCGTGAGATTGAGATGAGAGATACCGTTGTAAAACAACCTGTGAAGCAAGAGAAGAACCTTTCTTTTGAAGAGCAAAGACAGAAGAAAACCCTACAAAATCGCTTAAGCAAGATTGAGAGTGAAATTCAAAATCTCGAGAAACAAATTGCCCAAGACGATCAACTGTTGGCAGAGAATTACGAAAAAATGGTGAATGACATGTCGTTTTTCACAGCTTATGAAAAGAAGAAAAAAGATTTAGAAAACCTTCTTAACGAATGGGAAGCCGTTCAGATGGAATTAGAGGGATAAAATTATTCGGATTTTTTTACTTTTTTCAATTGTAATAAATTAAGTGGATTGACTCCAAGGTTGTCCACTTTTTTTGATGTAAAACGAATTGCTTTGTCATAAAAAAGCGGAATTACGGGAGCTTCACTCACTATGATGCTATCCATTTTTCTGTAAATATCGAAGCGTTTTTCGTCATCAGTTTCCATAAATGATTTTTCGTATAGGAGGTCGAACATTTCGTTTTTGAAATGGGTGTAGTTCGGCCCGTTCGGAGCATAATTTGGACTATAGAATAGCGAAAAATAATTTTCAGCATCCGGATAGTCAGCTATCCAACTGCCTCGAAAGAAGTCTACTTTTCCGGTTGCCATTCCTTGACGTAAAGCGGAATTTGGCATTACATCTATAGCGACTTCAATTCCGATTTTTTGCCATTCTCTTTGCAGATATTCTGCAATATCAAGATACGAAGCATTCGTGCTCAACGTGATTCTAACAGGATTGTTATTTTCTTTTTTGTATTCTTCAACTAAGGTTTTAGCCTTTTCGTAATCGTATTGAAAGCCATTTTCAAACCTTCCTTGCAGACCAAGAGGTACAAAGCCGTTTGTGGCTGCGGTTCCCATGTTGTTCCTCAGATATGTTACCATTTTTTGCCTGTCGAAACCATAATTTAAAGCCAGTCGAATTCGTTTATCAGCCAAAACAGTTGGGTTGTCGAGCTTAAAACCTAAGTATTCCGTATTTAGATAAGCCCCTGAGAGTATTTTGATTTTATCCTGATATTTGGGTTGCAATTCGCCTTTCGGAGTCAGAATGTCATCTTTATAAGAGGCATCCAAACCGGAAATAAAATCAGATTTTCCTTGAACAAATTGTAAGAAACCGCTTTGTTTGTCAGGTAAAAATGTAACTGCTACAGCCTCGAGATAAGGTAGGGGATTCCCGTTTTCGTCTTTTTCGAAATAAATCGGGTTTTTTCTCAAAACCAGTTTTACGTTTTCTTCCCAGAACTTAAAAGCAAAAGGTCCTGTCCCGATAGGTTTCTTACGAAAATCATAGCTGTTTTGAAAGGCTTCTTTTGGAACTACGGAAGCATATTTCATGGTTAGCAATCCTAAAAAAGCAGGGAAGGGCTTTTCTAGCTGAATTTCAAATAATGTGTCGTTTATGGCTTTTAAATTCTTCACATTTCTCATAATCCAAGCTCCGGGAGAAGCTGTTCGGGACTCTTTGAGTCGTGAAAAACTAAATTCGAAATCGTAGGCATTCACCACTCGAGTGCTGTCTTCAAAAATCGAATTTTTATGAAAATAAACATCATCCCGAAGTGTAAACACATAGTGTTTTCCGTCTTCAGAAACCGTCCATTTTTTTGCAATATCGGGCAAGATGTTCAAACTGTCGTCTAGCTGAACAAGCCCGTTAAAAAGTTGATTGGTAATCCAAATCTCAGCTTGAGTTCGGGCAAAAGCTGGGTCTAGTGTAGCGATGTTTGAACTTTCGTTATATCTAAAAACCAAATGTTCTTTTTCTTGATTGGTTTCTTTGGAACAAGAAAAAACAAACAACAAAAAAGGGAAAAATAAAAAATACTTAAAGCTCAAATTCATTATTTTATTAAGCCAAAAACCCGACTTCTCTTTTATACAATGCATAACGACCGGCTCCAATAAAGAATAAAGCCAAAGCACCGAGCAAATATAGTAGATTTAATTCTATCACTGGAGCTCCAGACTGTCCCAGTTGAAAGACTTCAGCTGCATGGGCTAAATAAATAGAAAAAAACATGGTAATAGCCACAAGAAGTGCTGAAATACGAGTAAAAACTCCAATCAGGATACACAACGGAGCTAGAATTTCCCCAATAGGAACTCCAATCCAAAGAATTTCAGGAAGATTATTAGCACTCAAAAGGTCTTTGATGCCTTGAAAACCATTAATCATTTTGTGGATGCCATGAAAAAGCATTAATCCTCCTACTCCAAGGCGAAGTAAGAGTTTTCCTAGGTCGAGTTTAATTTGTTTCATAAGGGATAAGATTTAAGTTTTTCGCTTTAAAATTACAAAAAAGTTTTATTCTTTAACACAGTATTGTTATTTTTTGAGAACGAGTAGCTTAGAGTGTTGATAAATTTCCGCTTCGGAATCACTATCTTTGCATATAGAAAACAAGGACTTAGACTCATGGCAACCGTGGAAATGAATAAACTTAAAATCAAAAATATGGTTTGCGACCGTTGTATTATGGTGGTAGGACAAGTTTTTGATAAGGTTCAAATTCCTGTCTCGGAAGTGGTTTTGGGTGAGGTTACCCTCGTCTATCCCATTACAGAACAGCAGAAAGAAGTCCTAGACAAAGAGCTTAAGGAGGTAGGTTTTGAAATCATCGAAACTCGTAAATCTCAAATTGCTGAAAAGATAAAAAACGAAATCACTGCTTTGGTTTTTGACCCAAAAGGAATTCGTTTGAATGAGAATTTATCTGATTATTTATCCAACAAGTTGGGTTTGGAATACAGTTATCTCACTACAATTTTTTCAGAAGAAGAAAACCTTTCTATAGAGAAATACTTCATTCTTCAAAAAGTAGAGCGAA
>CAYZBA010000104.1:0-6348 GCA_964476555.1 uncultured Flavobacterium sp.
TTCTTGTTGGAGACTAGCTGCTGTAATGAGGTAACAACTGTATGAATAGTATTAATAAAATTGTTTTCGGATAAATAAATTTTTTGTTTTCCTGTTTCAAACTTTTCTAGGTCTAAAATTTTGTCAATCAATCGACTTAAGCGGTCAGATTCGGATATGATATTTTGTAAAAATTTCTTTTTCATATCACTCGGAATATCCTCATCATCGTGCAAAATCTCACTGGCTGCTCTAATTGCAGTAATCGGAGTTCGCAATTCGTGAGTAACCGTATTAAGGAATTCGTCTTTTTGCTTGTCTTTTTTGAGAAGTTCTTGATTGGCAATCTGCAGTTTTTCGGAAATATTTTTTAATTCATTAGATGTCTCTATCAGTTTTTTATTGAGAATAATATTCTCTTTTGACTCTTCCAAAATTTTCAAAACCTCAGGAAGTGTAATTTTTTCTTCCTTCACAACACTTGAGATTAGAATTTTAGCAGAAGCTGTTCCGATATGTCCCGTCAGAAGGTTTTCGGCAAATTTTATCAGACGGGAGTCTGCCATTTCTTGATTGATATCGACATTGTATTTCAAACGGAAAATATTCATAGCCCGTTTGGTTCTTTCTTCTCCTAAAAAACGTTTTAGGATTTTTTCGATATCCGAAATATAAGCCGTTCCTCTCCAGATGAATGCATCTTCGTGGTTAGTAATGTATTTGTCAATGTCGACATACATTTCGGCATAATTTCGTTCTCTGTAATTTCCTTTGAAACTCACAGAAACAAACAAATATACAAGTGAGTTGATAAATAAACTCCAAAAAACAGCTTGAGGGATAGGATCTAGAAAATCTAATCCAAAAAGAGAGAAAGGTTTTAACCTTTCGATTCCGAGAAGCCCATTTGCTACAAAAGAGCTGTTATTGCCCAAAATATTCGGAAGAATCAAAGTATAAAAACAAATAAAAAAACCTGCTATAATACCCGACACAGCACCTAATTTAGAGCCTCTTTTCCAGAAAATAGCTCCAAAAAATGAAGGCCCCAACTGAGCAATGATTACAAAAGCGATAAGACCTATTGATACCAGGTTGTGTTCCAGAGCAAAAAACCTGTAAATCAGATACGATAAGATAATCATCAGGAAGATACCGATTTTACGAATATTGGTAATCTTTTTGGTATTTCGAGTCAGTTCTCCTGTTTGAAGAGATCCTAAGAATCCGTACGGAATCAGGATATTGTTACTGAACATAACCGACAGGCTTATCGAGGCAACCACAATCATGGAAATTGCAGCAGAAAACCCTCCTAAAAACACCATTACGGTTATGATTTGATTATCAAATAATTGAGGGATTAAAAGGGAATATCCGTCAGCATTTACTGTTTTTCCTTCAAAGAGAATATTTCCACCCCAAGCAATCGGATAAACGAAAATATTGAAAGCCAATAAATACAACGGAAACAACCAAATAGCCGTTTTGATGTGATGCTCACGGTTGTTTTCGATAACTCCCATTTGAAATTGTCTTGGAAGCAGAAAAATAGCCAACAACGACACCAAAATCATAAAGAACCAGTTGATGCCTTGGTTTATACCTCCGATGGTGTTTTTTTCGTGAAAACCTTCCATTAAAGAAGCTTTTTCGTAAATGGAATCAAAACCGTCAAAAACAAAGAAAGTAACATAAATTCCAACCAGCAGAAAGAAAAACAACTTGAAGACAGACTCCATAGCCACTGCTGTTACAATTCCTTTTCTTTTTTCGGACGCATCGACATAACGTGTTCCGTAGTAGGAAGAAAACAAAGCCAATATGATAGCTACATAAGTCGAAGTGTCATTTAAAATGGCTGTTGATGTTTCTGTTTTGGTTACGATATGAAAGGTTTCTGAAATAGCTTTGAGCTGTAAGGCAATGTAAGGCAACAATCCCAACACGCAAACCAAACTTACCAAAGCTCCCAAAAATCTACTGTTCCCGTAACGAAGTGAAATAAAATCGGCTATACTTGAAATTTTATTTACTCTTGAAATTCGAATGATTTTTCGAAGTATAATGACCCAAGTAGGAACTGCAATTACAGGACCTAAGTAAATTGTTAGGTATTCTAATCCTGAATTAGCCGCTACACCTATACTTCCGTAATATGTCCAGGCAGAACAATAAACGGCCAATGATAAAGTATAGATATATGGATTATTGGTTAATCTGTTGTTTCCTTTTTTTTCAGCCCAATGAGCTATCAAAAAAAGGAAAGCCAAATAAATTAGAAGGATAACCAATAATACTATACTATTCATAATATTTCTTGATTATAATAAACGAAATCAACACTAAGAAAATCCATATCGAAAATATATAAATGTAGATCATAGGAACTCCCAATACGGAATTACTACTGTCAAATATAAGTAGTAATGGTAGGTTAAATGCAAATAATAGCGATAAGGCTAAAATGATTAATTTTTGTTGATGGCGTTTTTTCATTTCTCTGTACTAAATTGATATTTCCCGAAAACACTTTCGGGAAATATCACAAAGCTAATTTAGATGAAAGTCTAGATTAAGCCAAACCAAACCATAATTTAATTATTTACTCTTCTTGATGATATTCGCCGAGTAGAGCATAATATCCGAAAACTACTAGCCCTAATACAATCAGAGGCATTAGTACGAAGAGTATGATAATTCCGAATACCATTCCGTCTTGGGTTCCTGAGGTTAACTTTGGCCCGGCAAAACCTATCAGCCACCAACCTGCCACCAAAGCAAGTAAAATCCAAACGATTCCTAATATTTTTTTTATTGCATTCATATCTTTAAGTTTTTACATTTTTATTCTGTATATCGAGAGGTCATCTTTTGGGTAATATATATCATTCCTATAACGAAACAAATTGCTCCGATTATAATCGGATACCAGAGTCCTTCGAGATAAAAATCTTCTTTACCGTTACTTTGTGCGTTGGTTACGAAGTAAGTAGAAATCGCCGGAAGTAACCCTCCGAAAATTCCGTTTCCGATATGGTATGGTAATGACATTGATGTATAACGGATGTTCACCGGGAATAATTCTACTAAGAAAGCTGCGATAGGACCGTATACCATGGTTACAAACAATACCTGTATGAAAACCAACAGAGTAAGTTTCCATCTGTCTGAACTGCTGACTTCAACAACTTTTGATTTTACTTCAGCTCTTTTGCCGTCTACGACTTTAGCTACTCCGTTTACCAAATGTACGATTTTTGTTTCCTTTAGATACGTTCCGTCTTCAAAATATCTATGTGCCGTATAAACAGAATCTTGAACGCCATTTACGTCTTTAAATTCAGCTTTAAACTCGGCTTTATCTAAAATTTCAACTTTATTGGCAATATTGGCAGTTTGATACATTTTTTCATAAATCGGACGATAAGCTAAAATAGCAACCAGCATTCCTGTCATCATTACGGTTTTTCTTCCTATTTTGTCTGAAAGCCAGCCGAATAGAATAAAGAAAGGCGTTCCGAAAAACAGAGCTGTTACCAAGATAGAAATCACTTGCTCCGGACTGATAGACATAACTCTTTCGAGATAGCTCATGGCATAGAATTGTCCTGTATACCAGATAACTCCTTGTCCCATTGTCGCACCGAATAACGCCAGCAAAACAAATTTTAGATTCAATTTGTTCCCGAAACTTTCTTTAAGCGGGTTTTTAGAAATCTTGCCTTCTGATTTTGTTTTTGTAAAGGCTGGAGATTCGCTCATGTTTTTACGAATCAAATAGGAAACGTAAACCATCAAAATGGAAACCCAGAACGGAATTCTCCATCCCCAAGCGTCAAACTCTTCAGGAGATAACATTGTTCTTGTCAATAAGATAACCAAGAGCGAGATAAAAAGCCCGACTGTTGCAGTTGTCTGAATCCATGAAGTCCAGAAACCTCTTTGTCCTTTCGGAGAGTGTTCGGCAACATAGGTGGCGGCTCCTCCGTATTCACCTCCAAGTGCTAGGCCTTGAAGTAAACGCATGATTAATACGATAACAGGAGCCGCATATCCGATAGTTTCAAAGCTCGGCACACAACCGATTACGAAAGTTGCTCCTCCCATAAGTAGAAGCGTAACCATAAAAGTGTATTTTCGTCCGATTAGGTCTCCGAGTCGTCCGAAAAATAAAGCTCCGAAAGGACGAACTATGAATCCCGCCGCAAAGGTTGCCAAAGTTGATAAAAAGGCTGCTGTTGGATTATCAGAAGGGAAGAATTTAGTAGATAGCACTACGGCTAAACTTCCGAAGATATAGAAGTCATACCACTCAATGAGAGTTCCCATGGATGAAGCAGTAATCACACTCCAGATACTGCTCTGTTTTTTGTCTTTTGTTGTACTCATAAGTTTTGATTATTGGTTAATGGTTGAATTTTACAGATATATCATTGCCTGAAGCGTGATTGTCCCTACTGCATCGGCACCAGCATATTTAAGGTTTTGATACTCAAGAGTAAGTTTAGAATGGTGCCCGTTCATATACAAGTTGGTTCCGATACCAAACTGAGTAGCCTTATCATCAAGAGCTTCGATTTGTCTGTTAGCGAATAGTACATAAGGTTGAAACTTAGATTTTTTATCAGACGGAATCATATAACCTAGGTGTCCGTAAATCATAGAACCTGTTTCGTAGGTTGTTCCTAAAACAAAGTCTTTTCCGTAGTTTGAATTCTGATAAACCGCATAAGCTGTCAAAGCTCCTTTTGATGCATTTTCCCCGATTGGAGCATCATAAAATGCATCTACGGCAAAGATAGTTACGTCTTCTCCTTTTAGTTCTCCGGCTGTATTAGCTACTACAGAACCATTTGGATGAGTGAAAAATCCTGCTCCTATGTTGAAAACTTTTTTAGTTCCTAAATAAGAACCAACTTTAAAAGGGAGGAAATTGCTTTCTTCTTCAAAGAAACTATATTCAAAATAACCGGCATACGTTTTTCCTGCTTTAGCAGACCCTAAGAGTCTTCTTCCGGTATATGTAGCAGGACCGTCAGGGGTAGGGGTTACGGTTGCTTGTAAGTTATTAGTAACGGCTTCGTTAACAGATATTCTATATTGTAATTTTCCGAAGCTTCCTTTCGCATATATCCCGATTGGGCGGGCAAACTGATCAGAAAGACCAAGGGTTGCCCAACCTTGTCTGTGGTTATCTAATGTCATGAAATTGAGGGTGCTGTGGCTGTTCAGACGTGCAATCCCGTTCCAGTAATGTAATCCGGCTCCGACAGCATGTTTTTTGTCTTTGCTAATGTTATATTGAGCCCACACATCGTGGAAAAACAACTGAGAGCCTTCTCCTGTTCCTGTGGGACTCATGTTGTTTGCATTGAGGCTGTTTAGTCCGAAATGGGTCAAAATCAAAAAGTCAGGACTGATTTGTGCGTACATCAAAATACGTGCTCTTCGTACGCTGAAGTCTAAGTCAGCTTGTTCATTACCATTGGCATCAAGCGGTTTGTCGTCATTGTATTGTGCCCATACCTGAGCCCAAGAAATAATTCTGAAGTACTTTGAACCGTCTTCGTTGAGGCTTACTTTTATTCCACCTCCGTAATCGGGAGACCCTTGTGAATAACCTAAGCAGGATAAAAACGCCAAGGAAATTGAGTAGATAATTGTTTTCATAGTTATTTGTTTTGAATTGGTTAAACAATTTGCCGGGACGAAATTGTTTTTTTATTCAAAACAAAAAAATTCGCATATATTTTTTTGTAAAATATATATACGAACTCAACAATCTAATCTCTGAAACGCTCCCATTTTATGAGCATAAACTTGTCCCCAAGTTCAGTAATAACCATTCCGGCTCCTGATAGTTGTTCTTTATTTTTTAAGTATTCCACTAGCTCTGCGTGGTTAAAAATTTTGTAGGTAGGATGATAATCGTTGTGTGAAGGCTTTTTGACTTTAAATTCTTTCACCCAGTTACTTACCGTAACGTGCGAAACCCCAATAATTCGCTCGATTTCTCGATAACTTAACCCTTCGAGGTATAGCTGCAAAGCTTTGGTTATATAGTAATTATCAATCTTTTTCCCGATTTTATTTACGGTGAAATAATAATTACATTTCTTACACAAATATCGCTGTCTGTCTTTAATTATTCCACTTTTTACGATTTGTGTTTCATTGCATTTCGGACAGGAGGAAATCTTCATATATATAAATTTTGCATAAATATACTAATTTTGCAAATATATAGTTTTATATATCTAATAAAAAACAAGTCTTTTTTTTTAGATATAAAAAAAATTAGTGCTAAATAATTAGAGAAAGAGATTTTATAGTCTAAAAATTGTCAGCAGGTGTTGTAACTTCACC
>CAYZBA010000105.1:0-6226 GCA_964476555.1 uncultured Flavobacterium sp.
CTAGAAACGATTTCGTCACCAGCTCCGCAAAGTTGAAGCAATACCGGAGTAATAGCTCCCATACCTGATGCAGTAACTGTGGCACTCTCTGTACCTTCCATAGCCGCTAGAGCTTGGCTCAAATACATTCCGCTTGGGTGAGAGTGACGAGAGTATAAATAACATCCTTCTAGGTTACCCTCGAAAGTATCAGACATTGCTTTGGCTGATAAGAAAGTAAAAGTAGAAGAATCTGATATAGAAGGATTCACACCTCCGAATTCTCCGAAAAATTGTAAATCCTGAATTTTGTTTGCCGGATCGAACATAACTTTATTTTTTAAGGTTAAAGATTTCTTTCTACAAAGAGAATAAATGTTGAAATAAAAAACAATGGAAAAGGGTTATTTTAGATTATATTTCTATTAATTTGTGTAGTAGTAGATAAAAAGTCTATATTTGTTTTTGTAAAATAGATTTTATAAAAAATGTTATTGGATTCAACGGACAAGAAATTACTTCAGCTCTTACAGCAAAACAGCAAACAGACGACCAAAGAGCTTTCTTTGAAGTTAAATCTTTCGGTTACAGCAGTTTATGAGCGAATCAAAAAGCTAGAAAAGCAAAAGGTCATCAAACAACACACGGTTTTATTAGACAAGAATAAGATTGATCGAGCTTTTATGGTGTTTTGTCACGTAAAGCTCATTCAGCATAGCAAAGAGAACATCATTGAATTTGAGAAGGAAATCAACAAACTCAATGAAGTTTTAGAGTGTTTTCACGTAAGTGGAGATTATGACTATATTCTGAAAGTCTGTGTATCGAATATGGATGAATTTCGCGAGTTCTTGGTAGCCAAACTCACCGCCATCAAAAATATTGGCAGCACACAAAGTAGTTTTACGATAGGAGAAGTGAAAAATACGACCGAATTTACTCTGTAATCGGGTTGAATTTTGCTTTCTTGCTTCCTTCGTAAATATCATATTTCACCAAACGAGCTTCGAGTTTACCGTTGAAGAGTTTGATTTTGCGAGAGGGTCTGAGTCCTACAAACTTTAAAGCCTCTAAGTTGGCGGTAATAAACCAAGCTTCTGTATTGGGGTAACTTTGTTTGAAGGTGTCACCGATTTCTCTGTAAAAACGCTCTAAATCAATATCCAAACGCTCTCCGTATGGAGGGTTGAAGAGCATAAAAAGCTTCCTGTCGGATTGTTTTTTAGTATCAAAGAAGTTTTGTAGCTGAATGGAAACGTATTCCTCAAGATTTGCATTTTTGATGTTGTCTTTGGCTTTAGCTACAGCCGAAGGAGCTTTGTCGTAACCTTTTATGGTATAGTGGAATTCACGGGTTTTCTTTAGTAAAGATTCCAGAATCGTATCGAAAAGGTCATTATCCCAATCGTTCCATTTCTCGAAAGCAAATTCTTTTCGGTTGACATTTGGCGGGATGTTACAAGCAATCATTGCCGCTTCGGCCAAAATAGTTCCACTACCACACATAGGGTCTAAGAAATCACATTGGCCATCCCATCCGGCAAGTAAAAGCATACCGGCAGCCAAAACTTCATTGATTGGCGCAATATTGGTAGCCGTACGGTAACCTCTGTGGTGAAGCGAATTTCCTGAAGTGTCTAGAGAAACCGAACAGATTTCTTTCTGAATATGAATATTGATTCTCAAATCCGGAAAGTCTTTATCAATGCTTGGTCGCTTTCCGAACTTGTCTCGGAACTGATCTACGATAGCATCTTTGGCTTTAAGCGCAACAAACTGAGAGTGGTTGAATACTTCTGAATTTACGGTAGTGTCTATTACAAAAGTTTGATTAGTAGAAATGAATTCACTCCAGTCAATGCTTTGAATGCCTTTGTATAGGCTTTGTTCGTTAAAAGCACGGAATTCTTTAATAGGTTTCAGGATTTTAAGAGCGGTTCTCAGAGCGAGGTTAGCTTTATACATAAAGCCTTTATCGCCGTAAAAACTCACCATTCGGACTCCGGTTTCCACATGAGTGGCTCCCAGATTTTTAAGTTCTTGAGCCAGTACTTCTTCAAAGCCAAAAAAGGTTTTGGCTATCATTTTAAAATTTTCTTTCATAATTATTTTTGTTTCAGGTCAAGTTTTAGGTCGTAAAACCATACAAAAAGGACCTGAAGTCTAGAGCTTGAGCCTATCAATTAAATGTCTTTCTTAAAAGTTTTTCTTCGTTTGTGAATTTCCGGATTAAAGTTTTTCCACAACAATTGGATTTTTTTATTCTCTTCCAGCTGCGGGTTGGTTTCAATCCATTCGATTTGATGTTTTTTATAAACCGAATAAAGTTCTCTGAAAATCAAGGAGGTTACACCTTTGTTTTGGTAATCCGGATGCACACCAATCAAGTAAAACTCCACATTTTTACTGTGTTTTAGGGCTTGAATGAGATGTAAGAAACCAAAAGGATAAAGTCGTCCGTGAGCTTTTTGAAAAGCTTTCGATAAAGAAGGAATCGTAACAGCAAATGCTACGAGCTCTTTTGTGGTATTATCCACTACACATGAAATAAACTCAGGATTGATTAGCGGAAGATATTTCTTTTTATAGTGCTCGATTTGGAATTTTTCGATAGGCACAAAACTTTGTAAAACTTTGTAAGACTCATTAAGCAAAGCAAACATCTTGTCGGCATAAGGCATGATGTCTTTGGTGGTCTTAAAATTGAGCGAAGACACGTTATATCGCTTCTCTATAACTTTTGATAGCTGAATAGCGTTGTCTATATTTAAGCCCTTTATGCTGAATTTATATTCTAACCATTCTGCTTGTTTCACAAAGCCGAGTTGTTCTAAATGTTTCGGGTAGTATTCGTAGTTGTAAAGCCCGATCATGGTAGCAATTTGGTCAAAACCGTCGGTGAGCATTCCCGCTTTATCCATGTTAGAGAAACCCACAGGCCCTTCCATATACTCTAGATTGTGAGTTTTGCCGATTTCGGCTACTTTGTCCAGAAGAGCTTTTGAGACTTCGATGTCGTCTATCACATCAAACCAGCCGAAGCGTACCTTTGGTTTTTTGAGTTCTTCGACTTCGACTCGGTTAATGATAGCAGCAACTCTACCTACGACCCTTTTGCCTTTAAAAGCTAGAATAAAATGAGCTTCTACATTCTTAAAAATTGGGTTTCGCTTAGAAAAGCTTCGCATTTCGTCTTTGATAACGGGCGGCACCCAATAAGGATTGTTTTTGTACAGTCTGAAAGGGAAACGTACAAATCGCATTATATCTCTTCGGGTTTTGGCTTCTTTGATCGTTATCATGGAATAGTTTATTTATTCTTGAGGTGCTTCTTCTGTTGTTTCTTCTTTTTTAGATTTTTTTTCTTTTTTTCCGCCTTCGTCTTGGTTTATAGTATCAAAAATTACGACGTCTTTATAGTTGAGCGTAAACCTCCAAGATACACCTATGCCGCCGTATAAAATATCGGGAGTGTCTTTAAAGTTTTTTCCTACAGAAATATCAAACTGTAAGTCTTCGTTCATCAAGAAAGCAGCCCCCCCTCTGATAACGACATCTGCATAAAAGTCACTTTTGTAGGCCTGACCTTCTAAAAATCCGCTCCATCTGTGATTGAAGCTCTTGGTTACCGTTAGAATTCCTCCTAATGTTGGATAATCTGTGGTGAAACGATCGGCAAAGACATTGGTCACGACTACCCATCCTCCCGTAAATTGATTTTGGAGTATTCCCATCACTTTAGGGCTTACTTTAGGGTCGCTATAAAAGGTATAAGGATTGTCGAACAAATTTAAATTAACTCCGGCATATAGAGCCACAGCAGGAATAAGGTCTCTCCATTTAAATCTTTGGTTCGCCTTCCAGCTGTATACATTCACTTGTTCTCTGTAATGTTTATTTGGGTCAAAAACCAAATACTTAAACCCGACAACAGAATGTTTCAGAGCATTTCTTTCTTCGGAATAAAAAGTGGTTTCATATGTATCAGTTCTGTACTGAAGCTCTGCAATAAACTCTAATTCCTCTAGCAGTAAACCATATCGAAGGTCTAAATCCATAAATAAGCCCGAAACGTCATAATCTAGTAAACTATGATTTTCGGTAATGTATGAAATGCCGGCTTCGGGTTGAAAGATGGTTTTTCCTACTGCAAAAGCCCCCATAGACTCGCCCGGTCTGTTAGAATTAATCACATCAGTAAACTGCGAAAACATTAGGTTTGTACAGCTAAACAGTGCCAAAGACAGGGCTTTTCTAAGGAAAGACATAAGCTATTTTTTAGAGATTTACTTACAAGAGTCAAAAATAGTGTTTTTTTTGCTCACCACAAAGCCATGTCTAGGAGAGTCTTAATTTAGGACACGAGCTGCTTTGACATAATTTTTCTTATAGTAAGGTTCTTTGGTCGAAGAAACGATTACGCCTCTTTGAGTCGAGGAATGTATGAATTTAATCTCATCATCGAGGACCTCTACGACAATGCCTACGTGATTGATTCGCTTGCCTCCATTAGTAATAAAGAATACCAAATCGCCTTCTTGGATTTCAGAGTCTTTGATTTTAGTTCCGTGCTCAGCCATTTCGTGAGAGGAGCGAGGTAAAGCGATGTCGAACATTTTAAATATGGTGTGTACGAATCCGGAACAATCGAATCCGTGTTGGCCTGTACCGCCGTATTTATATTTTGCTCCAACATGCCCCAAAGCTGTCGAGATTAGCTCTTGGTGAAGATTAGCCATGCTAATGGTTTTCTCTTCGATTTCGGGAGTCATATCAAAAAACGAGGCGGTTTGCATTTGCGGAGAACATTTCTCATCTTTCGTATAAACTACTTCTTCTTGCTCAAAATAAGTCTGTTTTGCCATCACTTTTGAACTTGATTTACAAGAAACCAATCCTAAAAAGAGCAAAAGAAGTAGGATATAGATTGCTTTTTTCATGTTATTGTAAGTTAATCATTACTCCGAACAGGCTGGTATTTCCTGCTAAAGTAAAACGAGAATACGAATAATCAAAACGGAGTTTGCCCATTTTGAGTCCTACTCCGGCTGAGATTCCTGCAAAGGTACGTTGTTCTTCCATTTTTAGTTCTTGTCCTCTACGGAAGTTGTAGCCTAATCTTATGTTAAAACTCTTTTGAGGGAATAGCTCGGCGCCGATAATTACGTGTCTGAGAGCATTGTTGACGAAAGAGGGTTTGTCTTCTTTTACGGTTCCGTCAAGGCTTTCTTCGTTATACACCGGATTGGTAAAAGCGACATTCCATTGTTGAAGATTTTCTAACGTAAGGTGCCAACGGATAGGAACGTGTTCCATTTCTTGAGAAATTCCCGCAATGATTTCGAAAGGCAGGTTTTCACGAGTACCGGCATAGGTAGTAATCTGAGTTCCTATATTTCGGATAGAAAGGGCAATGTTGATGTCATTGTCTTCGTCAATATAGATGGCTCCGATATCCAGCGCTGCTCCAAAAGAACTGTAACTCTCTAAGGTTGAAGTAATGAGTTTTAGGTTACTCCCGAGGTAAATGTCTGTCCAAGGAATGTTATAGGCATAACCGAAAGAAAGCGCCATTTCGCTACCCGTAAAGTCACTGGTGAGGAGGCCGTTTTCGTCACGACCTTCAAAGGTTCCGTAGTTGATGTAGTTTACTCCTGCGTGAAAAGTTTGTACACGTCTGTCCCAAGTATAGGCATAAGCGGCAGTTCCGTAGCTGATTTCTCCGAAATAATTCCCATAGTTGACAGCAAGGTGATTATCCATATCTACGTTAATCGTAGCCGGATTAAAAAGAGGTTGATTGACATCGTGGTCATAAATAGTAATCACCTTTCCGCCCATGGCTGCCTGTCTTGGGGAGGTCATCAGATTCAAGAACTGATAAACAGACCGTCCGCCAACTTGACTGAAAACAGGAACGTTAGACAGCAAAAGAATAAAAAATACAGCTTTTTTGAACATCAATTAAAGACTAAAAACTCTATAGGATAACGAGAAAGCGAAGATATTATTTTTAAAGGGAAAAAAAGTTATTTAAATGAAAAATAGTTTCGTTATGTAACTATAGTTCTAAAGGTCAAATTAACTCTGGATATACTAATTTAGCACAGCAAATAACAGAGATTTATTTTGCTTCAAAACAGCGTTATGGAAGCCCAAGAATTAAGAAACATCTCTTGCTGCATGGAAAATGGCAATAAGAAACCGAAACGTTCAGAAAGAATTGATTTTTCACTCTGATAGAGGC
>CAYZBA010000106.1:0-6156 GCA_964476555.1 uncultured Flavobacterium sp.
TTTTTTAATTTATTTATTTATTGATCACCTCAAGACTCTGAGTCGGAGTTTTGATTTTTTCCCTTTCGAGAGCTTCTTTGATTCCGAATAAAACTTCGGATACCATAGCCGAAAACTCTTTTCGGGCAGACCATGGCCTTACGTAAAACACGGCCGAACTTTCAACAATAGCTGCCAAAACTACTGCCGGAGCAGGGTTTTTCAACACTTTCGGATTATTGTTCAAAACTTGAAGTAACACTTCATTTACTTTTCTCAAATCGTTATCTGTGGCAACCGTAATCTTCAGATTCGCTCTACGGTTCGGTTCTCTGGAGTAGTTAATAACCGTTCCGTTGGAGAGGATTCCGTTCGGAATAAAAATCGCTTGGTTATTATCTGAATTGATTTGCGTATTAAAAACCTGAATTCGTTTTACGGTTCCGGCTACGCCTTGAGCTTCGATAGAATCCCCAACTTTAAAAGGCTTAAACATAATAATCAACAAACCTCCCGTAAAGTTAGAGAGCGAACCTTGGAGCGAAAGACCAATAGCCAACCCCATAGCTCCCAAAACCGCTACAAAAGATGAAGTCTCTACTCCTAATTTTGAAATCACAGCAATGAATAAAAGGAGTTTCAACAACCAAGAAATCATATTGAGCAAAAATCCCGAAACTGTAGGGTCAACCTCTTTTTTATCGACAATTTTTTGAACCACTCCTTTGATGAGTCGGATGACCAAAATCCCAACTCCCAGCACTACTAAGGCAGAAACAATTTTTACTGAAAATTGTAGTAATACATCAATCGAATGGTCTAAAAACTCTTCTAAACGGTTTAGGCTTAATTCTTCTTTCATAGATTAAATCGTCAATTTTTTGATGGTTTCTTCAATCGATTGCAAAGGTAAGTGACAAATTTTATTCTGACATACAAAAAAATACGATTTGTCTTCGGTGAATTTTCCTTTTAAAAAAGGTAATTTACTCTGTTTTTCGGTTCCGGAAATCACAATATGAGGGAAATAATTTCGGTTGATGACATTCACATATTCTATTGCTTTGTCACCTGTCACAGCTACTTCTTTTTGAGGAGTATTGAAATTCAAATATACATTCAACCAACCTGAAAAGGCCGAAGGATAATCAATATTTGACACAATTGTTTCGGTCATTTTTAGGGCGATATCTTCGTAATGAGTCGACAAAAAATAGATAGACAGCATATAAAGATTTTGTGCCATAACCGAATTGGAACTATCAATCACATTGTCTTCGATTTCGTAATTTTCGCTTACTAAAGCTGTATCTTCTCGAGAGGTAAACCTGAAAAATCTTTTTTCGCAATCATAGAAATTCTCCAAAACATAATCAGAAAGTTGTTTGGCATCTATCAAATGGTTTTCTTCTAAAGTCACTTCATACAAACCAATCAAAGCATCAATCACAAAAGCATAATCTTCGAGAAAACCATTGATTTTTGGAATATTGTTTTTGTAAGTTCGGAACAAACTTCCGTCAGCAGACCACATTTTTTGTTTGATAAAATTGATATTCTTTTGAGCGATTTCGAGATGTTTTTTATTTCCTAAAGCTTTGTAGGCTTCGATAAAACCTCGAGCTGTCATCGCATTCCACGAAGTGATGATTTTGTCATCAAGTTGAGGTTTATGTCTTTGCTCCCTGATTTCGAACAATGTTTTTTCGAAATAGATTTTCTTTTCTTTGACTTCGGAAACTGAGAGATTAAACGTCTTAGCGATTTCTTCTAAAGGTTGATTTTGAATCAATACATAGTTGCCGTTTTCCCAAAAACCAAAATCGTTAATATTAAAAATCTCTCCAAAAAGCGGAAAATCATTTCCAAAAATAGCCTCTAGCTCCTGCTTTTTCCAAACATAAAAAGCACCTTCTTCTAACTTTCCATTCCCATTAATACTGTCTGCATCAAAGGCAGAATAGAAACCACCTTCTTCAGTCAACCATTCCCTTTCGATAAAATTTGTAGTCTTCTCTATGACTTCTCTATAGAGTTCGTTTTTGGTAAGTTTGTAGGCTTTACTAAATAAACTAAGAAGTTGACCATTATCATAAAGCATCTTTTCAAAATGCGGAACATGCCATTTCACATCAACGGAATATCTCGAAAACCCTCCATCAAGCACATCAAATATGCCTCCATAAGCCATTTTCGTTAGCGTGAGATTCACATATTCCAACAGTTGTTTATCTTGGTTTTGATAAGCATATCTTAGCAAAAAATTATAGTTAGAAGGCATCATAAACTTCGGAGCACGAGCATAACCACCGAATTCCCAATCAAAACTCCTACTCCATTTCTCTAAAAATTCGTCTAAAATTTTATCACTCTTTTCTTCTAAAGAAGTTGTCGAGAAACCTGTAAAACTGTTAAGGGCTTGTTGCAGTTTCTGAGCATAATCCTGCATTTTTTCCGGAAATTCCCGATACATCTCCTGAAGTTGCTCGAGGGTATTTATCCATTCGTTTTTACGGAAGTAAGTCCCTCCCCAAACCGGTCGCCCGTCAGGCAGTGCTACCACATTCAAAGGCCAGCCTCCTCTTTGTGTCATGAGTTGAACGGCTTTCATATACACAGCATCTACATCGGGTCTTTCTTCTCTATCAACTTTGATATTGATAAAATGCTCATTCATCACTGCTGCGACCTCTTCGTTTTCAAAACTTTCACGCTCCATCACATGACACCAATGGCAAGCTGAATACCCGATAGAAATAATAAGGAGTTTATTGGCTTGCCGGGCTTCTTGCAAAGTTGTTCCGGTCCAAGCTTTCCAAAATACCGGATTGTCTTTGTGTTGCAATAAATAAGGACTCGTTTCTTTATAGAGCTCGTTCATTGTTTGAAAAATAAAAGTGGAAGATACTAAAAATAAACTAAGCTTCGATACGATTTGTTATTGTTTTTCCGTTTGGGTTTATATTTTCTATTTCGAATATTACCGAGACAGAAAAAAAATTATACCTTTGGGACGTTTAAAAAATAACAAATATTTGTGACTAACTATATTTATTGAAAAATGACAAGGAAAATTATTATTGCCTTTTACCTCATTACTATTGCTTCTTTCTCAAAAATGTATGCTCAACCCATAGAGCTATATAACACCTTTTTTGGGAAATATGACTATACGGCTATTGGTAATACGATGAACCCCGTAGAAAATCAATTAAACGCTTTAAACCCGATTGCTTATCCTTGTAATATACTTACCTCCTCAAGTGCTAACTTGAACCTTGCTCCGGGGCAAACAGTAGTAGCCGCTTATTTATATTGGGCAGGCTCCGGAACAGGCGATTTTAATGTTACTTTAAACGGTAACCCTATAGTTGCTGATCGAGAATTTCACTTTTTACACATGCAATCTGGGCTACAATTCCCTATTTTTGGAGCTTTCGCAGATGTTACACCTTTAGTGCAAACTATAGGAAACGGCACTTATACTCTTTCTGATTTAGATTTAACAGCTGTAGTTCCGAACTATTGTCCTATTGGATTAAACTTTGCCGGATGGTCTATTGTAGTGGTTTATGAAGACCCTACATTTAGCAACAGTCTAGTTCTTGTATATGATGGTTTTGAACAGTTTGGTATTTCAAGTGTATTGGTATCTGAGTTGAACTTTACACTTCAAGGATTAAATGTAACAGAACCTATTAACAATAAAATTGGTTTCTTGGTATGGGAAGGTGACGTTGCAACTTCTGTAAATGAAAACCTTAAGGTTAATGGAGTCACATTGACCAACCCTCCGTTAAACCCTGCCAATAACATGTTTAATGGAACCAATAGCTTTACAGGAAGTAATACATTCTATAATATGGATTTGGATTACTTCGATATTAGCGACGTTATCAATGTGGGTGACACCTCTCTAGACGTTCAGTTTACTTCTTCACAAGACTTCGTGTTATTACACCACATTGTCTTAGTACTTAGTAACGAACTTCCAGATGCTACTGTAGCTATTAACAATATTGATGGTTTAGATATTTGTGGAAACAGAGAACTCACTGTTAACTACACCGTTTCTAACATAGACGGAACTGAAATTTTACCTGCCGGCACTCCAATTTCTTTTTATGCAGATAACACATTACTAGCAACAGTAAACACTACTGCCGATATTGCTGTTGGAGGAAGTGCTTCTTATACGGTTGTCTTAAATATTCCTGCCGGAATACCTGACAACTTTGAACTTATGGCTGTAGCCGATGATGATGGAACAGGCACAGGTATCCAACAAGAAGTAGATGAGTCTAACAACACTGCTATTACTCAAATACAATTATCTCCTGCCCTATCGGTTGACATTTCAGATCTAGATATGTGTAGCGATACCAATACAGCAGTATTTAACTTAACAACAGCTTTCACTTCGAACCCTGATTGGACAGTTACTTTTTATACTTCAGAAGCAAATGCTAACAACCAAACAAGTGCTATTGCTACTCCTGCAGCCTATTCAAGTGGAAATGCTACTATTTGGGTAAGAATCGACAATAACAATGCTCCTCAGTGTTATCAAATCGAAAGTTTTGATATAACTGTATTACAAAACCCTATCATTACACAACCCGGAAACTTAACTGTTTGTGATGATAACGGAGATGGATTCACAACATTCAACTTAACACAATTAGTTCCTGAAATCCTTGGCGGAACAATTGCTTCTGTTACGTTCCATACCACACTTGCTGATGCTCAACAAGGCATTAACAATATTCCTAACCCAGAAAGTTATACTAATACTGTTGCGAATACTCAAACCATTTACGTAAGAGTTCAAAATGGAGATTGTTACAGCACAACATCTTTCCAAATTATCGTTAGTCAACAACCTGAGATTAATCAGCCTACTGGTTTTTCAGTTTGTAGCAGTACACCTCAAGCTATCTTTAACTTAACCGAAAAAAATGCTGAGATCCTGAACGGAAACAGCTATACGCTAAGCTTCCACACCTCTTTGAGTGCTGCTCAAAACGGAACCGGTGCTATAGCAGACCCAATTGCTTACAGTTCAGGTACACAAACAATTTACGTTCGTGCAGAAAGCGGTCAAAACTGTTTTGCTATCACATCTTTTGATATAGTTGTAAACCTGCTTCCGTCGACTTCACCAATTACTCCTTATGAGTTTTGTAGTAGTGACGATAGCGAGTTCGCAACATTTGACTTAACCTCTAAAACAGATGAGATCCTAGACGGTCAAGTAGCCGCTATAAGTTTCTATACAACTTTAGCTGATGCAGAAAACGGAATTAGCCCTATTGCCAATCCGGCTGCATACAATAACGTATCAAATCCTCAAACTATTTATGTTAGAATAGAAGGACAAGCAGGATGTTTTGCCGTAAATCAATTTGATTTAATTGTTCACCAAGTGCCTGACATCACAGCACCAAACCCACTGGAATATTGTGATGACAACAACGATGGTATTGGAATCTTCAATCTAGAGTCAGTTATCAACGACATGACAGGTGGTAATACTGCCGTTTCTGTGACTTTTCACCTGACTCCGGAAGATGCTCAGTTTGGTGCGAATGCTCTTGCTAACCCAACAGCATACATCAACAACACTCCTATTCACCAAGTGATTTATGTGAGAGTGGCTACACAAAGCGGAATTTGTCCTGTGGTGATCCCTTTGGATTTGTATGTACACTTACTTCCTGAAATTACCGATCCGGAGCCACTAGAAATGTGTGACGACGATTATGATGGTTTTGTGGGATTCAATTTAAGTGTTGCTACAGCAGAAATTTTAGGAGGTTTAAACCCTTTGAACTATGAAGTAAGTTTTTATGTAACAGAAGCAGATGCTAATAGTGATACTAACGAGATTGTAAACATTACAGATTACGTAAATCAAACTATCAACGAAGATACAGTTTGGGTAAGAGTAAATGACCTTAATACAGGTTGTTATGCTCTTACAGAATTAACCTTAATTGTAAACCCTCTTCCGATAGTAGCTATGCCGGAGGTTGACGAATATCACCTTTGTGATTTAGACGGAGACGGATATGTAGAGTTTGACTTACAAACACAGATAGCCGGAATCGTAAACGGACAAACAGGACTTACGGTTACGTTCCACGATACCTATCAAGATGCTGAACTAAACCAAAA
>CAYZBA010000107.1:0-6128 GCA_964476555.1 uncultured Flavobacterium sp.
GAGTCTTTTACTTCAAAAAAAGTAGGGTTTAGATTTTTATGGGACAAGTTGATGGTGTCGTTTGAGACTTGTATTTTTTCGGACATATAAAGTGAGTTTACTTCTTGTGAGTTCATCCAAGAAGCAAACAACAAACACAGTATCAGAATAAGTTTTTTCACACAACTTAAATTAAACAAGTCTCAAGACAGTATAACAGAAAACTCTCAAAAGTAGTATATTTTTAGGTAAGGAGAAGGTATAAAAAAACCTCCGGAGAGGAGGTTTTTGTTATGATGTGTGTAGAAATTATTTTTTTACTTCTTCTACGATTTCAGCGTTTTCTTCTTTTGGTTTTTTAGCGCTGTATTTTTCATTAAGTAATTTTATTACTTCGTCAGTGATTTCTTGACCATCTTTAGCATAAAGAATAGTATTTGTGGCTTCGTTGGTTCCGTAAATATAATCGTAACCTTTTTCTTTACCGTAGTCTTTTACGAATTGTTTTACGTTTTTGACTAAAGAATCAGCTTCTTTACTATACTCTGAAGAAAGTTGTTGTTGTAGGCCTTGTTGCACATACATTAGTCGTTGTTCTTTTTCTTGCAAAGCCATTGCATTTTTTTGGAACCATTCTTGACCTTTTGCCTGAGCGTTTTTCTTAACGTAGTCGATTTCTGCTTCCAGCTTTGTAAGTTCTGTTTCGAGCTCTTTGCTCATTTGATCTTCTTTGGCTTTGTATTTTGCTTCGATATCTTTAGCTTCTTGATATTCTTTTAGGAGTTTAGAAGTGTCGATATAAGCTGTTTTTCCTTGTGTATTTTCGGTTTGTTGTTGAGTATTGTTGCAAGATACAAGTCCTATGATGGCTACTGCTGTTAAGATTATTTTTTTCATTGTTTGTTTTAAATTTATTTCGGGCAAAAGTAATAAAAAAAGCCACCAATACACGAATTATCTTTAGGGTAAGCTAAAAAAGTTCGTTTATTGGTAGCCGAAAAATTAAATATCGTTCAACATTTTAGAGATTTCGTCGAGTTTTGGAGTCAGGATGATCTCGATTCTACGGTTTTTTGATTTTCCTTCTGAGGTTTCGTTACCTGCTACGGGGGCAAATTCGCTACGTCCGGCTGCTGTTAGGTTAAACGGATTGATGTCTTTGTTTTCTATAAGTATTCGAACGATTGAAGTTGCTCTTTTGGTAGACAGGTCCCAGTTGTCTTGAATTTGTCCTTGTCCGTTGTAGGGAACGTTATCTGTGTGACCTTCGATTAAAACAGAAATATCGGGATTTTCGGCTAGGATTTTTCCGACCTCAACCACTGCTGATCTTCCTTCTGGTCCTACGATCCAACTTCCTGAGGCGAAAAGCAATTTGTTTTCCATCGAGACATACACTTTTCCGTCTCTTTGTTCTACCGAAAGACCTTTTCCTTCGAAGCTATATAGGGCTTTTGAGAGTTTGTCTTTTAGGGCTTTGAGGTTGTTGTCGTGAGCAGCGATAAGGCTTTCTAGTTCGTCGATTCGTCTTCCTCTTTCATGAAGGTCTGCTTTTAGTTTGTCTAGTCGTTCTTGTTCTGCTTTGAGAGCTTTTTCTTTTTCTTCCAGTTTAGCCAAAAGTTCTCTGTTTTTCTCTGAATTTTCCCGAATAGCAGCGCTGCTGTCTTTTTCAAGGGCATTATAGGCGTTCTGAAGGTTTTTTAGATTGTTTTTGGTAGAGTTGCAATCGGCTTCAAGTGAAGCGTATTGACTTTTGAGTTTTTCTAACTCTTGTTGAAGCGTGTTTTTATCTAATTCTAATTGGTTTTTTTGTTGCGAAAGCAAGGAGTTTTCTTCTTCAACAGATTCTTTTTCGCTTTTTAGGTCAGCGTATTTTTTTTCTAGATCGTTATAAATCTTCTTGGATACACAAGAAGAGAACAATACGGCCGAAAGGGCTAAAACAGCAATTTTTTTAGTCATAGTACAGATGGTTTTGGTTTATAAAAAAGGTTTGACAATATGTCAAACCTTTGATTTTGCTAATATACGAAACAATTTTCTTATAGTGTGTTTAAGAACTTAGTAAGAGTAATTAAATCTGCCTCTTTTGAGAAAGATATTTTGTTTGCTTTCAAGAACTCAGCTACTTCTTTTTCTTTGTGAGAGAATTTTTTGATTAGTTCTTTTTTGTTTTTAGGGAAGTTTTCGATAGTTCCGTTTATTTTGATAAAGAAGCTATCGTCGGATTTTTTGTATTCAGCCGGTCTTCCTGTATCATAGCTATTGGCAGCTTCTTTGGCAGGGACGAATTTTATTTGTTCTCTTTTGAACAAAGAAATTTTTTCGTTTTCTGAAAGAAGAACCAGGTAGCCGCTAGTTGCATTGCCTTTATCTGTATATGAAGCGTAATGGTATTCTTTTCCGGAATTTATAAATTTGACAATTAAATCTTCTGATTTTGGTACATAATAAAGTTGATCGTCTTTTTTGAACTCCATTTCGTCGTCTGCTGCGTTGTATCGAACCAGGATAGTTTCGTTTTCATAATTTGAAATTTTTACCGGTAAGTAAGTATCAACGAAATAAGGAGATCCGTTTACGTTTTCTCTTGCATTGGCTTTTTTACCGAAGTCGAATACTTGACCTCCACCTCCTATACCTGAGGCAATATCATATTGTCCTCTAGTTTGAGCATATCCGAATGAAACAGCCAGGAGAGTAAGAGCTACTATTAATTTTTTCATTTCTACATTAATTTATTAAAAGGTTAAAACTAAAATCCAAATCTACTATTGTTATTTTTAATTGAGAGTTAATAACGAGTTAAAAATTAGATTATTGTATGTGTTACAATAATTATACTAAACCGAAAGCTTGTTGGATTTTGTCAATGTAATCTAATTTTTCCCACGTGAAAAGTTCTACTTCGATAGCTTTTTCTTTTCCGTTAGGAGCTTTGAAGATTTTAGTTATTGTTTTAGGTTCTCTGCCCATGTGTCCATAAGCGGCAGTTTCGGAATATATAGGATTTCTAAGTTTGAGTCTTTGCTCTATGAAATAAGGTCTCATATCGAATAGTTTGCTTACTATTTGAGCAATTTCTCCGTCGGTCATATTTACTTTTGAAGTTCCGTAAGTGTTCACGTAGATACCCATAGGTTCTGCTACTCCGATAGCATATGACACTTGAACCAGAACTTCGTCGGCTACACCTGCAGCCACTAGGTTTTTAGCAATGTGTCGGGTAGCATAAGCGGCACTTCGGTCTACTTTACTTGGGTCTTTTCCTGAGAAAGCTCCACCGCCGTGAGCGCCTTTTCCGCCATAAGTGTCTACGATAATTTTTCTTCCGGTAAGTCCTGTATCTCCGTGAGGTCCTCCGATAACGAATTTTCCGGTTGGGTTGATGTGATATTTAATTTTGTCAGTAAACAAATGTTTGTAGTCCGGATTTTTTCGGATCACTCTAGGGATTAAAAGGTTGATGATGTCTTTCTTGATAGTTGAGAGCATGGTAGCCTCATCAGCAAACTCATCGTGCTGGGTTGAAACAACGATGGTGTCGATTCTGATTGGTTTGTTGTTGTCGTCATACACTAAAGTTACTTGCGCTTTAGCGTCTGGTCTTAGATAGGTGACTTCTGAATTTTCTCTACGAATTTCGGCTAGTTCTTGTAAGATTTTGTGAGATAGGTCAAGAGCCAAAGGCATATAGTTTTTGGTTTCGTTGGTAGCGTAACCAAACATCATTCCTTGGTCTCCGGCGCCTTGTTCTTCTTTGTTTACTTTGTCGACTCCTTGGTTGATGTCTTGTGATTGTTCGTGGATAGCCGAAAGTACGCCACACGAATTGGCATCAAACATGTATTCTCCTTTGGTATAACCAATTTTTTTGATTACATCGCGCGCAATTTGCTGTACGTCGAGGTAAACGTTTGACTTTACTTCTCCAGCCAAAATTACTTGCCCTGTTGTTACTAATGTTTCGCAGGCTACTTTGGAATCAGGGTCAAAAGCTAAGAAATTGTCGATTAACGCATCAGAAATTTGATCTGCGATTTTGTCCGGGTGTCCTTCGCTTACGGACTCCGATGTAAATAAATAAGGCATAATATTGTCCTTTTTTAGATTGTTAGGTTTTTAAGTTACTTATTACCCGTGAAGAAATTACAATCTAGGAAAAAAGCTAAAGAGAAGTAAAGGATACTGCTTTAGCATTTTTTATAGAGGTTGCAATCAGTTCAAATTTTTCCTCTCAGGTTTATTTTCGGGTGCAAAGGTAAGAAAAGGTTTTGGAATTTTTAAAATTTATATTGTTTTTAACAAGAGGAAGATAATGTAACTCTCTGTGTAGCAAAACCTTTTTAAAACCGGGTTTTTCTCTTATTTTTGTAAATCAAAAACTTATTTATGAAGGTGTTTTTAGTATTGGTGTTGGTATTTGTTACTTCATTGGTTTCTGCTCAGAATGATGAATTGGCCAAAGAATATTTCAGCAAAGGTGAATTTGATAAAGCCCTTGTTGCTTATGAGGAATTGTATAAAGCTTCTCCGAGCAATATGATGTTTTTATCCCGATTGGTTGCTTGTCACCAGGAGTTGCAACAATATGACAAAGCTGAAAACCTGCTTAGTCAACGTATCAATCAAAAAAACAATCAACCTAGTTTGTTGGTCGAGCTGGGTTATAACTTTCAACTACAGGGCAATAAAGTAAAAGCAGAGGAGTACTACCAAAAGGCCATTGATGCTACGGTTGAGAATGTCAATTACTCGAGTGGGGTAGCTTATGCTTTTGAACAAAAAACGTTGTTGGAGAAAGCCTTGCAGGTATATGAGCTTGCTTCGCAACAGAGCGATCGCTTTAATTTTGACTTTCAGAAAGCTCGAATTTATGGGCAGCTTGGCGATATTGAAAAGATGATAGATTCATATTTGAATTATGCGGGTTCGAGCCCTACGTCTATGATAGTTGTGCAA
This sequence comes from uncultured Flavobacterium sp., assembly GCA_964476555.1. GTDB lineage: Bacteria > Bacteroidota > Bacteroidia > Flavobacteriales > Flavobacteriaceae > Flavobacterium. The sequence continues at coordinate 4,942 of CAYZBA010000107.1, forward strand.
CAGCACTTCACGATGTTTATGAATGAGGATGAAGCGTTTGGTTTTTCGGATGCACTTAGGAAGGCGTTGTTGACCAGAGCTCAGAAAACTCAGGACGTGATGTGGAACGAATTTTTGAGTTGGTTTTTTGTGCAGCAAAAGCAGTATGACAGAGCTTTTGTTCAGGAAAAAGCCATTTTTAGGCGTTTTCCGAATTCGTTTGACGGTCTGATGAATTTAGTTGACCTGACATTTGAAGAAGAAAATTATGAACTCACTAAAGAAATCTTGAATTTTATTTTAGAGAATTCTCAGGATGCAGAAATTCAAGTTTTTGGGCAGACCTATTTGATGGAAATCCGAATCAAAACGGCTCAGCCCAAGGATTATCCGGTTATAAAAGCTGCCCTTGAAAAGCTTTTGGAAGACTTCGGGAAGAACGTTTATACGGTAGATTTACAAATTCTTCAAGCTCGATTTATGGGGTTTAATTTGGATAATCCGAAAGAAGCGCAGCAGATTCTGAATGGCATTTTGAAGTTACCGCTCAATCCGTTTCAACAAGCGGAAATAAAAATGGAATTGGCTGATATGTTTTTGTATGAAGAAAAGTACAATCAGGCTCTCATTTATTATTCTCAAATTGAAAACGACTTAAAAAACCACGAAGTGGGTCATCAGGCTAGTTTAAAAGTAGCTAAAACGAGTTACTACAAAGGTGATTTTCCTTGGGCGTTGAAACAGCTTTCGGTTCTGAAAACCTCATTTTCTCAATTGATTGCCAATGATGCTCTTGAGCTTTATTTGCTGATTAATGATAATCAAAGTGATTCGCTCTATACTTCGTTGAACAAGTTTGCTAGGGCTGATTTCTATTTGTATAAAGGAAAAGATCAATTAGCTCTGGAGCAGTTTGAAAAAATTCTCCAAGAGCATAAGGGCGAAGATATCGAGGCTGTAACTCACTTAAGGATTGGTAAGATCTTAGAACGGCAAAAAGACTATCTAAAGGCATTAGAGCATTATGATGCCATCATAACTCGATTTTCGGATGGGATATATTTAGATGAAGCCCTTTTCTTTTCGGCTGAGATTTATAACAAGTATTTAGGCAATCCTGAGAAAGCGAAAGAGCTTTACGAAAAAGTGATTTTTAACCATCAGGACAGTATTTATTTTATCGAAGCTCGTAAGCAATACAGAATCCT
>CAYZBA010000108.1:0-5928 GCA_964476555.1 uncultured Flavobacterium sp.
CTCGTTGGTAACACCTAAATGACGCATTGCAAAAGAATCTGTTTTCATAAGAAAATTTAGGAAATAAGTGAAAATGTTGTGTTGCAAAATTTTAAGTCTGCAAATATACGAAAAAAGACATTATGTTTAAGTTGAATTAGAGAGAGAAGAATCTTGATTTTTTGTTTATGGTTAATGAGAGGTTAATCCGTATGTTAGCTATCGCAAGGATTAAAAAAATCAGTATCTTTGCCCATTGAATTTTAATTAAAAATAATGATTTCCAACGAAGAATTAATAGACGATTTTGGAGACAACCATTTTTCAGGCAGCTCCGCGACTCCTCTCAGAAAGGATGCTTTTGACCTTTCTGACGATGAAAAGATACAACGAATTAGAGAAAATGTTGAGAATATCCTTCTGACATTGGGGATGGATTTGACAGATGACAGCCTGAAGGGGACTCCGAATCGGGTAGCTAAGATGTTTGTAAAAGAAATCTTCGGTGGGTTAAACCCAAAGAAAAAACCATCTTCTTCTACTTTCGAAAACAAATATAAATACAACGAAATGCTCGTTGAGAAAAACATTACGGTTTATTCAACTTGTGAGCATCATTTGTTGCCTATCGTAGGTCGTGCGCATATAGCCTATATTTCGAACGGAAAGGTTGTAGGGCTTTCGAAAATGAACAGGATTGTGGATTATTTTGCCAGAAGACCTCAAGTTCAAGAACGACTTACGATTCAGATTGTAAGAGAACTTCAAAAAGTTTTGGATACCGAAGATGTAGCTTGTGTAATTGATGCGAAGCACCTTTGTGTGAACTCCAGAGGAATTAGAGACATTGAAAGTAGTACTGTAACAGCTGAATTTGGCGGAAGATTTCAGGAAGAAAATACTCGCAGAGAATTTTTGGAGTACATCAAGCTCGATACGAAGTTTTAAAATTTGACTAAACGTAAATCCACTTATGAAACAAAATCTGAAAATATATAATTCCTTAACGGGGGAGAAAGAAATTTTTAAGCCTTTGAACGAAGATAAAGTAGGTATGTATGTTTGCGGTCCTACTGTTTATAGCAATGTTCACTTAGGGAATGTCCGAACGTTTCTTTCTTTTGATTTTATTTTCAGAACGCTTCAGTATTTGGGTTATAAGGTTCGTTATGTTCGGAACATCACAGATGCCGGGCATTTGACAGATGATGGAGATGTAAACAACGACCGTTTCGTAAAACAATCTCGTTTGGAGAAGTTAGAGCCCATGGAGATTGTTCAAAAATATACGGTTGACTTTCATAATGTTTTGAAATTGTTCAACCTGCTTCCTCCAACTATAGAGCCAACAGCAACCGGACATATTATTGAGCAGTTAGAGCTTACTCAAAAACTTATCGAAAAAGGATTTGCTTATGAGAGCAATGGTTCGGTTTATTTTGATGTATTGGAATACAACAAGAGAGGGATGAATTACGGAGAGCTTTCTCGAAGAAATATCGAAGAGCTTTTTGAAAATACTCGAGATCTTGACGGGCAAAACGAAAAGAAAAACCCTCAAGATTTTGCTTTGTGGAAAAAAGCTTCTCCACAACATATTATGCGTTGGACATCGCCATGGGGTGATGGTTTCCCGGGCTGGCACTTGGAGTGTACGGCCATGAGTACTAAATATTTGGGTGAGCAATTTGATATTCACGGTGGGGGGATGGATTTGAAGTTTCCTCATCACGAATGCGAAATTGCTCAAGGGAAAGCATGTAATGGCGTTTCGCCTGTTCGTTATTGGATGCATGCCAACATGCTTACGATGAACGGGCAACGTATGAGTAAATCTACAGGAAATTATATACTCCCGATGCAATTGATTACCGGAGAAAACGATTTCTTTGAAAAACCCTTTTCTCCGAGTGTGTTGCGATTCTGTTTTTTACAGGCTCATTACAGAAGTGTGTTAGACATTTCGAATGAGGCGATGTTGGCCTCTGAAAAAGGGTTTGACAGACTTATGGAAGCCATCAAATCGCTTAAAGATTTGAAGACTTCTTCAGAATCTTCTTTCAATGTTTCGGATTGGAAACAAAAGTGTTTGGATGCTTTGTTGGATGACTTTAACAGTCCGATTTTGATTGCGAACTTGTTTGAGGCTGTAAAATTCATCAATTCCGTAAAAGAGAATAAAGCGACGATTTCGGCAGCAGATTTAGAGTTGTTAAAAGAGAGCATGCATGCTTTTGTATTTGATGTTTTGGGTTTGCAAGATGTAAGCCAATCTGCAGCAAACAACGATAAACTGGAAGGGGTTATCAGGCTTTTGATAGAGATGAGGAATCAAGCCCGAGCAGATAAAAATTGGGCGCTTTCTGACCAAATTAGAGATCAGCTACAAGCGTTAGGCATTCAGCTTAAAGATTCTAAAGAAGGAACTACGTTTAGCTATTAGTTTTTCGAAATACCATAATAACCAGGGTTGACTTTAGAGAATTATTGCAATTCTGGTTATTTTCTTTTACTTTTATCTTTAGATAATCCAGATTCGAAATCTCATGAAAAAAACAATCTTAATATTGTCTCTTTTTGCTTGTTTGAGTTGTAAGAATGAGCCTCAAAATGAACAAACCGGAGAAATTGTAGCCAAAACCGAATTTCCGCAAGAAGCATTGGCTCAAAATATGACGGCTATTGACGGAAGCACCATAACTTTGGAACAAATCTTAGAGGGTTATCAAGGCAAACCTATTGTGATTGATATATGGGCTTCGTGGTGTTCGGATTGTATTAAAGGAATGCCGAAACTTCAAAAGCTCCAACAAGATTTTCCTGAGGCGACTTATGTGTTTTTGTCGTATGACAAAACGGATGAATCTTGGAGAGACGGAATTGAGAAATATGGAGTAGTAGGAGAGCATTACCTGATACAGTCAGCATGGAAAGGAGGCGATTTTAGAAAGCATATTGACCTGGATTGGATTCCGAGATATATGGTGGTAGACAAGAGCGGAAAGATTGCTTTGTATAGAGCTGTCGAAGCCGACGACGAGAGATTAATTTCAACTTTAAAAGAGCTTTAATAATGAGAAAAAATATTGTTGCCGGGAACTGGAAGATGAACAATGATATTCAACAAACTTATAGTTTGTTGGAAGAGATAATTAAGAAAAAACCGAATACGAATACAGAAATTATAGTAGCTCCTAGTTTTGTAAGCCTGCCATTGGCCATGCAAAAACTAGAAGGTTCGGGTATAAAGGTAGCAGCTCAAAATGCTCACCAAAACGAGAGCGGTGCCTTTACGGGTGAAGTTTCTATACCGATGTTGAAATCGATTGGTGTAAATACGGTAATTTTGGGTCATTCGGAACGTAGAGCTTATTTTGGTGAAACCAATTCGCTTTTGTCCGAAAAGGTAAACACGGCTTTAAAGTATAATTTCACTGTGATTTTCTGTTTTGGAGAAGAGCTTTCTGAAAGAAAGGCAGAAAAGCATTTTGATGTTGTTGAGAGACAGATTAAAGAGGGGCTTTTTCACCTTACTACAGACCAATGGAAAAACATAGTGTTGGCTTATGAGCCGGTTTGGGCTATAGGTACCGGAGAAACTGCTACGCCTGACCAAGCACAAGAAATTCACGCTTTCGTAAGACAGCTTATTGCTTCGGAATACGGCAGTTCTGTTGCGAATGAAGTTTCGATTCTTTATGGAGGAAGTGTAAAACCAGACAATGCCAAAGAGATTTTCGCCAACCCGGATGTTGACGGGGGGCTTATTGGTGGAGCTTCGCTTAAAGCAGATGACTTTTTGCAAATTGTCAGTGCAATATAAATGTTATCCCACAGTTATAGCTGTGGGCTATTCTTCATAAATAGTAACTCTTCATGACTTTCAGCCAAAATATTATTTCTTGGTATTTGCGACACAAGCGAGCGCTCCCTTGGAGAGATACTAAAGACCCCTATAAGATTTGGCTTTCGGAAGTGATTCTTCAGCAAACCCGAGTAGCTCAGGGCTTACCTTATTACGAGAAGTTCATTCAATCGTTTCCTACGGTTTTGGATTTAGCTCAAGCCGATGAGCAGCAAGTGCTCAAAATCTGGCAAGGGTTAGGGTATTATTCCAGAGCCAGAAACTTACATCATACGGCTCAAATCGTAGCCAATGAATTTGGAGGAGTTTTTCCTACTACATACAACGAGCTTTTGAAACTCAAAGGGATAGGTAGTTATACGGCAGCCGCTATTGCTTCGTTTTCGTATGGAGAGCCTGTTGCGGTTCTTGACGGAAATGTATATCGGGTGTTGTCGAGATACTTTGGTATAGAGACCGATATTTCGTCATCTAGAGCTAAAAAGGAGTTTCAGCAATTGGCGGATGAGGTATTAGACAGGAGTCGCCCTTGGCTTTTTAACCAGTCGATTATGGAGTTTGGGGCTTTGCAATGTGTTCCTAAAAATCCGAATTGTGAGAATTGTGTTTTGAGTGAGCAATGTGTTGCTTTGAAAGAAAGAAAGGTTAACCAGCTTCCGGTAAAGCTCAAGAAGACGAAAGTTACTTCGAGATTTCTGCATTATTTGGTTTTTTCTGACAATCAGAATAAAACCATGATTCAAAAACGGGGTGGGGGTATTTGGAAAAACCTTTATGAATTTCCGTTTTTGGAGTTTGAGCAAGAGACTTCTTTGGATGAAGTAGAAGCAAAGATTCGATTTGAACATACTGGATTTGGAATTCAGTCGTTATATGTTTTTGATGAAAAGCCATTAGTTCACAAGCTTTCTCATCAACATTTGTATATTTATTTCTGGAAAGTAGAAATTATTGAGGAATTGTCAAACAGTTGTTCAATATTGCAGTTAAAAGAATATCCTTTTCCGATTGTTCTTTATAATTTCATCCGGGAAAAATTATGAAATTATAAAAAAAGATTATCTTTGGGAATCTAAACCAAAACCAAAACGATATGAGTAACGGAACTGTAAACAAAGTAATACTTGTAGGGCATTTAGGAGACGATGTCAAGCTGCATTATTTTGAGGGTGGGAACTGCATAGGCCGGTTTCCTTTGGCTACTAACGACGTATATGTGAACAAGCAGACCAATGAAAAAGTAAATACTACAGAGTGGCACAATATTGTGGTTCGGAATAAGGCTGCCGAGCTTTGTGAAAAATATCTTTCTAAAGGAGATAAAATTTATATTGAGGGCAGGATAAGATCACGTCAATGGCAAGGGGAAGATGGTAACACCAGACATACTGTTGAAATTCAGGCTACCGAGTTTACATTTCTATCTACTAAAAAAGATATTGGTGCTATCAGCTCATCATCATCTACATCATCTGATTCAGAATAATAAACATAATGAAACGTACATCCATTTTATTTTTAGTTTTTATAAGCCTTATATTTGTAAGTAGTTGTAAAGAAGAAACTCTCCCGAAGCCTCAAGGTTTTTTGAGGTTGGAATACCCATTACCGCAATATGAAGACGCCAATATAGACTGTCCGTTCACTTTTGGCAAGAATGTATATTCTGTTACGAAAAACAAAAAAGACTGTGATTTTGTGTTGGAGTATCCGCACATGAAGGCCACCGTATTTTTGAGTTATAAGCCGGTAAACAATAACATGAAAGAGTTGCTTACTGATGCTCAAGCATTCACCTATAGGCATGTTGTTAAAGCGGCCAACATTATTGAGCAGCCTTATGTTAATCCTGATAAGAAAGTTTATGGGATGTATTATGAGGTTGGGGGTGATGCGGCTTCGGGGACACAGTTTTATTTAACGGATAGTATAAGGAATTTTGTTTTGGGTTCTGTTTACTTTAATGTCAAGCCCAATGCGGATTCTTTACTACCCGCTTCACAATATTTGAAAAATGATATTCGACTTTTGATAGAATCTTTCGAATGGAAAAGTTATTAACAGCATTTTGTTAATATAAGGCA
>CAYZBA010000109.1:0-5920 GCA_964476555.1 uncultured Flavobacterium sp.
GTATGAAAAGAGTATGAAAAAGGCATGTCTAGGCTATAATTCAACACTCAAAACCTGAAACTACATCCTCTGTCATGCTCGTTTATTTTTAATTCATCTTGCTCCGCTTCACCCATTTATAAACCTCAAACCACAAGACTGAGACTCCTGCAATGAGAATGGAAGTGCTCAGATCTTTCAAACTCAAGCTGTTTACTTTAAAAAAACCAGCAACCGCAGGGATATAGAGTATGCCAAAGAGCAATATCAAAGTAGTGCCGATAACTATCGGAAACAGTTTGTTGTTGTTCTTGATGCTGTCTAGCATACTATACACAAACGAACGGTTCACTAAACACAAAAACACATTCGCAAAAATCAAGGTCGTAAACACCATGGCTCTGGTCGATGCTTCATCATTGCCGTTCTGAACGGCATACTGATACGCCAACAGCACTCCGGCCGTAATCATAAGACCTTGCACTATGCTGATGCTGAGTTCTCTCAGGTTCAGGAAGGTCTCGGTCATCTTTCGGGGTTTTTGTAACATGGTGTTGCGCTCCATGGGTTCGTTTTCATAGACTATCGAACACGTAGGCCCCATGATGAGCTCTAAGAAAATCACGTGTATAGGGGTGAATATATGCGGGTATATCCAACCCAAGAATAAAGGTAAGGAAACCGTCAGAATAATCGGGATGTGAATGGAGATAATGTACTGTATGGCCTTTTTGATGTTGCTATATATGCGTCTTCCGGCAGCAATACCAATGATGAGCTTTCCTAAGTCGTCGTTAGTAAGTACTATCTGGGCAGAAGCCTTGGCGATTTCGGTTCCTTTGTTACCCATAGCGACACCAATGTGAGCCGCTTTGAGGGCCGGAGCATCGTTCACTCCATCGCCCAGCATGGCGACTACTTCGCCGTCTTTCTTCAAGGCATTGACGGTGGCTAGTTTCGCTTCGGGAAACATACGAGCAAATAATGTAGTCTTGCGGGTGAGTCGGATGAGTTCTTCTTCGGAGTGCTCCAATATTTCTGCTCCGTTTAGAGCAGGTTCATGGTTCGAAATTCCCGCCTGTTTGGCAATGGCAGATGTGGTGTCGGCATTGTCGCCGGTGATGACTTTTACTTTGATACCCGCCTCTTCTATCTGTCTGAAAACCTCTTGAATACCTTGTTTCGGAGGGTCATAGAATACCGTAAAACCCAAGAACTCAAACCGAAAGTCTTGTTGCTTTTCGGGGAAGTCATCGCCTGTAAAGCTGCTTTTACCTACTCCTAACACCCGGTAGCCTTGCTTCCCGAAATCTTGAATGTATTGGCGAAGCTTTTGTTTCTCGGTTTCCGATAGGCTTGATACCTCCAACAGGGCTTCCGGAGCTCCTTTGGCAGCAATGATGCGGCGGCCTTCGTGGTCTTCAAACAAATGAGTCATCATGGGCGGCTTCCCGTCCAACGGATATTCATGAATCATGCTAAAGTTCGCTCTTTGGTCATCAACCTGCGTTTGCTGATAGACCTGATGAATGGTTTTCTCCATCGGGTCAAACGGAACGGGCTCGCTACTCCACATGGCATACTGAATAAGTTCAGACAGCTCGGCAGTAGAGAAGTTCGCTTCCTCATAAACTTTATCGGTTTTATAGTCGTATAGTGCTTTGAGCTTCATGGAGTTTTCGGTAATGGTGCCGGTTTTGTCCGTACAAATCACGGTGGTGCTCCCCAAGGTTTCTACAACACTACTGCGCTTGATGATGATGCCTTCTTGCATGAGCTTCCACGCCCCCAGAGCCATAAAGGTGGTGAAGGCTACCGGAATTTCTTCAGGCAATATAGACATGGCCAAAGTGAGCCCTGTCAGTAAACTTTGGATGAAGCTGCCCGATTGCCAATAGCTGTATCCCCATACCATCAAGAAAACCACTATACCCACAAAGGCCATCCCTTTGACAAACTTGCTTATTTGTGTATGTAGAGGAGAAACCTCTTCTTCAATCTCATGTATAGATTGGCCTATTTTGCCCAGCTTGGTTTGGTTGCCGATGCTTTCGACCTTAAAAACGGCCAAACCGGAAACCACTAGCGTACCGCTATATACTTTGCGGTCGGCCGTATCCGGGCTTTTAAAGACCGAATAACTCTCACCCGTAAGTGAGGCTTCGTTTACGGAAAAGTCCGAGCTATAGACAATTTCCCCATCGGCATTAATCATTTTGCCTTCTTCGGTAATGCACAAATCGCCTACGGCAATTTCGTTCGTCGGAATTTGTATTACTTTGGAATCTCGAATCACTGTGCTGAGCGGTTCGTTGAGCTTTTCGAGAGCTTCCAAAGCTTTTTTACTTCGATTGTCCTGATAGAACGAAATGCCGGATACGGCTATGATAGCACCCAACATAAATACGGCTTCAGAATAATTGCCCACCAACACATAGATAATCGTTACGGCTATCAGAAGGAGTAACATAGGCTCCTTGAGGATGTCTATTAACAAAGCATACCAAGCGCCTTTTTTGAGTTGGTCCGCCTGGTTATAGCCGTATTGGGTACGAGAGTGCCTAAGATCTTCGCCGGAGAGTCCGGTTAGGTGAGGAGGGATGTTATAGTTGGCCATAGAAAACTTTTGTTGGGAGAGTGAAAATAATCAATTTTAAGAATCGCCACCAATCATTTTAGAAGTAATTCCCTTTTTGTGCGTTTGTTCAGCCCATAGAATGCCTATGAAGTGCAGAGCGATGAATATTGGGAACCAGTAAATAGCCCATTTGTGAGCGGCTTCCATGGGCTCTTTGTAGGTTCCGTCGCCCCATTTTAAGTAGAATCCCGTAAGGGTAGAAACCCCGACAAATACATAGAAAAGCAGATATACGTATCCTTGTAGCCTTTCTTTAAGAAATAGATTGCCCGCAAAAGGATTTGGAAATTGGATTCCTTTGAACAACACGTAGAGTATTCTTAGTATAAAGGCAACAGCCATAATATAGGCAGCTAATTCGTGCCACTCCCACATCGGGGCTTGGATGCTTTTGGCTATAGGAACGAGTTGGTCTTTTTCCAACGCAATATTTTGATTGCTCAGGGTGGTATCGATGGCGGAGATGATGGCTTTCTTGTTCATCCAATACATTCGCAAAAAGCCGGTAAAGAATAAGACCGACATCAGTAAGGCGATAGACCAGTGTAAGATTCTGTGGCTAGCTGTAAACTTGTTTTGAAGAGCTGTTTTCATGACTAAGAGATTTAATACAATCAACCTGATTTTAGGGCGAGAACCCTTGTTATAGTATAACAAAGTTAGTTGTTATTCCGCTATTTGATGATGTTCTGCCGAAGTTCTTTTGCTCTTTCCGAAAATACGTATTTAGATTAAGTAAATGAGAGCTGGTCAACAAGGTTCTTGGCTGTTTCTGATAAATTAATACGAACTCGATTAGAAATATGCTAAACTATTGTGTAATCATTTAATTTAAAGTATGTTTGTCATGGGTATAATAATAAAGTAATCCATGAAAAATAGGCTTATATTGGGTCTGTTTTTGTGCTTTGGATGTTTATTCGGACAAGAACAAAAACTACAGGAAGGCATAGACTTATACAACAAAGGGGAATTTAAGGCTGCCATTGAGCTATTAACCGGTATTGAGGCCGAGGCCAAGGAGCGTAAAAACCCCAAAGTGTTGCAGGGAATTTATACAAACCTCGGAAATGCATATTCGGCACAAGGCACTATGGAGTTGGCTTTGAGCTATTATCAAAAAGGTCTCGATATTGCCTATCACGAAGCCGATACGCTCAAGATGGGCCAAATCACCAATAACATTGCCACGATTTATTCTGATATCAAAGATTTTGATAGGGCTTTAGAATACTACGAAAAAGCGAGTCTTTGGGCACAAATAGTAGGGGATGAAGGCACTTTGGCCGATTGTGCTAACGGACGGGCTATGATTTATGAACAGCAAGGCAAGTTCCAAGAAGCCTTAGACCTTTATGCTCAGGCTTTGGATATATATGTAAAATACGAAGCCAAAGATCGCATTGCTTTGGCTTATAACAATTTAGGAATTGTACACAAACAACTCAACCAGCTTGATAAAACCGTATATTATTACCAAAAAGCCCTCGAAATAGCCGAAGAAATCCAGGCCGGATACATCGTGGCAGCTTTGTCGGCCAACTTGGCCAATGTGTATATGTTGCAAAAGCAATATGGCAAAGCCATAGCAACGAACCATTTGGCCCAACAAAAGGCAAAGCAGATTGGGGCTTTTGCTATAGTGGTAGAAACCTATGGAAACCTCAAGGATGTGTATGCCGAAATGAAGGATTACAAAAAAGCCTTTGAGTATGCCACGCTCTACCAACAAGCACACGACAGCTTAATAAATACGGAACGTACGGCTCAGCTCCTGGAGATGAAAGAGAAATACGAATCAGAAAAGAAAGAAGCCGAAAATGTTGCTCTTCGCAATCAGAACCGCTTAAAAGAATTAGAACTCACCGAAAAGTCATTGCAATTGCAAAAACGCAATTTGATGTTGTTGGGCAGTTTATTGGTTTTGGTGCTTTCAGGCATAGTTGTTCGACTCTATATTTCCAGACAAAAGGCCAAAAGCAGAGAGTTACAGGTGCTTGCCGTAAAAGAAACCGAAAAACAAGAGCGCATTCGCATTGCCAAAGACCTGCACGACGACTTAGGTTCCGGCCTCACCAAACTCAATTTGATAGGAAACCTGATTGCCAAAGAGGCTTCTCAAGACGAGAAGTTGTCAGGATACGGAAAAACCATTAAAACTACGGTAAAACAACTCTCAGACAGCATTAAGATATTGATTTGGTCGCTGAATTCCGAAAGCTTGAATAGAGGGGAGTTTGTATCATACATCAGAGCTTATACATATGATTATTTCGATGACTTCCCAATAACGTTAGAGTTTGACAGCACGGTTACCCATATCGAAAAACCCTTGTCTAAAGACATGTTCCGGCAGTTGTTTATGACTTTCAAAGAATGTTTAAATAACGTGGCCAAACACGCTCAGGCTTCGAGGCTTACCATTCTGTTATCTGATACCCCGGAACAAATGCAAATCAACATTACGGACAACGGCAAAGGCATAGAAAACAAAGAACACAAAGGCAATGGGTTAAAAAATATTCGACACCGGATAGAGTCTGTTGGAGGAATAATCGATATACAAAGTCAACCGGGCGAAGGTACTAAAATTCACATAGTCATTCGTTAATTAAAGAATTTGACAGTAAAACCATGATAAACGTAGCAATCATTGAAGACGATAACAGTATTAGAGATTTGTTGGTAGATTTAATCCATACCGATGAGAGATTGCACTGTGAGCATACTTTTGAGGATGCTAAAACCGCTATGGCAGGAATTCCAAAGTTGGATGTAGATGTGGTGGTCGTAGACATCGGCCTACCCGATCAAAGCGGTATAGATTGCATCCGCAAACTCAAACCCCAGAACGAAGCCGTACAGTATCTGGTTTATACAACTTTCGAGGATACAGACTTACTCTTTGAGGCCCTGAAAGCAGGGGCTTCAGGTTATATCACCAAAACCACAGAGCCCGACAAGCTCATTGAATCTATTATTGATGTGTATAACGGAGGCTCCCCAATGAGCAGCCAAATTGCCCGTAAGGTGGTAAATTCTTTTTATCAAACTACAGCCGAAATGCAAAAACTATCTGATAGAGAGAAAGAAATATTAATGTTATTAGACAAAGGATTCCGTTATAAAGAAATCGCTTCAAAACTATTTTTGAGCACAGAGACTATTAGAACTCACATTCGGAATATCTATAAGAAACTTCAAGTAAACTCCAGAACCGAAGCCATCAACAAGTCTTTTGTGAAATAAAAATTACTACTTTTTGCGTATTGATTGCTATGAGTTAGTGGGATAGCTTTGCCC
>CAYZBA010000110.1:0-5864 GCA_964476555.1 uncultured Flavobacterium sp.
GGTCTTTTGACTCAAAAAACTTTAAGAATTGCGAACGAATGTCTTGTGATTTCATTATTTATCGTATGTTTCAGGTTATCTTTTTTGTAGTTTTGGGTTAATTAAATTCTAAAGCCCAAATCTAAGTTCCTAAATTAATTATATCTTTGTCATTTACAAGTTGCAAAAATAGGATATTTTAGAATATGGCTAAAGTAAAATATTACTACGATCCCGAAAATTTAGCATACCGAAAAATTGAACCTAAAAAAGGTAGAAGAATTGGTTTTGTTCTTCTATTTCTGGTATCTTCTGCCCTTTTCGGAGTGTTATCGTTTGTGATATTGACCAACACTTCTTGGCTAGAGACTCCACGAGACCGGATGCAGAAACGAGAAATCGAGAATCTGAAGTTCCATTATTCGTTGCTAAACAAGAAGATGCAACAGGTTGACAAGGTTCTTGAAGATATAGCCGAGCGAGACAACAACCTCTATCGAGTATATTTTAATGCTGAACCTATTCCGTATGAACAACGAAAAGCAGGATTTGGAGGAGTAAACCGTTATAAAGACTTAGAAGGTTTCGACAACTCAGAACTTATAAAAAATGCTACTAAACGAATGGATATCATTCAAAAAGAATTAGTAATTCAATCTAAATCCTTGGATGAAATCTATAATTTGGCCAAAACGAAAGAGAAATTATTGGCTGCTATTCCTGCTATCCAACCCGTAAAAAACGAACAGCTTACTAGAATGGCTTCGGGTTATGGATACAGAAATGACCCTTTTACGAAAATCAGAAAATTCCATGCCGGTATGGATTTTTCTGCTAAAACCGGAACTCCGGTATATGCTACCGGTGATGGTGTCGTAGCTAGAGCTGATAACAAAGCAACCGGTTACGGAAACCACATCGTCATCAAACACGGCTATGGTTACGAAACGCTATATGCTCACTTGAGCAAATACAACGTTCGTGTAGGACAGCGAGTAAAACGAGGTGATGTAATTGGATTTATCGGAAGCACCGGACGTTCAGAAGGACCTCACCTACACTATGAAGTACACGTAAACGGAGAACCCGTAAACCCAATTAACTTCTATTACGGAAATATCTCGGCTCAAGAATTTGAAGTGATCTCAAAACTAGCCAGTCAAGAAAACCAGTCTTTGGATTAACGTTTTTGTTTGAATTTAATCAACTAAACCATGAATATCGAGTTACCTAACAAATTATATTACAGTATAGGCGAAGTGGCCGAAGCTTTTGGAGTCAATGCTTCGCTTATTCGATTTTGGGACAAAGAATTTGACATTCTCAAACCTAAAAAGAACGCAAAAGGAAACCGGATGTTTACTCCCGAGGACATTAAAAACCTAAAACTCATATATCACTTGGTGAAAGAACGTGGTTTTACGCTAGAAGGAGCTAAAACATACCTCAAAGAAAAACCTAAAAAAGCTTTAGATAAGTTTGAAATCATCTCGAAACTAGAGGGTATCAAAGCGGAGCTTTTGGCTATTAAAAACAGTATGTAACATTACACCTGAAATCAATACTAATAATAAAACTTTAAAACGAAATCTTATGAAAAAATGGTTAATCCCCGTAGGAATTATTTTAGTTATTATTTTCGCTATTTACTCTTGGGTAAAAAACTTCAACAATACGGCAGTTTCACTGAATGAAAACATTAAAGAAAGTTGGGGAAATGTTGAAACCGCTTATCAAAGAAGAAATGACTTAATAGGGAACTTAGTAAATACCGTAAAAGGTGCGGCAGATTTTGAAAGAAGCACTTTAGAAGCCGTGGTGAACGCTCGTGCTAGAGCTACGCAAACCACTATTGACCCTACGAACATTACTCCCGAGCAGTTGCAAGCTTTTCAACAAGCTCAAGGAAACCTGAATAATGCTTTATCTCGTTTGTTGGTTACAGTCGAACAGTATCCGGATTTAAAAGCTAATCAGAACTTCATTAAGCTTCAAGACGAATTGACAAGTACAGAAAATCAAATTCTAACCGCAAGAACCCGTTTCAATGAGGCTGTAAAACCTTATAACAATCATGTACTTAAGTTTCCGAACTCTATTTTAGCAGGAGTTCTTAACTTCAAAGAAAAAGCTTATTTTGAATCTGTTCAAGGTGCAGAAGTTGCTCCGGATGTTGAATTTAATTTTCAATAATAATGCCTTTAGCCAACGATTTTTTAACTCCTGAAGAAGAAAACGAAGTAGTTCAAGCCATCTTTATTGCTGAACAAAATACCTCGGGTGAAATCAGAGTGCATATCGAAAATCATACAGATAAACAACCTCTTGACAGAGCTCAAGAGGTCTTTTGTCAATTGGGTATGAACAACACAGCCTTGAAAAACGGAGTTCTGTTTTATGTGGGAGTTCAAGATCATACGTTTGCCATTATCGGAGATAAAGGTATCAATGATTTGGTTGAAGAAAATTTTTGGGACAAAACCAAAGATTTAGTGATTTCTCATTTTAAAAACGGTAGATATAAACAAGGTTTAGTAGAAGGCATACTTAAAGCAGGCGAAAAACTCAAAATGTTATTTCCTTCTACAGACAACAATCCGGACGAACTTCCTAACGAAATCTCAAAAAGCTAAATGACAAAACTTCTTACAAAAATAGGTCTTAGTCTGTTGGTTGTATTGTTGTTTACCGCCAACGGTTTCGCTCAATTCGATATTCCCGAAAAGCCTAAAAAAGTTACGGAACAAACTAGTGTTTACGACTACGCTAACCTTTTAAAGGAAAATGACCGTAAAGCATTAGAGACAAAACTCATCCGTTATGCGGATACAACTTCTACACAAATCGTAATTGCTATTATTCCGAGTTTGAAAGGAGAATACGAAGGAACTTTAGCTCCACGATGGGCTCACCAATGGGGAATCGGAGATAAAGACAAAGACAACGGAGTCTTTATTCTTTTAGCCGAAAAAGAACGCAAAATCTGGATTGCTCCCGGCTATGGACTCGAACATATTCTGACAGCCGGAATTAACGGAGAAATCATTAGAAATTACATTATTCCCGAATTCAAAAAAGGCGATTACTACAAAGGCTTAGATATAGGAACAGACAAGCTCATCGAACTTTTTTCGGGAACGTATACAGGCGAAAAAATCAACAATCCTGCTGAAGATGTTTTTCCTGGTTTGTTCGTAATTGTCGTTATTACTTTTATTGTAATAATAATGATTTTAAGCATCAATAAATCCAACAGAAGAGGTGGTGGAAATTCCGGAAGAAGAGATTTTGACCTTACAGATTTCATCATTCTGAGTAGTCTGGGGCGTAGCGGAAGCGGTAGTTCTGGAAGGTTTGGCTCAGGAGGTGGCTTTGGAGGTGGTTTCGGTGGAGGCTTCGGTGGAGGTGGTTTCTCCGGAGGAGGAGCAGGCGGAAGTTGGTAACTTTCTGACTTTCTATACAAAAGACTTCATTATCAACTCTTCAAAATAATTAGCAATTTTCATCCTTGAGACTAGGCTAATGAAATTAGCTTAATTAAATAAATTTTCGTTCATTTGCAACTTCTTTTGATAGGTAAAGAATGTCTAAATTTGATTCCATCAGACCGTTTTATGACAGTGAAGTAAACGAAGCGCTCCGCTCCGTTTTACATCATCCGATGATGAAGGCAATGATGAGCTTTACATTTCCTGATAAAAAACCGGAATTTTGGGAAGAAAAGCTCAAAGACACACATTCTATAAGGGATTTTCAAGCAAAATTCCTCTATCATTCTATTCAAAGAGTTTTGGAAAAAAGCTCCGATGGGCTTACTACTTCGGGCTTCGAAAAGCTAGAAAAAAACACTTCCTACCTTTTTATTTCCAATCACAGAGATATTATTTTAGATACATCTTTATTGAATGTCTCCTTGCTCGACCACGGGCTTGTGATGACAGCTTCGGCTATTGGAGATAACTTGGTTCAAAAGAACTTTTCGCTGATTCTCTCTAAACTAAATCGCAACTTTTTAATTCAACGAAATCTAAGTCCGAGAGAACTTTTACAAAGTTCAAAATTGGTTTCTGAATATATCAATCAACTCATACTGTCAGAAAATCGTTCGGTTTGGATTGCTCAACGAGAAGGAAGAACCAAAGACGGAAACGATGCCACACAACAAGGAGTGCTGAAAATGCTCGGTATGGCTTGTGAAGATGGCAACCTAATGGAATACTTCAAAAAACTAAAGATCGTTCCGGTTTCGATTTCGTATGAATATGACCCTACGGATGCTCTTAAAATTCCGAGACTTTTAGCAGAAGCTAAAAATGAAGTTTACAAGAAGGAAAAGAATGAGGATTTCAACACCCTCATTAGTGGAATTATGGGGCAAAAAAAGCACATTCACATTCACATTGGAGACTTGCTTACGACCGAATTAGACTTTATTGGATCTCAATTCGAAACTACCAATAAGCAAATTCAAGCTTTAGCCCAAGTGTTGGATGCTGCCATTATCGGAGGCTATAAACTGTGGAGCACCAATTATATCGCTTATGACATTTTATTCAATACCGATAAATATGCGTCACATTATACCAATCACGAAAAGCAACTTTTCATGAGAAGGTTAGAAAGGCGAATTGATGAGAGTAATGCTTTAGCGAAAAAAGAGTTCCTAACCATGTATGCTAATCCGGTTTGCAACAAAGAAAAATACAATGAACTCATCTAAAAGCAGAATATTGCTGATTTATACCGGTGGTACCATCGGAATGATAAAAGACTTCAAAACCGGAGTTTTGGTGCCTTTTGACTTTAGTCAGATTCAAGAAAAAATCACCGAACTCCAACAACTGGATTGTTATATTTCTACCTTTTCTTTCGAAAAACCTATCGATTCTTCGGATATGGATATCGAGAAATGGACGAAAATAGCTTCTATCATCGAAGAAAACTACGATAGTTTTGATGGTTTTGTCGTGTTGCACGGTTCAGATACGATGTCGTATTCTGCCTCTGCACTTAGCTTTATGCTCGAAAATCTAGCAAAACCCGTGATTTTCACAGGTTCTCAACTCCCTATCGGAGACCTTAGAACCGATGCTAAAGAAAATCTCATTACAGCTATTCAAATTGCTTGTCTAAAAAAAGACAATAGACCAGTAATTCAGGAAGTTTGTTTGTATTTTGAGTACAAACTATATCGAGGCAATCGAACTACCAAAATCCATGCAGAACATTTTGAAGCTTTTGCTTCGATGAATTATCCTTCATTGGCTGAATCAGGAGTGCACCTAAAAATAAACTCTGATTTGCTTTTGTCTAGAGCCTCTAAAAAATTAGTCGTACACAAAAATCTCGACAATAACGTAGTGGTTATAAAACTCTTCCCTAGCCTTAGCAAAACGGTTTTGAAAGCTGTACTTTCTATTCCGAATCTTAAGGGCGTGATTCTGGAAACTTACGGTGCCGGAAATGCAACGACTCAAACTTGGTTTATCGAAGCTCTGGAAAAAGCTATATATTCCGGAATTCACATAGTGAACGTATCACAATGTGCGGGAGGGAGTGTCAACATGGGGCAATACGAAAACAGCAGTGCGCTAAAGAGAATCGGAGTAATTTCTGGCAAAGACATTACAATAGAAGCCGCTGTAACGAAACTCATGTATATGTTAGGCGAAAATGTAGCTCCGTCTGTTTTTAAGACTATATTTGAAACTCCTTTACGAGGAGAAATGTCTTAATTTTTATATATTTGCCTACCCAAAAAGAAAGGTGCTCGAGTGGTTGAAGAGGCTACCCTGGAAAGGTAGTATACGGGTAACCGTATCGAGGGTTCGAATCCCTTCCTTTCTGCAACAAAAAAGTGCTGTAAATCAGCACTTTTTTATTTT
>CAYZBA010000111.1:0-5834 GCA_964476555.1 uncultured Flavobacterium sp.
AATCCCATAATCGGAGCAATACCGGCAATAAGCCCTAGGTGAGACATTTTCTTTTCCATCTCGGCTATTTCGATATTGGTAGCTTTTTCCATTCTGGATTCGATTTCTGATACCGGACGGCCAATTCCGTCGATACCACTGGCCAAGATGTTTCCTGTAGCCGAATTGTCTCTTCTACAGATGTTTCGAGCCGATTCGATTCTTCCGCTACTGAGCTCGGTACGGATGTCATCGATGAGGTTACTGTTGTATTTAGAAGCTTTTCGGATGAATAAGAACCGTTCAATAATCACATAAATCGTATAAAAAAGCAGTAAGACGATAGGAATAATAAAAACTCCTCCTTTCATTAAAAATCCTATGGCTGAGGTAGTTTCTTGATCTTTAGCAATACCTTCAATAATAGCGTCTGCTTTGTTTACGAGCGTGTCGTTTTGCAGAAAAAAGTGAAATAAAAACATAGATGTTAAACAGTTTCTTTAGGTTAGATTTTTTGAACTAAGCAAAAATAAGCCTTTTTAAAAGAGACCTATAGCACTATAACGAAAGTTTTCAACATTTATTTCAGTCGTAAAGTTTAAAGTCGAATGACTTATGACTTTACGACTTTGACTGCGATTTAATCGTTCATAGAAATCAAAAATTCCTCGTTGTTTCGAGTTTTTGAAATTCGGTCGTGAATGGTGTCCATGGCTTCTACCGGATTCATATCTGCGAGGAATTTTCGCATTACCCACATCCTTTGTAGGGTTTTTTCATCCAGCAGCAAATCGTCACGACGAGTACTTGACGAGGTGAGGTCAATGGCAGGGAAAATACGTTTGTTGGCGATTTTCCTGTCTAATTGCAGCTCCATGTTTCCGGTACCTTTAAACTCTTCAAAAATCACTTCATCCATTTTTGAACCGGTTTCTGTTAGAGCCGTAGCGATGATGCTCAAAGAACCTCCGTTTTCGATGTTACGAGCTGCCCCAAAGAAGCGTTTTGGTTTTTGAAGGGCATTGGCATCAACTCCTCCGGAAAGTACTTTTCCTGAAGCCGGTTGTACGGTGTTATAGGCTCTGGCCAGACGCGTGATAGAATCCAACAAGATAACCACATCGTGCCCACACTCAACTAATCTTTTGGCTTTTTCCAGAACAATATTGGCTACTTTTACGTGTCTTTCTGCCGGCTCATCAAAGGTTGAGGCAATTACTTCGCCTCTTACACTACGTTGCATATCGGTTACCTCTTCCGGACGTTCGTCAATCAAAAGTACGATGAGATACACTTCGGGGTGGTTCGCTGCAATGGTGTTGGCAATATCTTTCAGCAACATGGTTTTACCCGTTTTGGGCTGCGCCACAATCATTCCTCTTTGCCCTTTTCCGATAGGCGAAAACAAATCGATGATACGAGTAGAAATAGTCGCTTGCTTTTCGGCCAGTTTGAATTTTTCTTCGGGGAAAAGTGGAGTGAGGTGTTCGAACGAGATTCTGTCTCTGACTACCTGAGGGTCATGTCCGTTGATTTTCAAGACACGCACTAGCGGGAAGAACTTCTCTCCTTCTTTCGGCGGTCGAACTACTCCTTTTACGGTATCACCGGTCTTGAGTCCGAAAAGTCGAATTTGAGAAGCCGACAAATAGATATCGTCTGGCGAAGCCAGATAGTTGTAATCTGAAGAACGCAAGAATCCATATCCGTCCGGCATCATTTCAAGCACTCCTTCGCTTTCGATAATAGCATCGAATTCGAAATCAGGATCTCTGTAGTTGTTATTTTGTTTTTTCTGATTTTTGTTTTCAGAAGATTTGTTGTTTTGTGGCTGTTGGGCCTTTTTGTTATCGGCTTGAGTGGCCTCTCCTTCAGCAGTTTCTGTAATTTCTGCTTTTTTCTTTTCTTCTTGAGGCGTTTGTTGATTTCGACTTTGGTTTTGATTGTTCCGCTGGTTTTTGTTTTTCTGATTGTTATTGCGGAAGTTTTGGTTTTGTGGCTGAGCTTTAGGAGCCTCAGTAGTAGTTTCGATAGGTGTTTTTTCTGCGGTATTTTCCGGGGTATTTTCCGAGGTTTCTTCGGTTGGGGTTGGCTTTTGGGGTTGGCTTTTGGATTTGCCTATTCTCGCTCTAGGTTGTTTTACGGGTGCTGCAGGTTCTTCTGTTGCAGGAGCGATTTCTTTGGATGCCGCACTGATAGCTTCCGGACTTGCCGCTTGAAAATCTAAAATCTTATAAATGAGTTCGTCTTTTTTTAGATTGCGGTATTTACCGATTTTGGCTGCTTTCGCAATTTCTTGAAGCTCAGAAAGCTTCATTTCTTTCAATACAGAAATGTCAAACATGTAATATTAATGATTAAATTTACAAATCAATTTATAATTCAAAAAGGGGAGCAATAAGTAAAAAAATGAGAGTGATTTTTGGAAGTGTGAATTTGATAAAGACAAGCGTTGTGTCAAATCACACTGCAATAATACAAATTAAATTTTAATCTGCAAGACACTTGGGCATAAAAATGCTTAAATTAAAGCCTTTAGTTCTTATTTTTATTAAATTTAAGTTTACTGAAGTTATTAAAATCCGCCTTTGGTCATAAAAAGCCGCAAATTATTTTAAGTAGTTTCTGGCATTTTAGAAAAAGATGCATTACTTTTGCGGACGTTTGTTAGTAAATCTTTCTATAATGATTCAGAGAATACAGACTTTATATCTTGCTGTTGTGGTTATCACTTCGGGAATTCTACCGTTTGTTTTTCCGCTCTGGAAAGAAAACGGAGTGGAGTTTTATTTTATGCAAGATATGAAATACGTAGCTCTATTTGGGCTAGGTGTTGCTCTGGCAGTATGGAGTATTACAAACTTTAAAAAGAGACAACAACAATTTGTTTTAAACAGATTGAATATAATATTAAACTTAATTTTACTAGGATTATTTGTGTATCGTTCACTAACTTTATCCGGAGAGTCGTTTGACTCTGAGAAGGGTATTGGGCTTTTCCTCCCGATTGCATCTATCGTTTTTCTAGTGCTTGCGAACAGAGCCATTAAGCGTGATGAAGAGCTCGTAAAATCTGTGGACAGATTGCGATAAACCTATCATCTTAGTTTTATTAGTGCGAGAAAATCGCTTGAAGTCAACTTCAAGCGATTTTTTTCGTTTTATGGGGTTTGGTTTAGAATTCCATATTCAGAACCACACCTTTTAGCTCCGGTTTTTCTTGAGTAAATTGCTGAAGCCATTCTTTTAGTTCTTCTATCTCATATGGTAATAGGGATTGTAGTGCTTTTTGTAATTCTTTGTAGAACAGTAGCGGGTCGAAACTCACGCTCTCCAATACTTTTTTGGTGTAAGTAAACATTGTTCTTGCCATAATATATAAGTTTTAGAAAGGTGTTACTTTTAAACGAAAAACGCTTTCGAAATAGTATAGCGTATTTGTTAATAAATTATTAAACTTTGTAAGCTACAGTCATTTCTCTTTTTCCGATAGGTCCGGCCGTCTTTTTGACTATAAAGCCAGCCTCTTTCATGTTACGTGTTATTACTCCTCGAGCGGCATAAGTTGTCAGAATTCCGCCGTTTTTTAAGGCTGCGAACATCTTTTTGAAAATCTCTGCACTCCACAATTCGGGTTGTACTCTATATCCGAAAGCATCAAAATAAATCAAGTCGAAACGGTTTTCGAACGCAATGTCTTCAAACTTCATCTGTTGTTTTTCCAGCGTAAACAAATCCGAGAGCGCAATAGACCTTCCCCACTCGCAGTGGTGAAGTTCTAAAAAGGTATGGTGCTTTTCTTGTGATACTAAGAGTTCCGGATAATTCAGTTGAACATATATCTCTTCGGGCACCGGGAAGTATTCAATACCTGTATAATTGATTTTTTGTCTTCTCTTTTGGCTTTCTAATAGCGTAATAAAAGCATTAAGTCCGGTTCCGAACCCAATCTCTAAAATTGATATTTCAGGTGTATCGGCCAAGGCCTCCAATCCGTTCTTGATAAAAACGTGATAGGCTTCTTGAATAGCTCCGTGTTTGGAATGGTAGCTCTCGTTCCACTGTGGGAAATAAATGGTTACAGAACCATCTGAAGTAGCTATGAGTTGCGATTCCATATCTTACTATAAAGACAAAACCTCATAACCCGATCATTTCGGATGTTATGAGGTTCTGTTTTGTTTTACATTTAATCAACTGTCGTAAGGTTGTTGAATACAAATATACAGAAACAAGTTGCTATAAAAAAACAGCCGGAAGAAATCTTCCGGCTGCTAGTGCATTTTAGTTTTTAACTTTTTTAGTCAACACTTTGTTATCTGAAGTAGTGACTTTCACAATATACACCCCTGTTGCGCCAAGAGCTTTAATCGTGTGGAATTGTTCTTCGGCTTGAGCTGAATATACATTTCTACCCAACATATCAAACACTTCGACTTGTTTCATTGTAAAGCCTTGTGTTTGGATTTGGAAGTTGTCTCCTTGTTTGAAAACAATCCAGTTGTAATTTTCAGCACCCGGATTATCCACACCCATTGTTGTTTGGTAGATTACCTCAAAACGTGTTTCGAAAGTACCTTCTTCACTGATGAATGTATAGGCTCCTTCTTTTAGGTTTTGTACGGTTTGAGTCAGATTATCTCTCAAGTAGATGTTTTGGTTTTCTACGTCAAACAATCCGTCGAAGTTCGTAAGCGAGATCGTAAACTCTCCTCCGTTTACGGCTTTGAATCCTAGAGGTACTACATCTGTGATTACAAACGGAGCACGTCCTTGAATTACGAACTTACCTGAGTGATCTTCGATTAAGCTATAGATAGCACTTCCGTCATGACCAAACATTTCACCGTCGATTTGCGCATCATAGTCGGTTGAAGCACTTTCCATATATCCGATTAGTACTTCGTTGAAAACGCTTTCTTGGTTTGATAGGCTCAACCACAGACGGTGTTTCTCTTCGGTCATTTGTCTGAAGAACATTCCCTCTGTTGCAAGGCGCATACTGTTGTTGAAAGTTACTTGTGTAGCACCCGAAGCAATTTCAGCAATAAATCCTTGTCCTACAGCAATTTCTCCGTTTGGAATTGCAGAGCTGTTATCAGCAGAGCTTGTTCCTACTCCACCTAATAATGTATAAGAAGCATAGTTGTTTTCTATGTATACACCATCTACCGGAGCATTGGTGTTTGTCCAGAAATACAATGACAACATTTGAGGGTTTAGAGCAAACAAAGCATCTGCATCGATAGCTGAAGGGTAAGGGTTACCCAGACCGTTATAAGCTTCGGCTGTTACGGCTACAGAAACGTTCCCGTTGTTTGGCACACCTGAAAATACTCCGTTATAAACTTGTGGAGTAGATGTGTAAGTATTAGGAGCACGGAACAAATAAGCGTGTCCTTCTTGGAATTCTGTTTCTGTAAATGTATTTACATATTCATTAGCCACAGCATCATATTTATAGATTCTGTTTGGCAAAGTTTCCGAAGAGAAATCTTGGATTCCTTGACCGGCTACCGGAGAAGACCACATAGTATAATCTAGCAACTTCATCGGGTTACTGTTTCTGTTTACAGTAATGGCTCCGAAGTTATCTACGTCTTGGTTTTGAACCAAAGCTCCGCCACTAGCCACTACGAAATCAGCCGCAGTAGCAGCATTTACGATTACTCCGTCCACTGTTACCGAACTTCCGCTAGGGATAGTGATGCTTCCGCTTTCTGTTACAATAAGTGATTTTACTGAACCCGAAGCTCCCACTGTGATAGGTGCTTCCAGCACTACTACTTTTGTGTCATCCGGTTCTCCGTTTGACCACGCTGTTCCGTTCCATGAAGTTGAAGGAACTAATTTGA
>CAYZBA010000112.1:0-5800 GCA_964476555.1 uncultured Flavobacterium sp.
TTTTTCGTTATCGGCTTTTAGGTTTTGCATTTCTTTTTTAGCTTCTTCAGCAGCTAGTAATGCGTTTCTGATACCTTCTTCTCTTTCGTTAACTGCATCCAAAATTGGCTTCCAAGCGAATTTTTTAAGCAATAAAACAAGAAGAACGAATAGGACTAACATCCAAAAGAAAAGACCTTCCGAAAACTGATTTAATAAATTTTCCATATACTTATATCAAAAAAAGATGATTTTACGATTTTAATAATATCAGTTGCAACCAACCGTTGCAACTGATACAGAGTTTTTTTGATTAGGCAGCAAATAGAGCCGCAAAACCAATACCTTCGATAAGTGCAGCAGCGATAAGCATAGCTGTTTGGATTTTACCAGAAGCTTCAGGTTGACGAGCGATAGCGTCCATAGCTGAACCACCGATTTTTCCGATACCTAAACTAGCTCCGATAACGATCAGACCTGCACCAACAATGTTTGGAATAGTCATAATGTATATATATTTAATTAAACATTCAATTTATTAATGATGCGCTGCTTCGTGTTCTTCGTGGTGATGCTCCTCGTTGGCAGCACCGAAGTATAAAGCAGACAACATCGTGAAAATATAAGCTTGTAATGCAGCCACCAAAAGTTCAAGCAATGACAAGGCAAAAGCCAATCCGAATGACAGCGAGCTACCAATCCAGTTTTTGAAAATGAACATCAAACCGATGATGCTCATAAGCACTACGTGACCTGCTACGATGTTCGCATAAAGACGAATCATCAACGAGAAAGGTTTGATAATCGTACCTAAAAACTCAATTGGAGCTAAGATGATTTTCATAGGAACCGGAACTCCAGGCATCCAGAAAATGTGTTTCCAGTAGTTGCCGTTTGCCGTAAAAGTCGTAATTAAGTAAGTAAGGAGTGCTAAAGTGAAAGTTACGGCAATGTTTCCGGTTACGTTGGTTCCTAGTGGAGTAAGTCCGAATAAGTTTAGGAACCAGATAAAGAAGAAAATAGTGAGCAAGTAGCTCATATATTTTTTATAGTTTTTTCCGATATTCGGGATAGCGATATCGTCTCTGATGTAAAGGATGATTGGCTCGAAGAAACGACCGATTCCTTTAGGCATCCCTCCATTTTTAGCATATGATCGAGCTAAAGAAGAGAACAGGAGTAACATTAAAATACCGGTTACGATAATCATCACAACGTTTTTAGTGATAGAGAAGTCGAGAGGTTTATCGTTAGTTACTTTGTGATTTTCGTCATAAGAGATGGTTCCTTCGGCATCGGTTTTATAGATTTTACCGTGATAAAGTTTGTAGTAGTTACCGTTGCTTTCAGCTACAGTTTCTCCGTGGTGGAATTTAGACGACATGAATACGTGTAGTCCGTTGTCGTATAAAATTACGGGAAGGGGGAATCCGTAGTGTGTTCCTTTCCAGCTGGTGATGTGGAAATCGTGATTATCCTGAAGGTGATGATCAATAAATTCTTTTATTTCTGTTTTAGTGTCCTTTGGTTCAGCTTCTACATGAGCGTGTTCTGCGTCATTAGAAAATCCTAGAAAAGGGACAAGTGCAAAAGTTAATATTGCTGAAATTCGTAGAAATTTGGTAACAATCATCATTTTGATGTACTTAAATTTATAGGTCTCTGAAAATTTGTGCAAAGGTATGCTTTTTCTTTAGATGACAAAATATCAAAATCAAAAAAAGCGATAATTATCAACAACACATTATTTTGGCTCGGTAGATTTTAGGATTTTTGCTGAAATCAAGGTTTCTAAAATCAGGAAAGCCATAAAAAGAATGATGAAATTAGTTCGTTCCCATTGCATTTCATCTTCTCGATTGCTAATTACGGGTTTAAAAACAAAGTAGAGAGTGGCCATTTTTACGGTTATGAGGACCATAAAAGCCATTCCGATTTGGTCGAAATTTCTTTGTTTAACTCTGATAAGGATAAAAATTATCAGCAGCGAAGCCAGCCCAAAGGCGGTATATAGCGTTTCTAAGCTATAGTGAAAATTGCTGTAAATAGCGCTCCAATCCAAGAAAAGTATGGTGGTTTTGTGTATAGCATACAACAATATCACCCAGATGAGGGTAAAAAAAACAGGAGCATATTTTTTTATCATTATTCGTTTTTATTGATTTGATTTACTTGTTTATATACATTATACATAGCTATAAATACCCCGACAATTACGAGTAGTTTGGTGTAATCTAATTTTTCATGCGGGTGATTTTTGTCTAAATATTTTCCTAGCAGAGAAAATAAAAAGACAATAATTCCCATCTGTATAGGAATATTAATCAAGGCGAGCCATTTGTTATATGGCTTTTTCTTCCGGGGTTGATTTGTCATTTTCGTGATTGCTAAGCTTTTTCACGGTACCTTTCATTTGACAAGTAGCCATGAATTCGGCTCCGGGTTCTACGGCCAATTTTCCGACAGAGGCTTCTCCTTTGATTTTAGCTTTTGCTTTTACGGTCAAAAGTTCAGCGATATCGAGTTTGCCTTCGTAAGTTCCTTCAATATCAAGGTTTTTGCAGGTAATGTTTCCAATAACTTTTCCGGTTGGTCCAATTACGAGTTTTCCTTGAGAAGTAAAATTTCCAATCAATTCTCCGTCTAGTCTAAAATCGGCTATAGAAGAAATATCTCCTTTAATACGCGTTCCTTCAACAATTCGGTTGGTTTTACCGAAGAGTTCCATCGGAGTGTTTTTCTGTTTGTTGAACATAGTTTTAAGGGATTGGTTTTAATGTTTTTAGGTAAAGGTCAAAGTTCTTTTTGACTTGTACTACTTTGTAATCTTCAGAAGAAATCGGGACGAATTTTTCTGTGATTTTGTAGTCTTTGTATTCTTCTAACAAAGTGATAAAGTCTTTGGCTCTTTGCTCGGATGAAACATTGTGAATCACCACAAAATCTTCGTTTAGAGTATAGCTGTCTATGGTGATTTTTAAGCGTTCATTTGGTCTGTCTTTGAGGAATTTTTCTAAAACAGTATTTAAAGTGGTTAAGTCGGTATCTGCGGCAGTTTTGTGGATTAACTTCCAAGCAGTGGCCGGTTTGTTGAATTCCATTTTTTGGAGTTTCGGAATATTCGTACGAAGCAAATTCTCTGCTTCTTTACCTTCTTCGCTGTTCGGATACGTAAGAGCTACATAGTTTAAAGCTTCGGTATAAGCTTCTAAACCTTCTAAGTTTCCGATAGCGTTGGCTTTGAGTAGTTCCAATTTCGAAATAATATCTTCGCCTGAATATTGGTCAATTAAAATTTCAATTTCTTCAAGCAAGGTTCTGTATTCTGCTTTTTCGAAAAGGCGGTACATGCTTTTATAAACCTCATCAGGAGTTCCTTCTAGAGCCAGACCTGCCTCAGGATTATTGATGAGCTGAGCATATCTGGAATCCGGATACATTGAAGTGATTTTCGACTTCAAGGCAAACTTTTTATCATCGCCGAGAATTTCGTAGATTCTGTAGAGGTTATACATGGAAGGCAAGATCAAGCGTTCTTCCGGATTGCTTTCTAGAAGTCCTTCTAATTTGGCTTGAGCCAGTTTGTATTCTTTAAATTTGTCTTTGTAGATAATTCCGAGTTGGTAGTAAGCAAAGTTGCGGTCTTTCTGCAGTTCTGCAATAATATTTGGGTCTGTCGGAATTTGATTGATATAAAATTCTGTTGTATAAGCCGGATTTTCGACTTTTTCTGCTATTTGTTCGTCTTCTGTAGCTACTTCTTCTTGTTCCACAACTTTGTTTGGAGTGTAGTCTCTGAGCCTCCAATAATCTCTAAGTTCGCGATTTCCCCATTTTTTGCGGAATTCATTTTTTCCGTTAGCTACCGTATTTTGATTGTAGAAATAAAAAGACGATGTACCTCCTGCATTTGGGCCACCCGTTTTAGAAACAGGTTGTCTGTTCATTTCGACTCTAGCACTTTTAGATAATGAAAGGTCCGAAATTGGGTCATCACCGCCAATAGAAGGACGGCCTCCGGCAGATCGAGGTGTTTCATGGGCTTGTTTTTCTGCTTTGGCTTTGAGTTTTTCTTCTTCTTTTTTCAGCCGTTCGATATGGTTTTCGAAGAAAGTAACTCTTTCTGGGTCGGACATTGCGATCAAATTCAATATACTGTCGTTGGTTTGTGCGATAGCTTCGAATTTGATTACGTCTTCGAGATTAGCTCTTTTCTTTTTGATGAGTCTGTGTTCTCTGGTTTTTGGGTCTAGGTTTACCAAAGTACTGTCGTAATATTTTCCGGCTACGGCGTATTTAGCGTCATAAAAGTAGATTTCGGCTAAATTTCTGTAGTTTGAAGCTATCAGATATACGTCATTGGTTTTGTGTTTTAATGAAGTGTTGTAGTATTTTTTTGCCTTTTCTTTGTTGTTGTGTTTTTCGTAGAAAAGAGCCATTTGGTGATTTAGTTCATCCAGATAAGGTCTGTTTTCTCTGTCTTTAAGTAGTTTTTGGTATTTTTCTACGAAAAGAACAGTATCTTGAACAGCCCCACCTAAATGTGCTTGTTTGATATGTGCCTGAATGGTGTATTGTCTGGGTGATTTACGCTTCATATCAATTACTTGTTGATAAGCGGCAAAGGCACTATCCGGTTGGTTTTGATGTTCGAAAAGTTGACCTAAGATAAAGGTATAGCGAGCTTTTTCTTCTTTGCTTTTTGTGAGGTTTCGAGCTTTTCGCAAAGCAGGAATTGCTTTATCGTGTTGATTTTCGTTAATATAGGCTTGTGCTAAAATGGCATTAGCATCACTGACTATTTGTTGTTCGAACTCCACATCGGCTAGAAGTCTTTCTAGGTTTTGAATAGCAAGGGAGTTGTTTTCCAGACGGACGTTGGTTTTTTCTTTCCATACCTTGATTTCGTTGATGCGGTCACTATCCGGGTATTTGAATAATACGTAGTTGAAAGCTTCGAGTGCGGGCACAAAGCGCTGTTCGTAATATCGAGATTTTCCGAGCAGGAGGTAGGCTTCGTCCATTTGAGGGTTCTTTTCTGTCCCGCCAATATTCATGGAGTGTTTTTGTATGGCTTTGATGGCTTTGTCTTCGGCTCTTTTGAAGTTTGGATTTCTCGGGATAGAATCTTGGCCAAAAACAGGTTCTATAATTTGCATTCGCTCGATAGGCAATATTTCCCAGAAATTGTCGGCGTAGGTAGTTTTGAGTTCATTGATACCTGCTTCGAGCGCCAAATTACCGTTATACATAACGTTGTATTTGGTTGTCATCGCATGGTAATTTCGGTTGACAAACTTGTCTTTTTTTACCGAACATGCCGTACCTATTAAGATGATTAATCCTAAAGAAAATAGATATCTTATCGTATGTGTTTTCAAAATATGCCGTTTTAAATGCTAAAACTTGTTTTTGTGCCTTTTATTGTAATAGAAACAGACAAAGTTACACAAAAAATTGAAACACAGAAATTAGTTTTTGGTAGGCTTATAGGTCGAAAACAGAGCTGCGTTTGGTGTAGATCATGTCTTTTAACCGCAACAAAAACGCTAAGGTGAGATAAACACCAAACCAGAGGCCTACGGTAACAAAAGAGATGTAGATAAAAAACAGGCGTACGTTAGTGGTTCGGATACCCAAGCGGTCTGCTAGTCGAGAAGAGACCTCGAATCCGTTTCGTTCGAAAAAATACCGTATGTTATTGATGAATTTCAATATGAAAAAGTTTTAAGCAAAAGTATAAAATTATTCCGCTTGACGGAAGAGTGTTTTTTGTAAAACCGAAGAAATGATAATCGTGAGCCCTGCTCCGATAACGTTT
>CAYZBA010000113.1:0-5757 GCA_964476555.1 uncultured Flavobacterium sp.
CGTCGCCTTTTTTTAAAACCCCCAATATCATTTGATATTGGGGGTTTTTGTTTTTATTATAATCTTCTTATTTACTGATTTTCTCCAGATTCCCCTTTCCTGTATTGAATATAAAATTTAGCTTTATCAGCTAGTGTTAAAGGATTTGTTTTTTTTATGAAAAATCATATAACTTAGTAGTCATATTTAGAGAGAGTTATGAGAGAGGATTTTTTACATTATGTTTGGAAGTATAAAAAGTTTGATTTTTCGAACGTAAAAACAGTATGTAAAAAAGAAATTATGATTATAGATTCCGGGGTTTATACTAAAGGAACCGGAGCTGATTTTTTTAATGCTCAAATTGTTATAGATAACATAAGATGGGCCGGAAATGTTGAAATTCACCTAAATTCTTCGGACTGGTATCTTCATAATCACCACATGGATCCGAATTATAATAACGTAATCTTACATGTAGTTTGGAATCACGATGTAGATGTCTATCATAGAGATAAGACCGTTTTGCCGGTTTTAGAACTTAAAAATTATGTGGATAAAACTCTTAATTTCAGGTATATGGGTTTGAATTATTCAAAATCTTGGATTTTTTGTGAAGACCAAATTAAAGATGTCGATCATGAGATTTTTGAGAATTGGAAGAAGGAATTATTTGTTGAAAGGTTAAGAGAAAAATCGATTCCTTTACAGAATCTTTTAGAAGAAAATAATAATGATTGGGAAGCAGTTTTGTTCTGTATGTTGGCTAAAAATTTTGGTCTCAACATTAATGGGCCTGCATTTTTTGAGTTAGCTAAGTCTATTCCTTTTACAGTGGTCCGTAAAGAGTCTTATGAAGTTGAGAATCTAGAAGCTTTATTTTTAGGAAGAGCCGGATTACTAGATACTGATTTTCAAGATATGTATTCTAAAGAACTTCAGAATAGATGGAATTACTTGAGAATCAAGCATTCGTTAAAAGAAATTAGACTTGAGCAAGTAGAGTTTTTTAAGCATAGACCAGATAATTTTCCTACCATAAGATTAGCACAATTGGCTATGTTGTATCATAAAAGCCAATATCTTTTTGAAAATCTTATTAAATCTAAATCTCTTAATGATTTTTATGATTTGTTTAGGGTTGAAGTTTCTGATTATTGGAAAACACATTATGTGTTAGATAAAGAGAGCCCTTATAAAAGGAAGACTTTAACAAAAAACTTTATTGATTTGTTGGTCATCAATACGGTTATTCCGTTAAAGTATTTATACCAACAGTATTTGAATAAAGAAGATCTTGAGGAACTACTACAGCCTCTTTTGACTATCCGACCTGAGCAAAACATTATTATTGACAAGTTTAGCCACATTGGAATATCTTCAAAAAATGCCTTTGACACACAGGCTTTACTTCAACTCAAAAAGCATTATTGCGACAATAAAAAATGCATGTATTGTCAAGTAGGAGTGTCTTTGTTAGGATAGATGGTTTTCTTTTGATTTCATTAATTAGGTCTTTTTTTTGAATGAATTACTGTCATTTTAATGAGCTAATTTTCAGCAGAGTTAATAATTTGTTAAGTATATTTTTTTTAAAACACATTTTGTAGACAAAAATAAATCTATATTTGCAAAAAATTAACTACAAATTGCCATAAAATGACACAACAACATCCGCCACTTCCCACAGTAATTAAGAAATTACTAGTTGCTAATCGGGGAGAAATCGCTATTCGAGTGCTACGTGCAGCTTCTGAAATGAAGGTCAGAACCGTAGCCGTTTATACTTATGAAGATCGCTATTCCCTTCATCGATACAAATCGGATGAGTCATATCAAATTGGGGAGGATAGCGAGCCTTTAAAACCTTATTTGGATATAGAAGAGATTATTAGAGTTGCTAAGGAAAACGATGTAGATGCCATTCACCCGGGATATGGGTTTTTGAGTGAAAATGTGACTTTTGCTCGAAGATGTCGTGAAGAGGGGATTATTTTTGTAGGTCCTTTTCCGGAAGTAATGGAGCAATTGGGAGACAAGATTGCAGCCAAAAAATTAGCTCGTTCTGTGAATGTTCCGGTGATTGAAGATGCTATGATATCGGCTGACGACATCGATAAGGCCGTTGAAAAAGTAGAGCAAATTGGTTTCCCGGTGATTCTGAAAGCAGCTGCAGGTGGTGGTGGAAGAGGTATGCGTGTCATCCATAAAAAAGAAGACATTATTCCGCTTTTTAAAGAAGCGTCCGGTGAAGCGCTAAAATCTTTTGGCGATGGAACAGTTTTTATTGAGAAATTCATTGAGTCTCCAAAACATATTGAGGTTCAGCTTTTAGCAGATAATTATGGCAACATCGTCCACTTATACGAAAGGGATTGTTCGGTTCAGAGACGCTTTCAGAAAGTAGTTGAGATTGCTCCGGCGCCGAATTTACCTCAAGATGTTAAAGATAAACTATATGAATACGCTATCCGAATCGGAAAAGCAGTAAACTATAATAATGCCGGTACGGTTGAGTTCTTGGTAGACAAAAACAACAACATTTATTTCATTGAAGTAAACCCTAGGATTCAAGTTGAACATACGGTAACCGAAGAAGTGACGGGAATTGATATCGTTAGAAATCAGTTGCTTATCGCTCAAGGAACTCCGTTGCATGATACTAAAATTCGCATTCCGAGTCAAGAAAGTATTCGATTGAACGGGTTTGCGATTCAGTGTCGAATTACGACCGAAGATCCAACCAATAACTTTAAACCTGATTACGGTACCTTAATTGCTTATCGAAACGCGGGCGGTTTTGGTATTCGTTTAGACGAAGGTAGTGCTTATCAAGGAATGAAAATTTCTCCATTCTTTGATTCGATGATTGTAAAAGTAACGGCTAGTGGAAGCACTTTATCCAGCACTTCAAAAAGGCTTTACCGTTCTCTTTCGGAGTTTAGAGTGAGGGGAGTTACTACAAACATTTTATTCTTAAAGAGTGTAATTAGTCATGACACCTTTATCAAAGGGGAGTGTACGGTAAACTTTATCGATCAACATCCGGAACTATTTAAATTTGAGCCGTTTAAGGATAGTTCGACTAAAATGCTTCGTTATTTGGCAAACATTCGTGTCAACGGACATCCAGATGTAAAACACTATGATTCGGGTAGAAAATTCCGTACACCGGTAATTCCACCAATTGTCAATAAAGATTATCCAAAAGGTTCGAAAGACCTCTTGACCGAATTAGGCAGAAAGGAATTCTTAAGACAAATAAGGGACGGAAAACAAATTCAATATACGGATACGACTTTTAGAGATGCTCATCAATCACTTGTAGCTACTCGTATGAGGACCAAGGATTTGATGGCGGTAGCAGGCGGATTTGCCAAAGACAACCCAGAAATGTTCTCGATGGAAGTTTGGGGAGGAGCGACTTTTGACGTGGCGCTTCGATTCTTACATGAATGTCCTTGGGAACGCCTTCAAAAGCTGAGGTCGGCTATGCCTAATATACTGTTGCAGATGCTCTTTAGAGGAAGTAACGCAGTGGGATATTCGGCTTATCCGAAAAATATTATCGGCAAGTTTATTGAAGAGTCTTGGAAAAACGGAATAGATATCTTTAGGATTTTTGATTCGTTGAACAATTTAGAGTCTATGCTTCCGGCTATTCAGTTTGTTGATAAAAATACCGAAGCTATTGCTCAGGCCTCTATTGGTTATACCGGAGATGTGCTTCGAAAAGGAAATAATAAATACAATCTAGATTATTACATAGATCTAGCTCGAAGAATAGAGGATGCGGGAGCCCACATGATTGCTATTAAAGACATGGCCGGACTTCTTAAACCGCAAGCAGCAGAAGTGTTGATTCCGGCCCTTAAAGAAAATGTTTCTATTCCGATTGCTTTGCACACTCACGATACGGCAGGGACTCAGGTGGCTACTTATTTGAAAGCTATTGAAGCCGGAATTGACAGTATTGATTGTGCTTTAGCTTCGTTTAGTGGAACAACTTCTCAACCTAGTTTAAATGCAATGGTAGCGTTGATGCAAGGGCAAGAGAGAGAAAACAAACTCAACCTACACAGCTTGAACCAATACAGCAACTATTGGGAAGCGGTGAGAGAGATGTATTATCCGTTCGAATCGGATTTAAAGTCTTCTACAGCAGAAGTGTATGACAATGAGATTCCAGGCGGGCAATATTCTAACCTTCGTCAACAAGCCGAAGGAGTTGGGTTAGGAGATAAGCTTCCTTTAATTAAACACAACTATGCGGTTGTAAATGAATTATTTGGAGATATCGTAAAAGTAACTCCAAGTAGTAAGGTAGTAGGAGATATGGCCTTGTTTATGACAGCCAATTCACTCACCAAAGAAGACATTTTGGATGAATCAAAAAATCATTCATTCCCTGCTTCGGTAATCGGTTTCTTTAAAGGAGACTTAGGAGTACCTTATGGTGGTTTCCCGGAAAAACTTCGCAATATAGTGTTGAAAAACGAAGACAAAAATCAACCACCACTGGCTCAAATTCTTCCTGATGTAGATTTAGAAGAAGATACCAAAACTTTTTATGCGAAATATCCTGAAAGCAACTTCTTGGATTATTTGTCGTATAAGATGTTCCCTAAAGTATATGACGAATATTACAACCATAAACTCACCTATGGTGAAGTAACAGAACTTCCGACACCGGCTTTCTTCTATCCATTGAAAAAGGATAAAGAGATTTCTGTAAAGCTCAATCAAGGAAAGTTGATTTTCATTAAACTCTTGTTTGTGTCGGCAGCAGACGAAGAAGGTATGCGTACGGTAACCTTCCAACTCAACGGAGGAAACCGAACCGTAAAAGTGAAAGACCATTCTGTTACATCGACTAAACAAGCAAATCAAAAAGTGAGCAATCCGGCGAAAGAGGTAGGTGCGCCACTTCAAGGAAGTTTGTCATCAATAATGGTAAAAGAAGGTGATGTAATAGAGGCAGGTACTCCGCTATTTATCATTGAGGCTATGAAAATGGAGAGTACGGTTTCTGCTCCGATGGGAGGAAAAATCAAGCGTGTGGTGTTGAGTCCGGGAACTATGGTTGACCAAAACGATATGGTTATCGAGTTCGAATAACAAATAAAAGCCTTATTAAAAAACCACATAAGATAGCTTATGTGGTTTTTCTTTTTTTCTGAAATATAATTTTCTGGTTAATTATCTCTTTTCGAAGAATCTCCAACGAATTGGTGTGAGCTGTTTTTAAAGAGAATATTAAAGGTCGTAAGACTTCCGTAGCAACGAGTTATATATTGTTGTAAATCGATTTTTTCGTCTTCTGTAAGGGTTTTGTGAGCGTTGATTTTTTGTTCCATGACACGAAGTCTGTCGCGAAGCATGACGATTTTATGGAAGAATGTATCTATTGGAATTTCTTTAGATTGTAAGGTTTTATCAGCAGGTTGAAGAATTATTTTTCCGCCTCTGTAACGTTCTGCAATAGGCACAATTTCAGAAACATCACTCCATTTTTTCAAAATTCGGATCAAACTACTCTCGATTTCAGCGAAGCTTACGGTATCTACTTCTTGTTCTAGAGCTTCGATGATTTCGAAATCAGAGTCTACTTCAATAGTTTCTAATCCTTTTTCTACAAAAGTTACCCAATAGTATTTCGAACTTACGTTTGTGATTACTCCGATTCCGTAATCCGGGTGTTTAATTCGGGAGCCGATGCCTAAAATTGGTTTCATACATTATATTTTTTGATTAGTGGCTGCAAATATATCCAAATCT
>CAYZBA010000114.1:0-5635 GCA_964476555.1 uncultured Flavobacterium sp.
TTTTACTTAATTCGATATTGGTTCTGTGAACCAATTCATCAATATCTGCTTCTAGCTTGTCGATTTTCTTGAAGTATTCGTCTCTTTCTCCTTTAGGAGCATTTACGACATCGTTTAAGGCAGTAGCTAATTCTACTAGGTTAGCAGTAGCTTGTTCAAATAACGGAAAGAACTTTTTGTCCTTTGGTGTTAAGAACTGGAAGATATCATTTATTCTAAATGCCATTGTATGTAAGGTTTTAGTGATGCAAATTTAGGAGGAGTAGGTGAGATATAAATGTTTCTAATATTAACTTAATGTTACCTCGATGTTAAGTTTGTGCCGTAACGATTAAAGTTATATTTAATAACTAAAGGCATAGTTAAGGATGTTAGCTCCCATTTTCAGGGCTTTCTCGCGTACTTCAGCAGGGTTGTTGTGTACCTCTTGGTCTTCCCATCCGTCGCCTAGGTCGGTTTCGTATGTGTAAAGACAGATGAGTTTTCCGTCTTTAAAAAGTCCGAAGGCTTGCGGAGGCTTGTTGTCGTGTTCGTGAATTTTCGGAATACCGTTCGGGAAGGAGTAAGGCTCTTTGAAAATGATATGGTCTTTACTGATTTCCACAAAGTCAAGTTCCGGGAACACTCGCTTCATTTCACGTCTGATGTATGGGTCTAAACCATAATTGTCATCTATGTGTAGAAAGCCTCCTCCTAGTAGGTATTTTCTCAGGTTTTTCACTTCGGTGTCACTAAAAACGATGTTTCCGTGACCGGTGATGTGAATAAAAGGGTAGAGAAACAAAGCCGAACTAGAGAGCTCTACTGTCACGGGCTTTGGTGCTATTTTTGTCTGAATATTGACATTGCAATAGGCAATCAGATTGGGGAGCGAAGTCGGGTTGGCATACCAATCACCACCTCCTGAATATTTGACCAAAGCAATTTCTTGAGCTGTAGTAGATAGCCCTAATCCAAAAAGGAATATG
The DNA here is from genome assembly GCA_964476555.1 of uncultured Flavobacterium sp. Taxonomy (GTDB): domain Bacteria; phylum Bacteroidota; class Bacteroidia; order Flavobacteriales; family Flavobacteriaceae; genus Flavobacterium. Next base: position 969 of record CAYZBA010000114.1, read on the forward strand.
TAAAAGATTTTTTTCATAATCTGCTCCAAAGATATAGAAAAACCTCACAAATTGGTCATCTGTGAGGCTTATTTTTCTTTGTATAGCGGTTTTATTAACTCGTTTTGCAGAAATTAATATTCGGTTTTGTCTGCTTTTTCGCTCCATTGTTTGAAAATGGATAAAGCTTCTTCGCGGCTGATTTGCTCAAACGGAATTTTTCGCTCATTCATCGGCAAGTTGATTTCGTTGTAGATGAAATCGTCATCAAAACCAATGTGGGCTGCATCTTCACGAGTGTTGGCATAATACACTTTATCGGGTCTTGCCCAATAGATAGCTCCTAAGCACATCGGGCAAGGCTCACACGAAGTGTAGAGCACACAACCGTCGAGTTGAAAGGTATTCAGATTTTTGCAAGCATCTCTGATTGCCACTACCTCGGCGTGAGCAGTTGGGTCGTTGCTCGAAGTAACGCGGTTGTTTCCCACTCCGACAATCTTTCCGTCTTTGACAACTATTGCACCAAATGGCCCACCTTGATTTTTTTCCATGCCTTGTTTAGACTCCTCAATGGCCATTTTCATAAAATGATGATGTTGTTCCATAAATAATATTTTGTTTTAGTGCAAAAATAGTCAAATAATCCGTAGTAACTTACTAGGAAGGCAGGACCGGCAGCAAAAAAGAAGGAGGCTCAAGTGTAGCCTCCTTACTGTCAATTATTTCTTTGGAGCATACTGATGGAATTCTTTAAACAGTTCCAATAAGCTCATAGTGGCTTTCACTAGGTCGTTGGTTTCGAGCAATAACCCAAAGTAGAGTTTACTGTTTTTAGGGCTGTTCTCTGTGGTTCGGATTCTCGAAATCTGTTTTTGAATCAGATAAGACGTAAGGTCTGTAAGTAGCGCTTTTTCTTTTAGCAATTCGTCGAGTTGCGCAAAGTCTTCCGTATGGAAGCTCTCTTCCAAGCGACTAAACAAGTTGCTAAGCTGCCCGTCTATGGATTTCAGGTCTCTGATTTGATTAAACTTCAGACTCTTGTGATTGTTGTTGAAGTGGCCATAGCTCGTATTGGTGATAAACCCTACTGACTGTACCATATCTTGCAGATACCCCAAAATCAAAATGTAGAACTTGCTGGCATCCAAAGAACCCTCGTCTAGGTCTTTGATGATATAAAACACATTGCTTTTGAGTTCGTCTACTTCTTTTTCGAGTTTTTTGAGTTTCTTTTTGTCTTCTTTGAGTAGGGTTAAATCTTGTAGAGCGATGTGATTCACTACATTAGAGTACAGCGAGTTGGTTTTGCTTACAATTTTAGCAATTTGCGAAGAACTTTCGGAGATCATTTCTTTAATGGTAGCGATATCTTCTTTTTTGAACTGAGCCAAATCTGCTTCGCGTTGTTTTACTTTAGTATTGTATTTTTTTGAGCTTCTATAAAGCAAAATACCTACTAGAACCATAATTCCGACAAAGGCAAACACACCTCCTAATCTCAGAGTAACCACTGCAATTCCTGCAAAAGTAAAGGCCACCAAGGCAGTTATAAACCAACCCCCGATCACGTTGAATACTCCGGCAACTCTATAAACAGCACTATCTCTGCCCCAAGCCCTATCGGCAAAAGAGGTTCCCATAGCCACCATAAAAGTTACATACGTGGTCGATAGCGGAAGTTTCATAGAAGTAGCAACCGCAATGAGTATAGCAGCCACCATGAGATTTACCGAAGCTCTAATCATGTCAAAAGCTACCTCTTCGTTCTTTTTTGTTCTCGGAGCTTCGAACTGACGGTCGATTTTGACTTGTAGTGATTTAGGCAAAATATAGTTCAATACTTGACCGGTATACATAGCGCCACGTACGATAAACCTCGACAGAGCGTTGGCATCAAACTTTTCGGACCCGTCGCCTTGTCTGGATAGGTCTACTCCGGTTTTGATTACTTCTTTCGCTTTTTTTGACGTCCAAAGTGTATAGACCATTACGGCTCCCCCAATCAATAAGTACCAGAAGTTTGCCTTCAGTTCGCTGGATGCCAAAGCACCCATGAGCATAGAAGAGTCTTTGCCTCCTTCAACATAAATGTCATAGGCCTGAATAGCTCCGATAGGCACCCCGATAAAATTCACCATATCGTTTCCGGCAAAAGCCAAAGCTAAAGCAAACGTACCGATAATGATAATGACTTTGAAGATATTTTGTTTTAACCATATAAGGGCTTGAGAGAACAGGGTCCAGAAAACCAGATTACCAAAAATGATTATCGCTTGATGGTCATTCATAAACTCTTTTAAGTTCTCGTTCATAAACGCAGACCCTTTAAGCCCTTTAAAGAGAATGAAGTACGAAATAGAACTAATAGCCAATCCGCCAAAGATAGCTCCAAAGTATTTTACTCTTTTTTGGTACTGAAACGAAAACAGAATTCGAGAAACATACATCACCAGTGCACCTATAGTAAAAGAGATGATTACCGACAGCAGTATACTAGAGACTATTTCTGAAGCTTTTTGCGTATTGATATAAGCCAACAGGTTTTCGAACCCGTCGTCTTGAGTGATGATTTTGTAGGCTGCCAGACATACTCCGGCACCTAAGAGCTCGAATACGACGGATACAGTGGTCGAAGTCGGGAAGCCAAGGGAGTTAAAGACATCGAGCAAGATGACATCCGTAACCATTACGGCCAAAAAGATGATCATCACATCGTTAAACGTAAACATCGAAGGGTTAAAGATTCCGCTTCGGGCAATCTCCATCATTCCGCTAGAGAATAGAGCACCTATAGCTACCCCTAAGCTGGCAACTATCATTAACTTTCTAAAAGAAACAGCCTTTGAGCCAATTCCTGAGTTTAGAAAGTTAACGGCATCGTTAGCTACTCCTACGGTCAGGTCAATAATAGCTAAGATTGCTATCGCCACAAGCATTACTACATAAATTTGTTCCATGTATATGTATGTCTCAGTTTCCGGTGCAAAATTCCGTTAACTATTTGGATTCTATGTTAAGCTAACATTATCAAAATTAAATTTAAGTTACCTATAGGTTAATAATTTACAAGTTTTCGAGAAATGAAAATTGCTGTATATCAGTACCTATATGGTCTGTCTTAAAATTACAATATATCAAAGATTATCGGGTAGGTGGTGATTAAAAACAAATTCTTACATAAAAGGAGAGGTGAGGCGAACAAATCGCTCTATAAATCTCTTCAGATTAGAACGTTTTCTCCAGCGATCCGGGTCGAGTTGGATGGAAGCTTCAAGGTCTTTATAGAATGAAGCGCGCAGTTCTTGAGCGATTTTCTCGTCATATACCAAAGCAGACACTTCGAAGTTCAAATCAAAGCTTCGCATATCCAGATTAGCGGTTCCTACAGAAGCCATTAACCCATCCACTACTATGGTTTTGGAGTGGATAAACCCTTTTTCGTACAGATATACTTTTACGCCTGCCCTGAGTAGCGTATCAAAAAACGATTGAGTAACTAAGCTTACGGCAGTGTAATCGCCTTTTTTGGGTACCAGTATTTTAATGTCGACCCCACTGAGGGAAGCAATCACCAAAGCCTCTTGCAGAGCGGTGTCGGGAACGTAATAAGGTGTGGTGAGCAACACCTCTTTTTGTGCCGAATTTACTGCCTGAACAATGGCATATAAGATGTTCGGAAGGTCGGAATCCGGACCGCTCGACACTATTTGTGCATAGACCGGATTTTGATATGGCTCAATACTGACAGGGAAGTATTTCTTGTCTAGCAGCACGTTTTCTTCGCTGCAGAAGTTCCAATCGGCTAAGAAAAGCCGTTGCAGGCTTAACGAAGAATACCCTTTTATCATCAGATGAACATCCCTCCAATAAAGACCGGTGGGCGAGGGGTTGATGTATTTGTCGGAAACGTTAATCCCCCCGACAAACGAAGTCTTCCCGTCTATGACCACAATTTTTCTGTGGTTGCGGTAGTTGAGGCGGTTGGCAAGCAGCAAGAAGTAAATCTTGTGAAATGGATGAGCTTGCACTCCGGCTGCTTGTAACTCTCGAACTATGTTTTTGCGAATGCTTTTACTCCCAAAATCATCATAGATAAACCGTACTTCAACTCCCTGACGAACTTTTTCAATCAAAATATCTTTAATCTGATTCCCAATGTTGTCGTTTTCGTAGATGTAATACTCCATGTGGATGTGGTGCTTCGCCTTGCGCAGTTCCTCTAATAGCTTCGGAAAAAGCTCTTCCCCGTTGTGCAGAATTTCTATCGAATGGTTCGGCAAGACCGAAGTGTTTCCGGCTTTGCGGTGAGCAACCAAGTTGATGAGCTTCCAGTTTTTCTGAATGGAGTTGTGCTCTAGCTCTGGAATGGTCTCATTGTACTCGTGTAGCGTTTTTTCGAGTTCACGTTTTACTTTTTCGTCAATATGCAACTTACGAGTATACATCTTTCTCTTTCGGTAATTGATTCCAAATGAGAAATAGAAGATTATCCCGACCACAGGCACAAAAAACACAAACAGCAAATAAGCCAAAGTCTTACTCACTGATCGAGTATCCAGAATAATTCGGATACATACCATAACCATGAGCAACAAATAGAGCAACTCAGCAACAATCAACCATTTGGCTTGTTCGAAAAATGTAGTCACGTATAATCTTTTTCTGTGGGACTAATTTACGATTTT
>CAYZBA010000115.1:0-5564 GCA_964476555.1 uncultured Flavobacterium sp.
AATTCGTAAAAACGACGTTCCTGCTAAAGTGGTAAAAATGCCTTTTTATAAGAAACAGTAATAACAGCTAAAAAAGGAACTTTAATTAAAGTTCCTTTTTTGATTTTTTTCAAAATAATTACATTTGCAATCACAAAAAACGAAAGAAAGACTTAATACAATTCTAGGAAATGGGAAGAGCGTTTGAATTTAGAAAAGCAAGAAAGCTGAAACGTTGGTCAGCAATGGCTAAAACGTTTACCAGAATCGGGAAAGATATCGTAATAGCCGTAAAAGAAGGAGGACCAAATCCTGAAACCAATGCTAGGTTAAGAGCTGTTATGCAAAATGCAAAAGCAGCTAATATGCCTAAAGAAAATATCGAAAGAGCTATCAAAAGAGCTACCGATAAAGATACGGCTAACTATAAAGAAGTGCTTTTTGAAGGTTATGGACCTCACGGGATCGCTATTTTGATCGAAACAGCAACAGATAATAACAATAGAACTGTGGCTAACATCAGAAGTTACTTCAATAAATATGACGGAACTCTAGGAACTCAAGGTTCTGTAGAGTTTATGTTTGACCATACTTGTAACTTCAGAATTCCGAATACAGGACAAGATATAGAAGAACTAGAGCTTGAAATGATTGATTTTGGTGTAGAAGAAATCTTTGTTGACGAAGACGGAATTGTAATGTATGCCCCTTTCGAAAGCTTTGGTGCAATTCAAAAAGAACTCGAAAACAGAGGAATAGAAATTCTTTCGTCAGGATTTGACCGTATCCCTCAGGTAACAAAAAAACTTACTCCGGAACAAAAAGCCGATGTGGAAAAGCTTTTAGAAAAAATCGAAGACGACGACGACGTTCAAAACGTTTTCCATACTATGGACGAAAGTGACGAATAATATTCGCTAAAGCCTATAAATGTAAAGGGTTCAATTTTGTTGAACCCTTTTTTATTAGATAACCATTTTTTTTGTCTGCAATTAATTGTCCTGTTAGTTCTTGTAGAGTAGTTTCGGGCTTCCGTTGAACTTATTTCGCATCTACATTGTTTGAAGTGTTTTTCAGTCAAATTCATGTCAAAAATAAAATAGTCCTACAAAAAAAAATAACTGTACTGATATATAGGTTTTTATGTTTTGTTACGTTTTTGTTACGCTATTTTTTTTTAAATCAAACAACTTTCATCTTACTTTGTCAAACCGAGTAATCAAAGATTTGAGTTTATAAAAGAAACACCCATTCTAAACAGCCTAAGTTTCTAGACTAAGAGTTTCAATTGAAAATAAGCCAATCAGAAAAACAGTTATGGTTATTCTAAATAAGAGTTTATTTTAAAGTTCATAGTTAATAAGGTATCCCTATTATAAAAATGATAGGGGGATGTTTTAAACTCATTGATGGTTAAAATGTGTTTTTAGTTTGTGAAAAAAACCTGTCTAGAAATAGACAGGTTTTTTGCTTTATAAAGTTTCTTTAAGCCATTTAAAAAATTCTCTTTGCCAAACAAGCGCATTTTGTGGTTTCAATACCCAATGATTTTCGTCCGGGAAGTATACAAAACGACTTTTGATTCCTTTGAGCTGAGCAGCCTGGAAAGCTTCTTGTCCTTGCCCGATTGGAACACGATAGTCTTTGCCACCATGAATAACCATAATTGGAGTATTCCAGTTGTTCACTAACAAAATCGGGTTGTGTTGGTAATAGCTTTTATAAGCAGCAGGATTGGTTTCTGTTTCCCAATAAGCTCCTCCTGCATCCCAATTCGGGAAGAAAACTTCTTCTGTAGTTCCGTACATGCTGTGGAGGTTAAAAACCCCACAGTGAGAAATAAACGTTTTGAATCGGTTTTCGTGTATACCGGCTAAATAATAAACCGAATAACCTCCATAACTTGCTCCTACAGCTCCTAAACGAGTTTCGTCAACATATTTTTCTTTGGCTAGTTCATCGATAGCTGATAGATAATCTTGCATAGCTTGACCACCCCAGTCTTTGCTGATAGCTTCGTTCCATTCTACTCCAAATCCAGGTAAACCTCTGCGGTTAGGCGCTACAATCACATAACCTTGAGCAGCCATTACTTGAAAGTTCCAACGGAAAGAATAGAATTGCGAAACTTGCGATTGTGGCCCTCCATTACAATATAATAGAGTTGGGTATTTTTTGTTTTCGTCAAAGTTTGGAGGTAAAATTACCCAAACCAACATCTTTTTACCATCTGTAGTGGTTACATATTTTCTCTCTGTTCTACTAAGAGAAAGTTTATCATAAATATGATTGTTTACGCTAGTGATCTGCTTCCACGACTTTTTCTTTAAGTCAAACGAAAAAATCTCAGTAGCATGATTCATGTCTTGGCGAGATAGAATCACGTTGTCACCGGAAAAACCAACAATTCCGGTTAGGTCAAAATCACCTTTTGTAATTTGAGTAACTGTCGGTAATTTTTTAGTAAGACCAATGTAATCCACTTCAAAGAGTTGTTCGGTTCCGTCAATCGGAGCGATAAAGTAAATTTTCTTTCCGTCAGGGCTCCACTTAAAGCTGTGAACAGTTCCGTCCCAATGAGCCGTAAGATTTACATCAACTTGATTGTTTACTCTAACGATAATGTCGTTTTTATCTGCTTCATAACCGTCACGCTTCATTTGCAACCAAGTCAGCTCTCCTTTAGGCGAAAGAGCCGGATTGGTGTCATATCCGAGGTTTTTTTCGGTAAGGTTACGAGTAGTTTTTGTGTCTAAATTGTATTCGTATATATCGGTGTTGGTGCTTAAAGCATATTCTGTTCCTGATTTTTTCTTAGTTACATAATAAATGCTTTTACCGTCTTTAGACCAAATGTAGTCTTCATCACCACCAAATGGCATTTGTGGACAGTAATATGGCTCCCCAGCCATGATATCAATACCTTGAGCCTCTTCTTTATTTTCTTTATAAAAAACGTGAGTAAATTTCCCTTCGTTGTCTTTGTCCCAATGTCTGTAATCTAAACCATTATAAACATAAGCGGTCGATTTGTCTAAATCAGAATGAATGTCTTTACCTAAAACATTGTTTACTAAAACTTCTTCATGATATAGAACATATTTCCCATCAGGAGAGATGTTTTTGTCTGCAACCAAATCTTTAAAGTCTTGAATTTCTTTAAGATTGGTCCCATCAAGCGAGATAGAATACACTTTTGAGTTCATTTTGTTTTCTGCCACATCCGGAGTAGAAACTCTATAAATGAGATTTTGTCCGTCTTTTGTGATTCCGATAGCGGATACTCGACCTAATTGCAAAAGCAATTCAGGGGTCATTACTTCTTGTGCTGTCATTATTGATGAGACTATGCTTAGAGCAATAAGGGTTAGTTTTCTCATGAAGAATAGTTTTTAAGTTTATACTAAGTTTTTAAGGTCTTCTATAGTCTGAATCGGGTTTGCAGAGTTGAAAACAAAACTTCCGGCCACCAATACATCAGCTCCGGCTTCTACTAATTGTTTCGCATTTTTTGAAGTTACTCCTCCGTCGATTTCAATCAGAGTCGGAGCATTGTTTCGAGCGATAATTTCTTTGAGCTGTTTTACTTTTTTATATGTATTTTCGATAAAAGATTGTCCGCCAAATCCAGGATTTACACTCATTAAGCAAACCAAATCAATGTCATTTATGCAGTCTTCTAAATGCGCTACATTCGTATGAGGGTTCAAAGCGACTCCGGCTTTCATGCCTTCTGCTTTTATTTCTTGTAAAGTTCTGTGTAAGTGAGTCGAAGCTTCATAATGAACCGTGAGGATGTTGGCCCCAAGCTTAGCGAAGCTTTTAATGTATCGCTCTGGTTGTATGATCATTAGGTGAACATCAATTGTTTTTTGAGCGTGTTTGTTAATGGCTTCTAGAACAGGCATTCCGAAAGAAATATTCGGAACAAAAACGCCATCCATAATATCAATGTGAAACCAATCTGCTTTGCTTTGGTTAATCATTTCCACATCGCGTTGTAAGTTGCCAAAATCAGCCGCTAAAACCGATGGGGCTATAAGTACGTTTTTCATTTTTGTGTTGTTTTGGGCAAAGATAGTTTTTTTCGAGTGAACATAAAACAGAACAGCCCGGTAATCACCGAGCCGCCCCCTTTTCACAATATGAAAACAAAAAATTACTTGATAGTGCCTCGATTTCGTTTGAGAGACAGTGACAAAGCTATCAGATAATTGATTGTCAAAAAATAAGGCATTTGCCGTATTTACATAAAAAAACCTGCTCTTATTCAAGAACAGGTTTTTACTAAATTTACTTAGAATTAACCTAAATATGTTTTCAAGATTTTGCTTCTAGAAGTGTGTTTTAGTCTTCTGATAGCTTTCTCTTTAATCTGACGTACTCTCTCGCGAGTTAAATCAAACGTCTCTCCAATTTCTTCAAGAGTCATCGCATGTTGATCTCCTAAACCAAAATACAAACGAATAACGTCTGCCTCTCTCGGTGTTAGAGTCTCTAAGGCTCTTTCGATTTCCGTGCGAAGAGATTCGTGAATCAATTCTTTGTCCGGATTCGGAGACTCTCCTGAACGCAATACGTCATAAAGGTTAGAGTCTTCTCCTTCAACTAGTGGAGCATCCATTGATAGGTGACGTCCGGAGTTTTTCATGCTCTCTTTAACGTCATTTACCGTCATGTCAAGCTCTTTGGCAATTTCTTCTGCACTAGGTGGTCTCTCGTTAGACTGCTCTAGTAGAGCATACATCTTATTGATTTTGTTTATCGAACCGATTTTGTTAAGCGGTAATCTCACAATACGAGATTGCTCTGCCAAAGCCTGTAGGATAGATTGACGAATCCACCATACAGCATACGAAATAAACTTAAAACCTCTGGTTTCATCAAATCGTTGCGCTGCTTTGATAAGACCTAGGTTTCCTTCGTTAATCAAATCCGGAAGTGTAAGACCTTGGTTTTGGTACTGTTTAGCTACAGAAACCACAAAACGCAAATTCGCTTTTGTAAGTTTCTCTAGCGCTCGTTGATCACCCGCTTTAATGCGTTGTGCTAATTCTACTTCTTCATCGGCTGTAATCAAATCTACTTTACCGATTTCTTGCAGATACTTGTCTAAAGATGCAGTTTCTCTGTTGGTAACCTGCTTTGTAATTTTAAGCTGTCTCATTTATTTATCCTCCGTATATAAAAATCTTTTGTTATACGTATGAATGATGAAAAAAGTTACAAAATATCTAAACTTCCTTTTCCTTCTCTGATAACCACTGGCTCTCCACCCGATAAATCAATCACAGTAGATGGTTGATTGTCACCATATCCGCCATCAATTACGATATCTACAAGGTTTTGCCATTTCTCAAAAATAAGTTCCGGGTCTGTGGTATATTCCAAAACTTCGTCTTCGTCATAAATAGAGGTAGAAACAATCGGGTTGCCTAATTTTCTTACAATTTCTAAGGCAATGTTGTTGTCAGGAACTCTGATTCCGACTGTGGTTTTCTTTTTAAATTCTTTCGGAAGGTTGTTATTTCCGGGTAAGATAAACGTATAAGCTCCGGGTAAAGCTCTTTTCAGGATTTTAAAAG
>CAYZBA010000116.1:0-5527 GCA_964476555.1 uncultured Flavobacterium sp.
CCCCATTTGATGTCAAAATCACCGGTTCCTGTCCAACCTAAAGCAGCTGAAGTTGGAGTTACTTGTGCCGTTAGGGAAGTTGGAGCAGGACAGGCAGGAATACAGGCTGTTAGGTCTGATACGAGAGGGAAATCCCACGTAAAACTATCATCACAAACAGCCTCCACGGTCCCTGATATATCAAGTACACCACCAACGGTTACCACGTAATCTATTTCATTGTCGCACCACCCAAAATCATCAATCGTAATACTTAGGGCATAAGGAGGGTTAATAGCTGTATAAGTTTGAGTATCTTCAAATCCGTTACTATACCCTCCACCACTCAAAACCACATTGTTGTCTCCGTCTAAAAGCTCCCAGGTTGTGGCATCACCCCACCCATCACTTGAAATTGTAACAGCTATTTCACACTGCTGAGCAAACCCCATTTGCCCCATAAATAACATCAAACAAAACGACAGCCATGTGAGCCATCGCTTTGTTTTCTTGCGGTAATAAATGTCATTTTTTTCCATAAAAAATAATGTTTAGTTAATGATTAGTTAAGACAAACTTAAATAAAAAAACATTCTAAAAAACAATATTCAACAAAATAGCCAAAAAAAATTAATCATGTTATAAAAAACAGACAAATACTTATAATTATTTCTACAAAAAAAGCAATATAACACCAGTTTTACAAACACAGAAAGCACAACCCCAATTTATAAAACACACAATATATTTAACATTTAACCCTTTAAGGTTCTTAAAGCAAAACAAAAAAAAAGAGAAGCCTTTAGCTCCTCCTTCCTTATTAACTTTTACCGTATAGGTCTAATCTTAATAAATAAAACTACTTTTCATTCAAATAAATCCCATCTTCCTTGATGAGAATTTGTTGCTGTTTATAAAGTGATCCAACGGCTTTTTTAAAGCTCTTTTTGCTCATCTTTAAAACTGTTTTGATTTCTTCCGGATGAGAATGGTCATTCAAGCGAAGAAAACCTTTAGAAGCTCGTAGCTCGTCAAGAATCCTCTGAGCATAGTCTTCGATAGCTTCAAATCCTTGTTTGGTCAACGAAACGTCTATTTTCCTGTCTGGGCGGATTGCCTTGATATACCCTTTGAGTTTTTTCCCCGGAGAGAGATTCTCGAAAACTTCGTCTTTGTAAAGAAGTCCTTTATATTTAGCATTAATAATTACATTAATGCCTAATTCGGTAATATGAGATACTATCAAATCCACTTCTTGACCGGGTTCCAGCTCAATGTTTTCTTGTTCCAAAAACTGATTCAATTTGCTTGAAGCCACCAACCTATGGGTTTTCTCATCTAGATACATATAAACCAAATAGCGTTTCCCGGTTTCCATCTTTCGGGCTTGTTCCTTGAAGGGAACAAACAAATCTTTTTCCAAACCCCAATCCAAGAAAGCTCCAAACTCATTGGTATAATTCACTTTGAGATAAGCAAATTCACCTAATTGAATATAAGGCTTTAAAGTAGTTGCCGTAAGGCGCTCTTCGTGATCGAGATACACAAAAACTTTGAGTTTTTCCCCTATCTCAAATTTTTTAGGAACATATTTGTTCGGGAGCAATACGTCTTGATCTCCATCTCCTAAAAACAACCCCACTCGAGTATCACGAAGAATTGTTAAGGTGTTGAATTTGCCTAATTTCATATCTTGGTATTTTAGTCCGTTAATAAGTAAAAAGCTGAATAGTTAAGCACAAAACTTAACTAATCAGCTTCATTTGTTTGTTCTTGTTTGTTTAGCTATTACAACAATGCATCTATAGCATCAGTATAATTTTTCTTTGGAGCTACGCCTACTTGTCTTGCAACCACTTCTCCGTTTTTGAAAACCAGTACCGTAGGAATGTTTCTGATACCATATTTAGCTGCGAATTCTTGATTCTCGTCTACATCAACCTTACCTACTACTGCTTTTCCCTCGTATTCTTTGCTGATTTCTTCGATGATAGGTCCTACCATTCTACAAGGCCCACACCAAACAGCCCAAAAGTCAACCAATACCGGTTTGTCTGATTTCAAAACTACTTCTTCAAAAGTAGCATCTGTTATTTCTAATGCCATAATCTTATTTTTAATTTCGTACAAATCTACAATTTTATTTTCAATCTTTAATCCATACAGTATCAGTTTTCGCTATATCGATATCGGAAAAACTAATTCAACCGCCAATAAATCAGACTCTATACATCACTCTCCCGATTTTCTTTGCAATGCGTTGAATGAGCCTATTATAATCTGTAATAGTGGTTAATATCTGTGAATTATCAGCAGTCGAAGTGTTTTGAATGTTGTTTTTTTCGTTTTCAATAAATCGACTAATCAAATGCCATCGAAGAGAGAGAATTGTTTCTGTTACATATTGAGAAATGGTGCTCTCGTCTTCTTTCGTTCGCGGATATATCATTTTGGATTCCCAATTGTCCAGTTTGAATCTTTCGTCTTCCATCAAGATGTCAGAAATTTCGGCAATGTATTCCTGAGGAGCTTTCGCCAAATATGCTTCACGCTCTAAACTACCGTTTTGATTGTAGTGAAAAATCAAGTCGTTGTATATCTGGCTAAACAAGTCGTTGGCAAACTCCATCTCGTCTTCTTGGAGACTCAAAAATACTTTTTCATAAACCTTGTAAGGTCTTTTTACTACTACTTCTTGAAATTCGCCCTCTTCATTTAGGTGACTCTCAACGTCTTCGAATATGACTTCTCGATTGCCATACAAAAGTAAAATAGCAATAATTCTTCGCTCTAAAAGATACAACACATCCACTTTCTCGAGTTGTGCGGATTCTTTTTTAACGGCTTCCAGGGCTCGATTTTCTTCGAAGGCCTTTTTAGCGGATTCAAAAGTTTCTTTTTTCAGAATCTGAGCTAACGTATTGGCCAACACATCTTCCGAAATATCCATAATACGAGACGTTTCTTTAAGGTATACCTCTCGTTTTATTCTATCGGGAATCTTCGAAATACTCGTCACCATGTCACGGATGAGTTCCGCTTTTTTGATAGGGTCGTTTTGAGCTTCTTGGTTAAGGAGCGAAGCCTTAAACTGGATGAAATCCTTCGCGTTTTCTTCCAAATACAAAGTCAAATCCTCAAACGAAGTCTTCCGCGCAAAACTGTCCGGGTCTTCGCCGTCCGGGAGCGTACAGACCTTTACATTCATACCCTCCTCGAGTATCAAATCAATACCCCGAACAGAAGCTCTAAGGCCGGCAGCATCTCCATCAAAAAGTACGGTTATATTTTTTGTCAGACGACTAATTAAGCGGATTTGCTCTGTTGTGAGCGCCGTTCCCGATGAAGCCACTACATTTTCAATCCCCGACTGGCTGAACTGAATGACATCGGTATATCCTTCTACCAAATAACAGTTATCTTGTTTAGCGATAGCTTGTTTGGCTTGATAAAGCCCGTAAAGAATTTTGCTCTTATGATAGATTTCGCTCTCTGGCGAATTCAGATATTTGGCGGCTTTTTTATCGTTGGTGAGTATCCTCCCGCCAAATCCCAAAACCCTTCCCGACATACTGTGAATCGGGAACATCACCCGACCCTTAAAACGGTCAAACTTTTTATCGTCCTTTACGATAGTAAGTCCGGTTTTTTCGAGATACTCTAACTGATAACCGCTCTTTAAAGCCTCATCCGTAAAGGCCGTCCATTGCTCTGGCGAATACCCTAAACCAAACTTTTCGATAGTAGGCGTACTGAAACCTCTTTCTTTGAAGTACGAAAGCCCGATAGCCTTGCCTTCTTCCGTGTCTAAAAGGATTTTATGAAAATACTTTTGAGCAAACTCCGAAACCAAATACATACTTTCTTTTTCAGAAGCCTGTTGGACTTCTTCTCGGGTTTGCTCGGTTTCTTCGATTTCAATATTGTATTTTTTGGCCAAATATCGGATGGCTTCCGGATACGAAAAATGTTCGTGTTCCATCAAAAAGGTAACCACATTACCCCCTTTGCCGGAACTAAAGTCTTTCCAAATTTGTTTCACCGGCGACACCATAAACGAAGGCGATTTTTCGTCCGTAAAAGGGCTTAGTCCCTTCAGGTTCCCTCCCGCCCTCTTGAGCTGGACGAAATCCGAAATAACCTCCTCTACACGAGCTACTTCAAAAACCGTGTCTATCGTCTTGCGTGAAATCATTATTTAGGATGGATTTGAATATTGCAAAATTGCTAAAACTTATCGAGTAAAAAAAATAAACCGGACTCTTTCGCAAATACCCAAAGCAAACACTAGCACTTCCAAATTCGTTAGCTTATAACCATCAAACTATCAAAAATGCTCTTTTTAATGTAAATTTGCATTTCATTCTACGGCCTATGCAACTTTTTTATTCTGCTGAAATTGACGAAAGCTCTACTCATTTCTCTTTTGACAAAGAAGAGAGCAGACACATTGTCAAAGTACTTCGCAAAAGAGAAAACGATTTAATCCACCTAACTAATGGAAAAGGATTTTTGTTTGAAGGCGAAATCATCACCGCTTCAGAGAAAAAATGTGAACTCAAAATCACAGAACACACATTTTTTGAGCCTTCACAGTATGAATTGCACTTAGCCGTCGCTCCTACAAAGATGAACGACCGTTACGAATGGTTTCTCGAAAAGGCCACCGAAATCGGTATTCATGAAATCACTCCTGTCATTTGTGATCGTTCCGAGCGAAAAGAAGTGAAAACAGAACGCTTTGAAAAGATTCTGCAAGCAGCCATGAAGCAGTCCTTGCAGTATTATCTGCCGAAACTCAATAATCCCATTCGCCTTAGTGAGTTTCTGCAGAAAGAAAATAATGGGCAACTGTTCATTGCCCATTGTATGGAATCAGATAAAAAAGAATTGGCCAAAGAAGTAACCCCTAAAGGCAAAATCACGATTTTGATTGGGCCGGAAGGCGATTTCTCCGAAAAAGAAGTTCAATTGGCTCTGGCCAAAAATTACACCCCCGTTTCTTTAGGCAACACAAGACTCAGAACCGAAACAGCAGCTATATATGCTTGCGCCGTGGTTTCAACGATGCAATCTATCGATTAACTTAGATCTCGATAGATTCTCCTATTTCCAAGAGCATCAAATCTTTTCCTTTGTCAAAGAATTTTCGTTTGGCCTCCTCGTGGTCAATTTCTATATAACCAAAAGTATCGTAATGGGCCCCTATAACTTTATCGCACTCTACAAAATCAGAAGCGATAATAGCATCGTCTACGTCCATCGTAAAGTTGCTACCGATAGGCAAAATGGCTAAATCGAGTTTCGTTCTGAGCGGAATGAGTTTCATGTCATTCGTTAATGCAGTATCTCCGGCAATGTAAATGTTTTTATGCTCTCCTTCTATCACAAAGCCTCCCGGATTTCCCCCATAAGTCCCGTCCGGGAACGAGCTACTGTGAATCGCCGTTACATATTTTACTTTTCCGAAATCAAACTTCCAACTACCTCCGTGATTCATCGGGTGTGTTTGAATGCCTTTTCGGCTATAATATTCGGCTATTTCCCA
>CAYZBA010000117.1:0-5475 GCA_964476555.1 uncultured Flavobacterium sp.
TAAAAAGAATCAATAGCACAAAAAAGATAAGAATCCCGAGCAGAATCCTCATCACAATTCTTAATATTCTATTTTTTCTTTTTATTATTTTTTCCAAAGTAGTTCTTAATTTCTTTACATTATCGCTTTACCTGTTGTTTGTAGGACTGTTACTTATTTTCCACAGCCTATTCTACACTTTTCGGTTTTTCTGTGATATCCGAACAGTCAATATTTTCCAAAAGTAAGCTCCTTGTCCAGTCTCACTATTCAATTTCAGCAATTTATGGAGTTTTTTTGAAGTTCTTTCCTCATTTTGTTGATAGTAACTACAAAATACGCTCCAAAACTCAAATAGTTAGTAAAATCAAATATAAACAAATAAAAAAAACCGACTCAATTTTTCAATTAAGTCGGTTTTCAGAAAGTTATATGTTTAGCTTAAGCGTTAGCTTCTTTTTCAGAAGTTTCTTGTGGCTCTTCCTTCTCGAAAGGGCGCTTACCGAAAATAGCTTCAAGGTCATCTTTAAAAATCACTTCTTTTTCGATAAGGATATCTGCCAATTGAAGGAGCTTTTCTTTGTTCTCTTCCAAAATTTTGATAGCTCTTTGGTATTGGCTTTCGATAATCTCAGAAATCTCTTTATCGATAATTCTGGCCGTTTCTTCCGAATACGGTTTCGAAAAATTATATTCAGACTGACCTGTCGAGTCATAATAGGTAACGTTTCCTAGCTTCTCATTAAGCCCGTAAATGGTTACCATGGCTCTGGCTTGCTTAGTCACTTTTTCCAAATCAGACAGGGCTCCGGTCGAAATTTTGTTGAAAACCACTTTTTCAGCAGCTCGACCTCCCATGGTTGCACACATTTCGTCAAGCATTTGCTCAGGTCTAACAATCTGGCGCTCTTCCGGCAAATACCAAGCAGCCCCTAAGCTTTGTCCTCTCGGAACTATCGTTACTTTCACCAGCGGAGCAGCATGTTCAACCATCCAACTAATCGTAGCGTGTCCGGCTTCATGAACAGCGATAGTGCGTTTTTCTTCAGGAGTGATGATTTTGTTTTTCTTTTCTAACCCTCCTACAATTCTATCTACAGCATCCAAGAAGTCTTGCTTATCTACGGCTTTCTTGCCTTTTCGTGCAGCAATCAAAGCCGCTTCGTTACACACATTAGCAATATCAGCTCCAGAGAATCCCGGAGTTTGTTTAGCTAAAAAATCAATATCTAGGTCATCTACTTTCTTAAGAGGTTTAAGGTGTACCTGAAAAATTTCTTTTCTTTCTTTAATATCCGGTAAGTCTACATAAATTTGTCTGTCAAAACGTCCTGCTCTAAGTAAGGCTTTATCGAGAATCTCTGCACGGTTCGTAGCAGCCAAAACAATTACGCTTGAATTGGTTCCAAAACCGTCCATTTCAGTAAGGAGCTGGTTCAAAGTATTTTCACGTTCGTCATTAGAACCCGAAATACTGTTTTTCCCTCTGGCTCTACCCACAGCGTCAATCTCATCAATAAAGATGATAGATGGGGACTTTTCTTTAGCTTGTTTGAATAAATCTCTTACTCTCGATGCTCCAACTCCTACAAACATTTCTACGAAGTCAGAACCCGATAGTGAAAAGAACGGTACTTTAGCTTCTCCGGCAACAGCCTTAGCCAAAAGGGTTTTTCCGGTCCCCGGAGGCCCTACAAGTAGCGCTCCTTTCGGAATTTTACCTCCCAAAGACGTATATTTTTCAGGGTTCTTCAAAAAGTCTACAATTTCTTGTACTTCCTCTTTAGCTCCTTCTAGCCCGGCTACATTTTCAAACGTAACTTTGATGTCATTCTTTTCGTCAAAAAGTTTAGCTCTCGATTTTCCGATGCTGAAAATCTGTCCACCTCCTCCTGCTGCAGCTCCAGACATTCTTCTCATCATAAAAATCCAAATCGCAATGAAAAGAATAAATGGCAAGAAGCCTATAAAATCTCCCCAGCTGCTTGTGGTTTTATTCTCATACGCAATCAAATTATTTTCCTGTACAGCTTTTTCAAGGCGGTTCTGGAAAATCTCATCGTTTCCGATTTCAGTAACGTAATGAGGCCCTTTGTTTGGCTTTTTTAAAAGATCTTGAGTAGGTATATCTATGTGATCTACCCTACTCAAAGCTTCCTCTTTTACAAAACCCTCTGCGGTAGACTTGTTATATACAATTACTTTTTCGAAATCTCCTCTATCTAAGTAGTGATAAAATTCCGTAATCGTCAGTTTTTTAGGATCGTTCATTTGGAAGCCTCCCGAAAAGAAGCTCCACCCGAAAACCCCGACAATCAAAATCACGTACAATGCCCACGGATTTATTTTAAACCCTGGTTTCCGAGACTGATTCTGATTGTCTTTACCTTTATTATCATTGTTTGTTGACATGTCTGGTCGTTTAAATCAAATTAAAGTTTTTAGGAAAAATGCATATACTCATTATTGGCCTTGAACCAGAGTGATTTTAGCATCACCCCAGAGGCTTTCGATATCGTAGTATTCTCGGATGTGTTTCTGGAAAATATGCACGACGATGCTTACATAGTCCATTAAGACCCATTCCCCATTTTCAAGACCTTCTACATGCCATGGCTTTTCGTGTATTTCTTTTGAAACTACCTTTTGAACGGAACCTGAAATGGCTCTAACCTGGGTGTTGGATCCTCCTGTGCATATCACAAAATAATCACAAACCGTGTTGTCAATACCTCTCAAATCCAATACGGTAATGTCTGTTCCTTTTACGTCTTCTATCCCTTTTAAAATAAGGGTCAATAATTCATCTGGATTTACTTTTTGTTTTATCATCTATTAATTCTAATAATTCGGCAAATTTACCATTTTTATATGTAATTTTGGGTTCGAATTTAGTAAATTAAATTCATTCGCCTGTATGCTTATTATCAAACTCAATGCCACCGCGTCGACCAACGATTATCTCAGAGAGCTTTCTAACGTTCAACCTGTAGAAAATTATACGGTCGTAACTACAGAAAATCAAACTCAAGGCAAAGGGCAAAGAGGAAATAAATGGATTTCAGAACCTTTCAAAAACCTTATTTTCAGTATTTTAATAAAAAACAAACCGATTAACAACGCTTTTGTCTTCGATTTAAATATCGCTGTCAGCACTGCTATCGTTACGGCTTTAGAATACTTCGAAATTCCAAAAATAAGCATTAAGTGGCCAAACGACATTTTGTCAGATGGAAAAAAAATTGCCGGTATACTTATCGAAAATTCCTTCTCCGGACAAAATACCGTTTTATCTGTGGTGGGAGTCGGCCTAAATGTCAACCAAATCAATTTTGACGGCTTCCCTAAAGCATCATCACTTAAAAACATCACTCAAAGAGAATTCGACAAGGAAGTAATCCTCCTTAAAATCGTTCAAGAAATCAAAAAAAACTGCGAGTTAATCCAGTCCGGAAATGCTGCTCTGTTGTGGGATAAATACCACGAGTATCTATTCCGAAAAGGTATCCCTTCCGTATTCGAATATCCTGACGGTACCAAATTCATGGGGATTATCAAACAAGTACTCAAAAACGGAAAAATCCAAATCCTGCTTGAAGATGACTCCTTTAAAGAATTTGAACTGAAAGAAATCTCCCTGATTTATTAAGTGAATTCATATTAAAAACTGTATAATCTGTCTTTAAATTCCTAAATTTGCACTTCAAAATTTCGAAGAATGTCAGAAAAAGAAAAATCACTCAACTTCATTGAGCAAATCATAGAAGAAGATTTAAAAAACGGACTCGACAGAAAAGCACTACGCTTTCGTTTTCCTCCTGAACCTAACGGATACCTACATATCGGGCATGCCAGTTCGATTTGTTTGAACTTTGGTTTAGGTCTAACTTATCAAGCACCAGTAAACCTTCGTTTTGACGATACCAACCCTGCTAAAGAAGAACAGGAATACGTTGACGCTATTAAAGCAGATGTGGAATGGCTGGGCTTTAAGTGGGACAAAGAATGTTACGCCTCTGATTACTTTCAGCAATTATACGATTGGGCCGTTGAGCTCATCAAAAAAGGAAAAGCCTACGTAGACAGTCAAACTTCTGAAGAGATGGCTAAACAAAAAGGAACTCCTACTCAACCGGGAGTAGAAAGCCCTTACAGAAACCGCTCTATAGAAGAAAACCTAGATTTGTTCGAACGTATGAAAAACGGCGAATTCCCTGAAGGTACTCACGTGTTGAGAGCAAAAATCAATATGGCTTCTCCTAATATGTTGATGCGTGACCCAATTATGTATCGCATTATTCATAAAGAACACCACAGAACCGGAAACAAATGGTGTATCTACCCAATGTATGATTGGGCACACGGAGAAAGCGACTACCTAGAGCAAATCACTCATTCACTATGTACGCTGGAGTTCTTGCCTCACAGAGAACTGTACGATTGGTTTTTAGACCAGATTTATGACGAAAAACTAATCCGTCCGAAACAAAGAGAATTCGCCAGAAGAAACCTTTCGCATACTGTTGTGAGTAAACGTAAGCTATTACAACTAGTACAAGAAGGATATGTTTCCGGTTGGGATGACCCTCGTATGAGCACCATATCA
The DNA here is from genome assembly GCA_964476555.1 of uncultured Flavobacterium sp. Taxonomy (GTDB): domain Bacteria; phylum Bacteroidota; class Bacteroidia; order Flavobacteriales; family Flavobacteriaceae; genus Flavobacterium. Next base: position 4,586 of record CAYZBA010000117.1, read on the forward strand.
GGCATGAGAAGACGTGGTTATACTCCGGCAGCTATCCGAAATTTTGCCGATACTATCGGTATTGCCAAAAGAACCAACTTAATCGATGTTTCGCTTTTGGAATTCTGCGTAAGAGAAGATTTGAATAAAATCGCTCCGCGTGTAATGGCTGTTCTGAATCCGGTAAAAATGGTAATTACCAACTACCCGGAAGGAAAAGTAGAATGGCTGGATGCAGAAAACAATCCGGAAGAAGAAGTAATGACCTACAGAAAAGTACCTTTCTCCAGAGAGCTTTATATCGAAAGAGAAGACTTTAAAGAGGATGCCGATAAGAAATTCTTCCGTTTGAGTATCGGAAAAGAAGTTCGTCTGAAAAATGCTTATATCATTAAAGGAGAAAGCGTGGTGAAAGACGAAAACGGAAATATCACTGAAATCCACGTGACTTATGACGAAGATTCACGTTCCGGAAGCGGAACCGAAGCCAGTCAACGAAAAGTAAAAGGAACCATTCACTGGGTCTCTATCCCTCATGCGATTGAGGCAGAAATCAGAGTGTATGACCGTTTGTTTACTCACGAAAATCCTGACGGTAACAAAGAGGTAGATTTTAAAGAATACATCAACCCCAATTCACTGGAAATCGTAAAAGGATATTTAGAACCAAGCTTGAAAGAAGCCAAAGTAGGTGATAAGTTCCAATTCCAACGCCTAGGATATTTCACTATGGATAAGGATTCAACCCCTGAAAATTTAGTGTTCAACAAAACCGTAGGTTTGAGAGATACTTGGGCTAAAATAGAGAGTAAAGAGTAGTTTTTAGTTCTCTGTTGGCAGTTTTCAGTTTACCAATAATAAACCTCACAAGTTTCTAAATTTGTGAGGTTTTTTCGTCTGGGAAATGTCGT
>CAYZBA010000118.1:0-5450 GCA_964476555.1 uncultured Flavobacterium sp.
AGGTAAATCCAGAGCCAAGCCATAGCAAAAAACAACACGAAAACATACCAATAATTCACCAAAAAATTGAATCCTAACGTAGATTTATTTTGTTCGTTTTCAATGCTTTCTAAGATGTTGATTGAACTTCTGCCGAAAGTGAATTTATAATAGATGAAGTCAATGAAGTTGAACGAAATGGTAATCAGGTTGGTGATGAAATACAAGTAAAAAAGGAACTTTTGATAACCTTTTCGGGTATTCACATAAAGTGGCAATATGGATAACAGCATGAAAAGTCCGTTGGAATAGATAATGGCAGTGGTATCAAACGGAAGTCCGTAATAAGCGAGCCTTAGCAATTCCCAGAAAGAATCAATTTCGAGTAATTTCCAGTTGAAAAAAGCAAAAAAGAGCCTTGACAGAAAGTAGAATAAATAAACCAAAAGCAAGCGGTATAGCAATACCTGATACTCCTGAAGTCTGATATGGGTTTTCATTTTTAATATAAAATAAACGGTACAAAAGTATAGTTTTTTCGTAAAGTTATCAGTAAGAAATACTTTTACTTTATAAAGATTAACATCGAGCAATAAAAAAACAATTCGTTCGTTTGTTAAAATTAAGTTGCCGATTCTTAACAATTGTTATCGTTTAGCATCTAATTATCTCCTCACCTTTGCCACGTGTTTAGTGTAAAAAATAATAATTAGGCTTTACAAAACATTACTTTTGTAACATTTGTGACTTTTTATTGTCTTATTGTTGTTTTTTAAATTTCAACTTACATGAACAATATTTTTAGAGCTGTTTTTTTTGTGTGTATACTGAGTTTTTCGACCGGTTGGGCTCAGCCCCGATACACCCTGAGCGGAACCATAACCGACGCAGAGAGTAACGAAACCCTGATAGGGGTTACGCTGAGTATTCCTGAGGCGAAAATCAATACGACAACCAATCAATATGGTTTTTATTCGGTTTCGTTGCCCGAAGGTACTTATACTTTTGAGTTATCTTATATGGGGTATATGAATTATTCTGAGCAAATTACTATCAGCGAAAATACTCGTAAAAACGTAGCGATGAGTGCTTCAAACGTAGAATTAGAAGCAGTCGAGATTACGGGGAATTCTAATGTGGTGAATGTGAGAAAACCCGAAATGAGTGTCAACCGGCTTTCGGTTTCGGAAATTAAAAAGATGCCTGTGGTTTTGGGCGAAGTAGACGTATTGAAGTCTATTTTGCAACTTCCTGGAGTGACCAATGCCGGGGAGGGTACTTCCGGATTTAACGTAAGAGGAGGAGCGGCAGACCAGAATTTGATTTTGCTCGATGAAGCTACGATGTATAGTTCGTCTCACCTTTTTGGGTTTTTCTCGGTTTTTAATTCGGATGCGATTAAAGATTTAAAGTTGTATAAAGGCGGAATTCCTGCTCGATACGGAGGGAGAGTTTCATCGGTTTTGGATATTTATCAGAAAGAAGGAAACAGCAAAGAATTCCACGGAACAGGAGGGCTGGGCCTTATTTCGAGTCGATTGATGCTCGAAGGGCCTGTCATCAAAGATAAAATGTCTTTCTTGGTTGCCGGAAGAAGCTCGTATGCTCATTTGTTTTTGAAGTTTACAGACAATGAGAATTCGGCTTATTTTTATGATTTGAATACGAAAATCAGCTATAAAGCTAATGACAACAACAGTTTGTATTTGTCGGGTTATTTTGGGAGAGATGTTTTTGACGTAAAAAACGCTTTGACCAATCAATTCGGGAATTCCCTTTTTAACCTGAGATGGAATCACATTTTCTCTGATAACTTGTTCTCGAATATGTCGATGATTTACAGTGATTACTACTACGGACTTACGTTGGATTTCGTTGGGTTCAAATGGGCTTCGGGGATTCAGAATTACAACTTTAAGTATGATTTAAAGCACTATATCTCGAATGACTTAAAGTTGAGCTACGGAGCGAATGCCATCTATTATGACTTTAATCCGGGTACGCTTACGCCAAGCGGAGAAGACTCAGGTATCAATTATAGACAGTTGGAGAAAAAGTATGCTTTTGAACCTTCTTTTTACGTAGAAGCAGAACAAAATTTGTCTGAAAAGATTGCTATCAATTACGGACTTCGATATAGTATGTTCTATCGATTAGGTTCAGAAACCATCAACTTGTACCAAGACAACAATCCGGTGGCTTATAATTCGGACTTGAAGATATACGAAGAGGCAACTCCGATAGGCACTAAGCATTATGGAACTAACAAAACTATTGCCAGTTTTGACAACTTTGAGCCTCGATTCGGGATTTCGTATACGCTAGACGATTCTCAATCTATCAAAGCCAGCTATAATCGTATGACGCAGTATTTACATTTGTTGTCGAATACGGCTTCGGCTACTCCGCTTGATGTTTGGACACCGAGTGGACCTTACGTTCAACCGCAATTACTCAACCAATATGCTTTAGGTTACTTCAAAAACATTAACGGAGGTGATTACGTTATCGAAACCGAAGTTTTTTATAAAGATGTGAAGAACCGAATCGATTATATTGACGGAGCCGATTTGATTGCTAATGATGCTATTGAGCAGGTCATTCTTAACGGGAAATCCAGAGCTTATGGGTTAGAACTGCTAGTGCGTAAAAACACAGGGAACTTAACGGGTTGGGTATCGTATACTTTATCAAGGTCAGAGCAACAAACTCCGGGTAGAACTCCGGATGAAATTGGGATCAACGAGGGGAATTGGTATAAAACACCATATGATAAATTGCACAATCTATCCCTTACGACTTCGTATGAACTCAACAAAAAATGGTCGTTTGGGGCGATATTCACCTTACAGTCCGGAAGACCGGTTACTTATCCGAACGGATATTATGAGTATCAAGGTATCAACATTCCGAACTATGGTTTGAGAAACGAGAACAGTTTACCTGCTTATCATCACTTGGATATTTCGGCTACTTATATACCGAAACCGGAGCAAAAGAAAGGATGGCAAGGCGAGTGGAACTTTAGCATCTATAACTTGTATAACCGAAAAAATGCAGCTTCGATAAACTTCCGTCAGAACGAAGATACAGGGCTCAATGAAGCAGTTCGACTTTCGATTTTCGGTATTATACCGAGTGTTACGTATAACTTTAAATTCTAAGGACATGAAAAAAACATTATATATATTAGGAATTTTGGGCTTGTTGCTCACAAGTTGTGAAGATGTTATCGATGTAGATTTAAACACGGCTAAACCTCGTTTGGTGGTCGAAGCTTCGATAGATTGGTATAAAGGAGATAGCGGAAGCACTCAAAAAATACGACTTACGACTACAGCCGGCTATTATGACCCTGAAGTGCCAACCGTATCGAATGCTATCGTAAAAATTACCAGCGAAGACGGGCAAGTGTTTGACTTTCTGGAAGAGACCCCCGGAAATTACTATTGCCATGATTTTGTGCCAGAAATCGGGAAAAGTTATGAGTTGATGATTACGGTAAATGGGGAAGTATATACGGCTATCGAGAAGATGTATGCCGTTCCTGAAATTCAATACGTAGAACAAAATAATGATATTGGATTTTCTGACGATATTATCGAAATCAAATACTTCTTTCAAGACAACGGAGAGGAAGACAACTACTACTTAGACAGTTTTACTATAGATAACATAACGTATCCTGTTTATGGAATTTCTAGCGACAAGTTCTTCCAAGGAAATATGATGTACGGAATTTTCCTTTATGATGAATTCAAATCAGGAGACGATATCGAAATCAAATTATACGGAATCTCATCGAGCTATTACAACTATATGAGAGTGCTGTTTAACTCGACAGACGGAGGTGGGCCTTTCCCAATCCCGGTTGGAACCGTGAGAGGAAATTTGGTTAACCAAACCAATCCGGAGAACTATGCTCTGGGTTATTTCAGACTTTCTGAGGTGGATCGAGTGCTGTATACGGTACAGTAAAACTATTCGAATCGAATCGCTTTGATAGGTGAAATATTGGTGATGATATAAGACGGGATGATTAGTACTAATAGCGAAACGATTACGGTTCCGACATTGAGTAACAGAATGTAATCCCAACTCATATAAACCGGAGCTTGAGTTACGTAGTAACTCTCCGGATTCAGACGGATGATTCCGAAATATTTTTGAAGCAACAGCAACCCGATTCCGATAAGGTTTCCGTAAAACAGGCCTCTCAGGATAAGGTAAAACGCATTGTGCAAAAAGATTTTTCGGATCGTCCAGTTGTCTGCACCGAGAGCTTTTAGGATACCAATCATTTGTGTTCTCTCCAGAATCAGCACCAAGAGAGCTACGGCTATGTTTATGATTCCCACCAGTAGCATAAGCCCGATAATTACATAAATATTGGAATCTGTAATGGTGAGCCAATGAAAAATAGACTCATACTTTTCTTCTATATTTTTCGTGTCGAGAGTAGGAGGGGTTTGTAGGTGAATTTCGTAGCTTTTTTCTTTGATTTTGTCGAAGTCAGCAAGGAAGACCTCGAAATTTCCGACCTGGTTGGGCGTCCAGCGATTCATTCGTTGGATGTGGCGAATATCACCCAAGATGTATTGGGCATCGAATTCCTGAAAACCGGAATTGTAGATTCCAACGATGGTGAATTGTCTGAGGTTGGGTCTGGCACCGGGGTCGTCTTTCATGAAGTGAGCGGTAAACTTGTCACCTAATTTAAACTGCATTCGCTTGGCCAGGTATTCTGAGATGAGAATCTCATCGTTTTCTCGTTCTTCCAACAAGTTCGGCTTTCTACCTTCGGTGATGAATTCTTCGAAAGCGGGCCAATTGAAGTCTGTTCCTATACCCTTGAGGATAATTCCCTCAAAGGCGTTTTCGGTTCTGATGATTCCTGCTTTGGTTGCTACGGCCTGAATGTGGTTTATTCCTTTAACCGAAGTAAATTCCGGGTAAAATTCTTGGTTTTTGTCTATCGGGATAAGGCTTACTTCCGATTGATTGTTGTCGTAGTTCGAAATAATGACATGACCGTTAAAGGCAGTGATTTTTTCTCTGATTTTCTCTCGGAATCCAATCCCTACAGCTACCGAAATGAGCATCATAATCATTCCTAAAGCCATCGCCATCACAGCAATGGTGAGTATAGGTTTTGATATTCCGCTTTGTTTTTTGGAAAGAGATGTAAGCCTATTGGCAATGAAAAACGATACGTTCATTTAGTGTAATAAGATATTAACCGGATACAAATATAATCGAATTTAGTGAAGAAGAGAGAGAGGAGTTGAAAGTTGAAAATGAAAGGGTAATTGTCTTATGATAATATTTTCATACTTCATTTGTACTTTATCTATGCCTTTGCTACACTCTTTTCATATTTTACGTATGCTCCATCTGTAGAATAGTGTATTTTATTATGCAGAATGTGACTTTTCTGTATATACCTGTTTTTTAAATGCTTACTTTCCGAT
>CAYZBA010000119.1:0-5352 GCA_964476555.1 uncultured Flavobacterium sp.
ACGTCCTTGCTCCTTATGTTCCGGAATTTGCACTCGATGCAGCTTTTGAGCTGATTAAGCAACATAACGTACATCTAAAAATTGTCAACCAAAGAGCCAGTCGTCACGGTGATTACCGCAAATTGCCGGGCGGAGGTCATCAGATAACCGTAAATGCCAGCACGAATAAGTATCGTTTTTTTATTACTTTGATTCACGAGATTGCCCATTTGGTGGCTTTTGAGAAGTATGGTCGGAACATTTTGCCTCATGGACCGGAATGGAAGCATACGTTTCAGAGATTGATGGTCCCGTTTATTAGGCCGGAGGTTTTTCCGAGAGAGTTATTGCCTCTGTTGGCTAGGCATTTTAGAAACCCGAGAGCCAGCAGTGATACAGATGCTACGTTGGCTTTAGCCCTTAAAAAATACGACCCGGAAACGGATAAGAACTACGTTTTTGAGATTCCGTATGGAAGTGTTTTTAGGTTGGATAACGGAAGGATTTTCAAGAAAATAGCGGTTCGTGTAAAACTCTACGAATGTCAGGAGCTCTCGACAGGCAAAATTTATCTTTTTAATCCGAATGCGGAGGTAGAGTTGTTGCGTTAGAGTTTAGCAACTACTTGGCTCGGACTGATGGTTCGCATTGCGTCTTGATAACCTTCTACGATTTTATTTCCGTAAACCGATGTAGGGAGTTTGGGGTACTTATTCAAGTCAGGGAGCAAAGCATTTTGGAAGGGCTGCCCGAAGGGCATAAAGCCTAGGTATGGGTGAGTAGCTCCGAAAAGCACGATGGTTTTTATACCATACATTGCGGCGATATGAGCATTTCCGCTATCCATAGAGAGCATGACGTCGAGGTGTGCGATGAGTTGTAGCTCTTGTTGGAAGGTTAGCTTTCCGGTTGTAATTATAACATTCTGATGACGGTTTTGGAGTTTTTTGAGGTTGGTTAAATCTGCTTTTCCTCCGAATAAAAATATTTTGTTTTCGGGATTCTGAGCCAGTTGGTCGATCACTTGTTGCATCAAATCTATCGGATAGGTTTTGGTGTCGTATTGAGCGAAAGGAGCAATTCCGATATTTTTTTTTGCAAAGTCACCGAGTTTTTCTAACACTTCGTTGTCGAGGGGTTTCTTTTCCGGGAACTTTGGGTTTGACAGGTTTACTTGGAATCCGAGTTTGCCCAAAACCTCTGCATAGCGCTGATGCATGGGTTTTAGGGGATGCAGCACTTTATTATTAGGTCTGGTAAGTGCTTTTTTTTGTTTTCGACCTTTGTCTAGAGCAATTACTTTTTTACCGGAGATTTTAAAGAAAGTACCTACGATTTTCGAACGCAAGACGTTGTGAAGGTCTGCAACGCCGTGTATGTTTAGCTTTTTTAGATCCTGAAAAAGTCTGTAAAGTCCGAAAAATCCTTTGTGTCTGTTCTGCAGGTCAACCCCGAAGAACTCTACGTTGTTGATGTCTTTAAAGAAGGGCTCGAAGAAAGGTCGCGATACTACTGTAACTTTAACTTGATGTTGCTCTGTGAGTGCTCGAATCACAGGGACTGTCATGGCTACATCGCCCATGGCAGAAAGCCTTATGACTAAGATATGCTTCATTTATTAGAGTTGCAGTTTACAGTTGCAGTTTGCAGTTGCAGTTTACAGCTATTGAACTGCAGACTGCAACCGGTGGCTGTCAACTATTTTTTATATAACACAGGGTTTAGTTCTTCGTCGTTGTACATTTTCATTTGTTTGTACACTTTCATGAACTTGTTTCCTTGTTCGATATCTGATAGCAAATCGTCGATAGCGGTAGCTAGATCTTTTTTCTGTTCTAAAAGTACGTTCAATTTTTCTTGACTTTTGGCTCTGTGTTCAGCCGAAGCGTCTTGGCGAGTAGCTTCGATTTGCATGTGGTAAATTTTTAGAGCTAGAATCGAAAATCTGTCTACTGCCCAAGCCGGACTTTCGGAGTTGATTTTAGCATTCGGTTTTGGTTGTACGTTTTTGTATTTATCCAGAAAATAGCTATCGATATACTCCACGACATCTGTACGTTCTTGGTTTGAAGCATCGATTTTGCGTTTGAGCTTAAGGGCTTCTACCGGATCAATATTTGGGTCTCTGATGATATCTTCGTAGTGCCACTGAACGGTGTCTATCCAATTTTTTAGATATAGTAAATGCTCAATTTTATCCTTAGGATAAGGATTGTTGATAGGTTGATTTACATCGTCAAATTTGTGGTAATCTTTGATTGATTCCTCAAAAATCGAAAAAGCTAATTCTGAAAACATAATTTTTAAATTTGCCTACAAATATAGTTTTTATACCTTTATCAAACTAATAATATTTCTATGCAAATTCATTATCTGTCTGAAAATAACAGTATTCTCAATCACTTTTTGTCTGAGTTACGAGATGTGAAGATCCAAAGCGATAGCATGAGATTTCGTCGTAATATCGAAAGAGTGGGGGAGGTTATGTCTTATGAAATCAGTAAAAACCTTAGTTTTAGGCCTGTAGCCATTACTACTCCGCTTGGGGTTAAAAATACTTTTGAGTTGAGTGATAAGATTGTTGTTTGTTCGATTTTGAGAGCCGGCCTGGCTTTGCATCAAGGGTTTTTGAATTATTTTGACTTTGCGGAGAACGGATTTGTGTCGGCTTATCGACACCATCCTAATCAAGATGATTATTTTGAAATTCGAGTAGAGTATCAAGCGGTTCCTTCGATAGAGAATAAGATTTTGCTTTTGGTTGACCCGATGTTAGCGACGGGACAGTCTTTGGTAGCGGTTTATGATAAGCTCATTAAATCAGAAACTCCTAAAGAGATTCACGTAGCGGCTGTAATTGCTGCTCCTGAGGGGGTTGATTATTTGCAGAAGCGCCTTCCGGACAGTTGTCATCTTTGGATTGCTACGTTGGATGAAAAGCTCAATGAGCACAAGTATATTGTTCCGGGCTTGGGAGATGCAGGAGATTTGGCTTATGGGGATAAGTTATAAAACAAAAGTGGCTCTGAGGAGCCACTTTTTTATTTTAGTTGTTGAAGTAATTGTTTGGCTACTTCGGCATCCGGGGCATCTACGAAGAGATGCACGGCTTTGTCAACCGTTCCGAAGCCTGCTCCGATAGCAGATTGAATGTCATTTCGCTCTGCATAAGGAATGTTATTTCGTTCTAAAATGCTTTTGGCCGCCAGGGCTTCGACTTCACTTCCTGAAAATATTTCTACGCGATGTTCCATAATTATAAGTTTTAGCATCCATTCTGTTGAGTGGATATAGTTTCAGGATACAAGTTACGAAAAATCGCACTTATGTCAAAAGAACCGCGGCGATAATATTTTTTCGGGCTTTTTAAAGAGTTGGTATTCGTATCTCAGGAATATCTCATGAGTTCCGGAATTATAGTCTGCCATTTTTGTAGTTTCGGCATCATAGGCATATCCGATGAACCAGTTTTTGTTGATTTGGAATCCAGCTAATCCGCTGACAGCAGCATCCCATCTGTATGCCATCCCGAGGGTGAATCGCTCTCTGAACAAAGCGTTTAACGAAAGGTCTACTTGTAGTGGCGCACCGCCTACGGCTTTTGTGAGTAAAGCAGGTTTTAGTAGCAAATCGGCATTCACATCGAATACATAACCTGTGATGAGATAGCCGTGTATTTTTTCTCTAGCTAAAGATTCTACGTCGTTGTGGTCATAGTGTTTGGTCTCTAAAATATTAGGTACCGATAACCCGGCATAGAACTTATGGGAGTGGAGGTAAACTCCTGTTCCGACATTTGGAGAGAAACGGTTCAGAATGTCGTCTTGGAATACGACGTCTGTAGGGCTGGACAGGTTGAGTTTGGAATACTCTACGGTAAGTAGATGCATGCTTCCTTTTACTCCGAATGAAAGGTTGTATTCTTCTCCTAATTTGATGGTATAAGAGAAATCGGCCGAAAGGGTGCTCTCTTGCGAGATACCGATTTTGTCGTTGATAAATGTAATTCCTAATCCTACTTTGTCGTTTGCCGGATATTCTACGGCGAATAGTCCTGTTGTAGGAGCACCATCTAGACCAATCCATTGTGTTCGATACAACCCAAACACTCCGAACGCATCTCTAGAAGCTGCGTAGGCCGGATTGATGCTCATGGTGTTATACATATATTGTGTGTATTGAGAATCTTGCTGAGCATAGATAGACACCTGCAAGAACAACAACAGACATACAATATGTTTTATGAATTTACTAGACATAGTTTGTAAGGTGTTAGTCGGTTTTTAGGTAGAGATGCCCAGACCGCTTAATTTTTTTAGAGCTTCCGTTAACTGTTTTGGTGTACTCTAAAACATAGAAATAGGTACCTGTTGGCAAGAGTCCGCTTCCTAAAGTAGCTCTGGCATCAGAATATCCACGGAATACGTTGTCTCTACTGTCGTAGTTGGTAGTTTCGAAAACCTTAATACCCCAACGGTTAAAAATCACCACTCTGTTTTCCGGATATTTTTGAATGTTTTTAATCTCGAAGTAATCGTTATCTCCGTCATCGTTGGGGCTGACCCCATTATAGATAATCAGGTCGTCTTCGAGTAGGTCTTCGTCGCTTGATGCCAGAGTGAAGATCCCGTATTTTCCTAGAGGAGCAATGGTAGTTACCGTTTTGGTTTCGTAGTCAACAACTCCGCCTTCACTTATCCAACGGTTGGTGGCTTCATCCCAACGCACGATATGGATGTGAGTTGCAGATGTGATTTGTGAGGGGGTAGTGGCTTCATCCCAACTAAGGGTAAGCAGTACGTCTTCGGACTCTTCGTCTTTATGCAGTTCCCAATATTCGGAATTATCTATAAAGCGTATGATTCCTTCTCTTTGTTCATGAGGGTACAGTGGGTCTGAATTTTCGAAATGGTATTTGCTCGAAAAGAGTGCATTTGGTTGTCCGCTGGCTGAGATTTCGGAGAAGCGATAAAAACCTCCGTTCCCGATGGGGTATCTGAAGGCTTCTGCTCCTGTTTTTTGTACCCTTCCGTCTATATGGCTATTGTGGTCTGTATTGGTATGTGTGGCTCCCGGGAGGAAAAGTATTTTTCCGGTGTTATAGACGATACCGGCCATAAAATCGGCATTACCGCCGATGGCTATATCTCCGGAGAGCAAAAAGGCCGGTTGTGAGGTGTTGTTTTGGAACAATACGTCGTAGAAGTCTGCCGGGAAGCTTCCGGTGATATGTTGTGGTGAGTTTCCTTGAAAGCGAGTGTAGCCTTGATGTTCGGGGTTATAGGTTGTGATGCCGTGGTTGGTGAAATCTCCTGTAAAAATCACTTCGCCATTGTTTTCGAATTCTCCGGTTTCTGAGTTATAGAAGTCAGA
>CAYZBA010000120.1:0-5312 GCA_964476555.1 uncultured Flavobacterium sp.
TAAAAATTTTCCGTAAAAGTAATCTAATTGCGTGTGAAAAACAAAAAAGCCCTGACGAAAGTCAGAGCTCTTAGATATTGTTTTTAGCAGTTTTTAGATAGCGTCAAAAATGGCTTGCATTTTTTCTCTTTCTTCTTCTGCTAGAACGCTGTCAACAAGTATTCTTCCGCTGTGCTCATCTGTGATGATTTTTTTACGGGCAGCAATCTCCATCTGAGTTTGCGGAGGGATTGCAAAATAAGACCCTGCAGAAGCACCTCTTTCAATAGAAACTACAGCTAATCCGTTTCTTACATTAGCACGAATTCTTTTGTATGCGATAAGCAAACGCTCTTCAATTTGTGCTTGAAACTCTTCAGACTTAGCCATCAAATAAGCTTCTTCTTTTTCAGTTTCGGCCATAATGGCTTCAAGCTCTGTCTTCTTATGAGCCAAATGCTCCGATTTCATCGCTAATTTCTCTTCAGTTTGAGCTATTAGGTCTTTTTTATGTTGAATACTCGCCTGAAATTCTCTGATGTGTTTTTCAGCCAGTTGAATTTCTAACTCTTGATACTCAATCTCTTTTGTAAGAGAATTGAACTCTCGATTGTTGCGAACTTCTTTTTGTTGTTCTTTATATTTTTTGATAAGCGCTTTGTGCTCATCAATAGTATTTTTCTTTTCTTTGATTTGCTCTTCAATATTTTCAACCTCCTGACCAAGTCTTTCTAAACGAGTAGAAAGTCCTGCTACTTCAGCATCTAAATCTTCAACTTCCAAAGGAAGTTCCCCTCTTACATTTCTGATTTCATCAATCCGAGAATCAATAAGTTGTAAATCATAAAGTAATCTCAACTTTTCTTCAACGGTCATTTCTTTGGTAGTTGCCATATTTATAGGTACTTAACTGGGTTTGTATTTTCTTTCGATAAAACGACTGCAAAATTAGGAATTTTTTTTGTAAGAAAAGAAACAATATAATTTTTTGTATATCTTTCGCTTTCAAAATGTCCTATATCGGCCAATACGATTTTGTTTTCTGCCTGGAAAAAGTCGTGATATTTCAGGTCTGCTGTCAGGAATACATCTGCCTTTTGAGCGATAGCACAATTTATGGCAAAACTACCCGAACCTCCTAAGACAGCCACTTTTCTCACCTTTTTACCGAGCAGATTAGAATGTCTAATCACTCCACATTGCATTTTTTCTTTTACAAAAAGCAAGAATTCTCGCTCGTCTTGTTCTTTCTCGAGCTCTCCTATCATTCCCAAACCAATATTTTGATGTTTGTTTTGGGTCTGATAAATTTCGTAGGCAACTTCTTCGTAGATATGACTTTCAAACAACGCTTTGAGGATTTTGTTTTGTAGATGCTTCTCGAAAGTGACTTCTATCTTTTGCTCCTCGCCTTCTACGAATTCATGTTTTTCTCCAATCACCGGATTGCTGTCTTCATTGCCTCTATAGGTGCCTTTACCCATAGAGTTGAAACTGCAATTATCATAATTTCCGATGCTTCCGGCTCCTGCCTCAAACAGTGCTTGTCTTATTTGATTGGCATTTTCCAAAGGAGCATACGTGACCAACTTCCAGATAAAATTCTCTTTCGGAACCAAAATTTTCGGGTTTTGAATACCCAAAGCATCACACATGATTTTGTTGACTCCGTTTTTGTGGTTGTCTAAAGCCGTATGCACCGAATAAATCGCAATATCGTTTTTAATCGCCTTTAAAACGGCTCTTTCGACATAGTTTTTACCGGTAATTTTTTTCATCCCCGAAAAGATAATCGGGTGAAAGCAAACAATAAGATTACATTTTTCTGTGATGGCTTCGTCGATTACGTTCTCGAGTGCATCATGACACACTAAGATTCCATTTATTTCCTGATTTGCATCACCCACCAAAAGGCCGACATTGTCGAAATCTTCTGCATAAGGGGTTGGAGCCATCTCCTCTAAAACCGAAATAATTTCATATAGTTTCATTTTCCAAAAATACAGAATTTTAAATTACATTTTGAAATCATACATTTGTAAAATGAAACAATTGCGATTTCTCCTTTTTCCGTTTGCAGCACTATACAGCCTTATTACCGGAATTCGAAATTTTTTGTACAATCAAGGGATTTTTAAATCCTATACAGCTCCTGTTCCTACTATTGTAGTCGGGAATTTATCAGTTGGCGGAACCGGAAAATCACCTCAAATTGAATACCTCATAAGATTGCTATCGGATAAATATAAAATAGCTACCCTCAGTCGAGGTTATAAAAGACAATCTGAAGGTTTTGTTTTGGCTAATGAAAACACCAAAGTCGAAGACGTAGGCGACGAGCCTTTTCAGTTTTTTTCGAAATTCAAAAACATTCGAGTTGCGGTGGATGCAAACCGAACTCATGGCATACAACAACTCTTACAACTCGAAAATTCACCAGAAGTCATTTTACTGGATGATGCTTACCAACACAGAAAAGTAACTGCTTCTTGTTACATTCTGCTCACTGCCTATAACGATTTATACTGTGATGATTTTGTATTACCTGTAGGAAATCTACGAGAAAGCAAAACCGGAGCTAAAAGAGCGAAAGCCGTAATTGTAACCAAGTGTCCGCCTACGCTTTCGGATTCCGAAAAAGAAAAGATAAAAGCCAAACTCAAATTAGAATCGCATCAGAAGTTGTTCTTCACCACCATAGGTTATGATGATTTTGTTTTTTCGAAAGTGCAAAAACTATCGGTTTCTGAAATCAAATCACAACCGAAGATCATTTTAGCCGGAATTGCCAAACCGGAACCTTTTTTCAATCAATTGAAAAACGAAAATGATTTGCTTTTGAAATATCCTGACCATCACAATTTTTCGGACAAAGAAATCGAAGAAATCAAAAACAAAGCAAACGGAAAAATCATCGTCACGACCGAAAAAGATTACGTAAGAATAAAAGATAAATTCGATAGTAATCAATTGTATTACTTACCTATAAAAACAGAATTTTTAGGCAATCAAGAAGTGTTTGATGGCTTAATTGTTGATGTAATTCAGAAAGAAAAAAGAGCCTAATTTGCTCAAAAAATAGTAACTTCGTTAAAATTAAAGCTATGAGTATCCAGCCTCCTTTTAACCTATTCAAATGGATTGAAGAAAACCGTCATTTGCTCAAACCTCCGGTGGGCAACAAAAATCTATATGTAGATTCGGGTGATTATATCGTAATGGTTGTTGGAGGGCCCAATGCCCGAAAAGACTTCCATTATAACCAAACCGAAGAGCTTTTCTTTCAACTCGAAGGAACAGCCAGAGTTTTTATACAAGAAAACGGAGAGAAAAAAGAAATGGTTCTCAATGCCGGAGATATGTTTTTGCTTCCGGCCGGCACACCGCATTCACCTATGAGAGAAGCGAATTCTGTAGGGCTTGTGGTAGAGAGCAAAAGAGTAGGTAAAAACATTAAAGATGGACTTTTGTGGTTTTGCGAAAATTGTAACAACAAACTATATGAAGTACATTTCGAACTCAATGATATCGAAAAAGACTTTTTACCTCACTTTAAAAAATTCTATACTTCCGAGGATTTGAGAACTTGCAAGAAATGCGGAACAGTGATGGAAGCTGACAAACGATTTATTGAGTAATATGACACGTCTGATAGTTTTCTTTGCCTTTTTGTTTTTTGGATTCACCTCCTTTTCACAATCTACCGAAGAAATTGCAGCTTGGGAGGCCAATCCGTCAATTTTGGAATTTCAAGCCAATTCCAATACCGGGAATTATGACATTACCTACAACCGATTGGAATTGACCGTGAATCCGGCACAGCAATTTATCTCGGGAATTGTAACGGCTTATTTTGTGGCAAAAGAAGACTTAAACAGCATCGTTTTTGACCTAGCTGACACGATGAATGTATCTCAGGTTCTATATGATGGAAATCCTGTGAGCTTTACTCATTTGGGAGATGAATTAACTATTTATTTTCCGGACACTATTCCAACAACTGCCTTAGAAGCGGTGACTATTCACTATGCTGGAATTCCTGATGACCCTCAAGATTCTTTCACTACTCACCATCATAACGGAGTGCCTGCCCTTTTCACGCTTTCGCAACCTTATGGTGCTAAAGAATGGTGGCCTTGCAAGCAAGATTTAAACGATAAAATTGATAGTCTCGATGTGTTTATCAAAGCTCCGGCTAACTACACTGCCGTTTCTAACGGAGTGCAACAATCGGTCGAACTTGACGGAATGGGAAACAAAATCACTCATTTCAGACACAATTATCCAATTCCTGCCTATTTGGTAGCTATTGCTGTGACAAATTATCAAATCTTTACACAAACAGCCGGAACCGCTCCAAATACGTTTCCGATTATAAATTACTTCTATCCTGAGAGTTTCAGTACGGCTTCTCAGCAAGTGGCTGTCACTTTACCGATTATGGATTTATTTGAAGAAAAGTTTGGTACCTATCCCTATGCTGACGAAAAGTATGGTCATGCGCAATTTGCTTGGGGTGGAGGTATGGAACACACAACTGTTTCGTTTATGGGAAGTTTTAGCCGAAATCTCATCGCTCACGAATTAGCTCACCAATGGTTCGGCAACAAAGTAACTTGTGGGAGCTGGCAAGATATATGGATTAATGAAGGTTTTGCCACGTATCTGACAGGTTTATCCATAGCTCACCTAGACGGAGAAGAGGCTTTTATTTCTTGGAAAAACGGACTTATCGAAAACATCACCTCACAAAACGGAGGAAGTGTTTATGTCCCTGCAAATGATACTTTGAATGTAAGTCGAGTTTTTAGCAGCCGATTGACTTATAACAAAGGGGCTATGGTTCTGAATATGCTGCGTATGAAATTGGGGGACGAAGTGTTTTTCCAAGCAGCTAACAACTTTTTGAATGACGAAAATTTGGCTTTTTCGTATGCAAAAACTCCCGATGTGCAATATCATTTTGAGCAAGCCTCAGGATTGGACTTAGATGAGTTTTTCAACGACTGGGTTTATAGACAAGGATATCCAATTTACTCTATCGAAGGAGAAAATATCGCCCCCGGGCAAGTGCAAATTTCAGTTTATCAAATGCAATCCCACAATTCGGTTAACTTTTTCGAAATGCCTTTACCTATCCGACTTTTTGGAAATAACGGGCTGTTTATGGATATTGTTTTAGAACATACCTCAGACGGACAACAATTTATCATAGACGTGCCGTTTTCAGTAACCCATATTGTTTTTGATATAAAACGAGATATTATTTCGAAAAACAGTCAAGCTCATTTCTCGATTCCTGATTTAGGCTTAAGTGAACTCACCGTTTACCC
>CAYZBA010000121.1:0-5282 GCA_964476555.1 uncultured Flavobacterium sp.
ATAAAAATGACAACTGTTTCAACCCAATTCGGAATACAACAAGCCTTAGAGCAATTAGGGATTAAAGACATTAATCTCGGAACTTCTACCGGTTTAGAAAGTTTTGCAAACGGAAAAATCATAGAATCCTATTCACCGGTTAACGGACAACTTATTGCTAAAGTTCAAGCCTCTTCTAAAGAAGATTATGAAAGAGCAATGAGCAAAGCTGAAGAGGCTTTCAAATCTTGGAGAATGGTTCCTGCTCCAAAAAGAGGTGAAATCGTAAGACAAATGGGTGAGGAACTTCGCAAAAACAAAGAAGCTTTAGGAATGCTCGTTTCTTATGAAATGGGTAAATCGCTTCAAGAAGGTTTAGGAGAAGTTCAAGAAATGATTGACATCTGTGATTTTGCAGTAGGTCTTTCAAGACAACTATACGGTCTTACTATGCACTCAGAAAGACCATTACACAGAATGTATGAGCAATGGCATCCGCTAGGAATTGTGGGAATTATTTCTGCTTTCAACTTCCCGGTGGCAGTATGGAGTTGGAACTCAATGATTGCTTGGGTTTGTGGAGATGTTTGTATCTGGAAACCAAGTTCTAAAACCCCTCTTTGTGCTGTAGCTTGTCAAAATATCATCCAAAAAGTATTAAAAGCAAACAACATCCAAGAGGGTGTAAGCTGCTTAGTTGTGGGTAATGAATCAGGAGATTTAATCAACAACGACAAGAGAATTCCTCTAGTATCGTTTACAGGTTCTACAAGAATTGGTCGTCACGTATCAAAAACGGTGGCTGAGCGTTTCGGAAAAACTATCTTGGAACTTGGAGGAAACAACGCTATCATCGTTTCTGAACATGCAGACATCAACATGGTATTAGTTGGAGCAGTGTTTGGAGCAGTTGGTACTGCAGGGCAAAGATGTACGACTACACGACGCCTTATCGTTCACGAAAGCGTATACGACAAAACCATTTCTGTACTTAAAAACGCATACGGACAGCTTAAAATCGGAAACCCATTAGATGCAAGCAATCACGTAGGTCCGCTAATTGACAAAGCTGCTGTTCAAGATTACTTAAATGCTATCGAAAAAGCAAAAGCTGAAGGTGGAAAAGTAATCGTAGAAGGAGGCGTTTTGGAAGGAGAAGGATACGAAAGCGGATGTTACGTTAAACCTTGTATTATAGAAGCTAAAAACGAATTCGAAATCGTTCAACACGAAACATTTGCTCCGATATTGTATGTAATGAAATATTCAACTCTTGATGAAGCTATAGAAATGCAAAATGGAGTTCCTCAAGGGCTTTCTTCATCAATCTTTACTACGAATATGAGAGAGATGGAGCAATTCTTATCTCATGCAGGTTCAGATTGTGGTATTGCCAACGTAAACATCGGAACTTCGGGAGCTGAAATCGGAGGTGCATTCGGAGGAGAAAAAGAAACCGGAGGCGGGCGTGAATCTGGATCTGATGCTTGGAAAGCGTATATGAGAAGACAAACCAATACGATTAACTACAGTACTCAGTTACCGCTAGCCCAAGGAATTAAATTCGATTTATAATAAAAAGAAAACATACAATCCCACCATTTCGAAAAGACTTGGTGGGATTTTTATCTTAAATTAAAACTTAAAACTGCAACCTATGTATCATTCTAAAATAACTGGTTTAGGATACTATGTTCCTGATAACGTGGTTACTAATGACGACTTATCTAAAATAATGGACACTAGTGATGAGTGGATTCAAGAACGAACAGGTATTCAAGAAAGACGTCATGTAAACAGACCTGAACAGACTACTACATCTATGGGTGTGAAAGCTGCAGAAGTAGCTATCGAAAGAGCAGGAATTAATAAAGAAGATATTGATTTTGTAATTTTTGCTACCCTAAGTCCGGATTATTATTTCCCTGGTCCTGGAGTGCTGGTTCAGAGAGATTTAGGTCTTAAAACCGTTGGGGCATTAGATATCAGAAACCAGTGTTCCGGATTTGTGTATGCGCTTTCTGTGGCAGATCAATTCATTAGAACGGGGATGTATAAAAACATATTGGTAATTGGTTCAGAGATTCATTCAAGAGGATTAGACATGACTACTAGGGGTAGAGCGGTTTCTGTAATTTTCGGAGATGGGGCAGGAGCAGCTATCCTCTCTCGTGAAGAAGATTTATCAAAAGGAATTCTTTCTACTCACTTACACTCGGAAGGACAACATGCCGAAGAATTAGCTGTTGTGGCTCCGGGAATGGGAAAACGTTGGGTGACCGACATCCTTAAGGACAATGACCCGAATGACGAGAGTTATTATCCAAATATGAATGGACAATTCGTGTTCAAAAATGCGGTAGTTCGTTTTTCGGAAGTAATCAACGAAGGTCTTCAGGCCAATGGTTTACAAGTTTCAGACATCGATATGTTGATTCCTCATCAAGCAAATTTGAGAATTTCACAGTTTATTCAACAAAAATTCCAACTTAGAGACGGCCAAGTATACAACAACATCATGAAGTATGGAAACACTACGGCTGCTTCTATCCCGATTGCTTTAACTGAAGCGTGGGAGCAAGGTAAAATCAAAGAAGGTGATTTGGTAGTGTTAGCTGCTTTCGGTAGCGGATTTACTTGGGGAAGTGCTATCATTAGATGGTAATTTAGCAATCACATAATTTTAACGGAAATCTGTTTGTTTTTGGTTTGGCAAATATTTTGTAAATGCTCTGTCAAACCAAATACTATTTTTATGAAATCAAAATTACTCTTAATGTGCTTGCTGTTGTTTGCAGTGGCCTGTTCGTCGGTGAAAAAAGCCAACAAAGCACTATCGTCAGGAAATTATGAAGAGGCCATACATATTGCTGTGAACCGCCTTCAGAAAAATAAAGATAAAAAAGCAGATAAAGAGCAAATAGCTATACTCGAAACAGCTTTCGCTAAATACAAAAAATCATATCTTGATAAAATCGCTTTTCTGAAAAAAGAAAACAAAGCGTATAACTCACAACAGATTTATGATTTATACGTATGTTTAGACAAAGTTCAGAACGATATCTATCCGTTGCTTCCATTGGTGAAAAACAACGGCTCAGAAGCCGTTTTTGAATTCGATGATTATTCGGATGAAATTATAGTGGCAAAAGCCAAATACGTCGCTTATTTGTATGATAATTCTAACGACTTATTGAAGTCTAATCAAAAATCAGATATAAGAAAGGCTTATAATCAGCTCAAAGAACTTAGTGCACTAGAGCCGAATTATAAAAACACCAAAGCCTTATTAGAAGAGGCTCATTTTAAAGGAACTGATTTCTATTTAGTTCGAGTTATAAACAGCACAGATCAAATGATTCCGAAAAAGCTGGAAGATGATTTGTTGGATTTCAACACGTACGGATTAGATAATTTTTGGAAAGAGTTCCATTCGGTAGAGCAAAGAAACATTCCGTATGCTTATGAAGTGGTGTTGGATTTCAGTGAAATAGGGATTTCTCCCGAGCGTATTTCTGAAAAAGAAATCGAATTGAAGAGAGAGATTAAAGACGGTTATACATACAAAACAGACCGAAATGGAAATTATATTTTAGACGAAAACGGAAATAAAATCAGAGAAGATAAGATAATCACTGTTAGCGGAACTTTATTACAAGTGATTCAAACCAAATCGCTTGCTGTGGTAGGTCAAGTTTATCATTATGACATAGCCAAAAACAAGCGAATCAACACCTTTCCTTTGCAAACTGAGTTTATCTTCGAAAATGCGTTTGCAGAGTTTAAAGGAGACAACAGAGTGTTGAACAAAGACGAAAAAGCAATGGTTAATAACAAATTCGTTCCTTTCCCATCAAATGAACAAATGTTATTTGACGCATCGTCTGAAATCAAAAGTAGACTAGCGGCCATTCTGAAAAGAATGTAAGAATGTAAAATACGATGTAATCTAAAAAAGAAAATCCGTCTTGTTCAAATGAATAAGACGGATTTTTTATGGTTTGAAAATATATTTCTTAGCTTAAAACCGCTTTTACTTTGTCTGCAGCTTCTTGGAATTCTACAGCTGAGTGTACGGCTAGACCTGAGTTGTCAATCATTTCTTTTGCCAATTCAGCATTTGTTCCTTGAAGGCGAACAATGATTGGAACTTTAATAGCGTCTCCCATGTTTTTGTAAGCATCAATAACCCCTTGAGCCACACGGTCACAACGAACGATTCCTCCGAAGATATTGATAAGGATAGCTTTTACGTTAGGGTCTTTCAAGATGATTTTGAAAGCTGTTTCTACACGTTTTGCATCTGCAGTTCCTCCCACATCAAGGAAGTTTGCAGGCTCATACCCGGCATGTTTGATAAGGTCCATAGTTGCCATAGCAAGACCAGCTCCGTTAACCATACAACCAACGTTTCCGTCAAGGTCAACATAGTTTAGTCCTACTGCTTTTGCTTCAACTTCTATTGGGTTTTCTTCCATGATATCTCTCATATCCGCATAGTTTGGATGTCTGAAAAGAGCGTTATCATCTAGAACCACTTTAGCATCGACAGCTAGGATTTTGTTATCTGAAGTTTTAAGAACCGGATTGATTTCGAATAGTGAAGCATCAGATTGTACGTAAGCTTTGTAAAGAGCTTCAACAAACTTCACCATTTCTTTGAAAGCGTTTCCAGAAAGCCCAAGGTTGAAAGCAATTCTTCTTGCTTGAAACCCTTGAAGACCTACAGATGGGTCAATTTCTTCAGTAAAGATTAGGTGAGGGGTTTTTTCAGCTACTTCTTCGATATCCATACCTCCTTCGGTAGAATACATAATCATGTTACGTCCTTTTCCTCGGTTTAGAAGTACAGACATATAGAATTCAGCTGTTTTGCTTTCTCCCGGATAGTACACATCCTCGGCAACCAACACTTTGTGAACTTTTTTTCCTGTTGGTGGAGTTTGTGGTGTTACAAGTTGCATTCCGATGATTTGTTCAGCAAGAGCCTCAACTTCTTGAAGGTTTTTAGCCAGTTTTACTCCTCCTCCTTTTCCTCGTCCTCCTGCATGTATTTGAGCTTTGATAACGTGCCAGCCTGTTCCTGTTTCTGCTGTAAGTTGTTTAGCTTTAGCTACGGCTTCTTCGGCATTATGAGCAACATAACCTCTCTGAACTCTTACTCCGTGAGAAGCTAAAATTTCTTTCCCTTGATATTCGTGTAAATTCATAAACTAGGATTTTGTCAGATTTTTTTAAAAGTCGAAACAAAAGTAGTAAAAATCAACTAAATCACCTAAAAACTGTTTAAGTTTGTTTTTAGG
>CAYZBA010000122.1:0-5219 GCA_964476555.1 uncultured Flavobacterium sp.
AACAAAACGGCTGCTGGTAAAGCTAACAACCGTAGAGTTGAAGTAAAATTGGTAAAATAATACAGAGAAAATAAATTTTACTAGAAACGTCCCGAAATTCGGGACGTTTTTTTATTTTTATCCTATGAATAGCTTTCTCGATAAAATAGCTTTTGAAATCGCTAATAAGTTTGGCAATAATATAGCCGATGTGGTTGTGGTTCTGCCTAACAAAAGATCTAAAGTCTTTTTGATTGAGGCTTTAAAAAATCAAATAAACACCACTTTTTTTGCTCCCGAAATCTTTAGTATTGAGGAGCTTGTAGAACAAATTTCAGACATTCGTATACTAAATGCCATAGAACTATTATTTGAGTTTTATAAGGTGTATGAAAGGGTTTCTACTAAAGAAGAAAAACAAAATTTCGAGCAATTCGCTCCTTGGGCAAAAGTGTTGCTCAGAGACTTTAACGATATTGATGCATATTTGTGCGACCCTCAAAAGGTCTTACAATATTTGAAAGACATCAAAGAAATGGAGCATTGGTCTCTTTCTGAAAAGAAGACTAAACTCATCGAAAAACACCTGAGGTTCTGGAGTTTATTACCTCTTTATTATCGAGAATTTCAAGCAGAATTACTCCAAAAAAATAAGGGCTATCAGGGACTTGCTTATAAAAAATCTATCGAAAAGCTCGAAGAGTATACTCAAAAACACCAACATAAATTCTTTATTTTTGCCGGATTTAATGCTCTTACGACCTCCGAAGAGCGAATCATCAAACACTTTTTGTCTCATACTCAATCTCAAATTTATTGGGACGCAGATAAAACGTTTCTCGAAGACAACTACCATCAGGCAGGTCGTTTCTTGCGAAAAATTAAACAAAATTGGAGTTATTATGCTTCCCAAAACTTCAATTGGAGCTTTGACGACTTCTCAAAACCTAAAAATATTGAGGTAATAGGTACTCCAAAAGCCGTAGGACAGGCGAGGATAATTGGGGAAATTGTGGAAAATTTGCTACAAAATCCACAAAATTTAAGTAAAACCGTGATTATCCTTCCGGAAAAAAACTTGCTTACTGCTGTTTTATATTCCTTGCCGGCTTCGGTTGCTGATCTTAACATCACTCTCGGATATCCTTCAAAAAACAATCCAGTGCAATTTCTAATTAACAGATTGTTCAAAATGCACACTTTTGCGAAAAGCAAATCCGAGAACAGCTATACATTTTATTATAAAGACGTACTCGAAGTGCTCTCGCACCCCATCGTAGAGCCTTTTATAGATGCTCAAGAAGTCATCAATATTATCAAATCGAATAACTTTACTTTTCTTACCTATCAAAAGTTAATCGAACTACAAACTGATAAAAACGATTTCTTCCATCTAATTTTCGACAAATGGAGCGATAATACTCTCGAAATACTCGACCGAATATCAGACATCTTGTTGTACATCAAAAACAGATTGGACGACCAAATAGGTATAGACCGAATCACTAAAGCCTTTTTGTACGAAATTTACAAGGTGATTAATCAGTTGAAGAATCACTTTTCAAATAGCGGAAAACCTTTTTCTTTGAATGCTCTTTACGGTATTTATAAACAAGTGGTCGAAACAAAAGAAGTTTCTTTTGAAGGAGAACCGCTTTCGGGTTTACAAATTATGGGAATATTGGAATCCCGAAATTTGGACTTCGAAAATGTGATTATAGCCTCGATGAACGAAGGAAAATTTCCTCTTGGAAAATCGCATAATTCGTTTATTCCGATGGATGTAAAACGAGAATACGGACTTCCTTCTTACAGAGAAAGAGACGCAGTATATACATATCACTTTTATCGCCTTCTACAAAGAGCTAAAAAAGTATATTTGATTTACAATACCGATAACGACAGTCTTGATGGAGGTGAAAAAAGCCGTTTTATCACCCAGCTAGAGGTTGAAAAACAACCAAATCACACTATTACTCATCATATTTATCAGGCCGAAGTTCCTAGCGTTGCTTCAAACGAAGTTGTTATAGAAAAGTCCGAGAGCGTAATGGAACGGCTGAGAGAAATTGCTCAAAAAGGATTCTCTCCTTCTGCCCTTTCAGCCTATATTCGAAATCCGCTTGATTTTTATTACCAAAGAATTCTTCGTATCTGTGAGCTAGAAGAAGTAGAAGAAACTATCGAAGCCAATACCTTAGGAAACATCATTCACAAAACTCTCGAAGAGTTATACACTCCTTTCTTGAATCGTTACCTTTCTGAAAAAGATGTAGAAACAATGGAGGCACAAGTAGAAGAAGTGCTGGTTAAAAACTTCAAACTCGAATTCAAAGAAGGAGAAATCAAAAAAGGAAAAAACCTCTTGGCTTATGAAGCTTCGAAGCGCAGTGTATTCAACTTCTTGAAACTCGAAAAACAACAGCTGATTAAAGGTGATGCCGTAAAAATTCTCTATCTGGAAAAACAATTCGAAAAAATCTTAGACAGCGAAAAATTGCCATTCCCCGTTAAAATTGCAGGATACATAGACCGAGTAGAAATCCGAAATGACCGAGTGAGAATCTTGGATTACAAAACCGGAAAAGTAGAAGGAAAAAACCTGTCCTTATCGGATTGGAAAGACTTCTTAGAAGATGAAACCAAAAACAAAATTATCCAATTGTTGTGCTATGCTTATATGTTTGAAAAGCAAGCGGAACATCCTATCGAGGTTGGAATTATTTCGTTCAAAAACCTTAAAAACGGATTTCTTCCTTTCCTTTTCAAAACCGAAGCTAAAGAGGAAATTACCACTTTTACTCCGGAAATAAAAGAAATGTTCTTAGAAGAGACTACTCGATTGTTAAAAGAAATATTAGACGAAGAAATTCCGTTTAAGCAAAAAACTATCGGATAATCATTACCTTTTTGACTTTAGTTTCGGTTGCATCTTTGGTTGCAATAAAAATCATATAAACTCCTGAAGAAACCCTATATCGTCCAAAAGCCGTAGTATCCCATTCTACGGTTCCTCCGCTGCTGTTGGCTTCAAAAACCAAGTTACCTTCGATATCGGTGATTTTTACGTTGGCTTGGTCTGTAAGTCCCGCTATTTTTACCGTTCCCGAATATTCCGGACGAACCGGATTCGGATAAACATACACTCCCGACAAGTCATCAGAAGGTGCGGTAGAGGCTCCTTTATAGGAAACCATTCCTTTGTCGGTAGCAAAGAAAACTTCTCCTGTTTTTGGGTTGATATCGATATCTAAAATCGAATTACTTGGCAATGGTGAATTGTCTTTCGTAAAGTGATAAATAGTCTCTTGACCATTGGGAGAAACCAAAAATACTCCGGCACCGAAAGTTCCTATCCACTTTTGGTCTGCTCCGTCTACCTTAATTTTAGAGACATATTGTCTGTATAAAAGTTCTTGAGGAACACCTTCTTCCATGATAATTACAGGATTCACCGAAGGTTGATCTTCGGTTAAAAATCTGTCTATATTTGGCAGAATGCGAAGTCCCCATTGTGTTCCTATCCACAATCGGTTGTTTTTATCAATAGCCAAAGCCCTTACGTTATTAATCGGAAGACCGTTGGAATAAGAATTATTAATATAGATTCTACGATTTTGATAATTCTCGTTAAAACCAATAAGTCCCCTATCTTTTGAGGCTACCCACTTAGTATTGTTTTTATCAGTAACGATATCCCAATATTGATTTACTCCGTCTAATATATGGTAGGATTGCCAGTTTCCGGTAGTGCGAAGTACTTTAATATTTCCTCCTCCTCCGGCATTGGTTGCCCATAAATTATTTGATTTATCAAAAGTAAGGCTATGAATACGCACATCGTTAGTACCATTTTCAAGATAGGTTTCTAAACCATTCTGACCTGTATTATTTTGGTTATACAGCTCTATAGGCACATCATTTTCTACCTTTAAAATACCTGAATAATTGGAGCCTATATAAGCAATATTTTCATTATTAGGTTGTAGCACGATTTTAGACAATGTTCTGGCTCCTAAAACATCTTCATACGGAATATGAAACCATCCGTCAGGTGTAAGTTTCGAAATTCCGAATTTTGACAACCCATACGTATACGGATTCAACTGATAATCACTGTCTCCGAAAACACACCATAAGTTATCCGAAGTTGCTTTGATGGAATAAACCTTATTTCGCAATGGTCCTGCTGGGACATAATTCTCATAAAAACCTTGATTATTTAGATTTAGCATATAAATTCCTTTGGTTTGAGTACCAATATAAAGCATATTACTCACCACCAAAGAACTTGTGTATTGAAGAGATTCTCCAAAAATTTGTCCGATTTGAGCTACCAACGCCAACTGTTGATTGAAAGCATAAACCGTAGAAGCCGTTGTCACCGTTAGGAATCCATTCTCAGAACGAATATTCAAAATCGGTTGAGCAGTTGTGATGATCGAAAGCGTAGAATCTTCGTAAAAACGATATAAACGGTTGTCTATGCCCGAACCTACCAGAAAGTTCCCAATACTGGCAATACCTTTCCAACTTCCGGAATGAAACACTTCCCAAGAATTGAAATTAATCAAAAATGGATTCAGAATAGATGCTCTTCGAATCCCTATGTTAGGAGTAACCGCATAAATGTATCCGTCATGAATTGTGGTTTGCAACACTTGTGTCTCTTGTCCTGCCAGACCAATAAAATAAGTGTCTCCAAACTCTAACGTAGCAAGGTTAAAAACAGTAATCCCGTAATCGGTCGAGATGTAAACTTTTCCTTCGTGTTCAAAAAAGTGATTAATTCGTTTGATAGATTGCGGGACAGGAACGTTATTGATGATGTCTACCTTATTGATAACCTGATTGTTGTTGTGATTATAGATAATCAAAAGTCCGTTGATATTCCCGATAAGGGTTTTACCATAACCTTTACTATGATGAACAGTTGTGATAAGTTCGCTTTTTAGCCCGTCAATAGAATTGATAGTTTGTACCTCATAATTGACAAGATTTTGCGAAAAAAGAGCATTTTCGGTTGCGGCAATAATGCGATTTTCAGAATGAGTTAAATCAACAATATGATTGTATGAAAAATAACTTCCCCACGATTGATTCTGCGAATAACAAAAACCAAAAAACAACAGAAATAAGCAGGTAATTCTCATTTTATAACTCATAATTCATAATTTTCGTGGTAGCTCCTTTTTGGCTTAAAATATAATCAGAACAAATTTTTCCTTTTTCTTGTCTGT
>CAYZBA010000123.1:0-5216 GCA_964476555.1 uncultured Flavobacterium sp.
ATGATTCAAAAAAAGAGTTTATTCGGGTGAGATTGTTTACTTTTGCACCAATTTTTAAAATGAATTACTATGAAACCTGATTTATTCCAAGCTCCTGATTATTATTTACTCGATGAATTGCTTTCAGAAGAACACAAATTAGTTAGAGATGCTGCCCGAGAATGGGTAAAAAGAGAAGTATCTCCTATCATAGAAGAATATGCCCAAAAAGCAGAATTCCCAAAACAAATCATCAAAGGATTAGCAGAGATTGGAGCTTTTGGCCCTTATATCCCAACTGAATATGGCGGTGCAGGACTTGACCAAATATCATACGGTCTTATCATGCAAGAAATAGAAAGAGGTGACAGCGGTGTGCGTTCTACTGCTTCAGTGCAATCATCCTTAGTAATGTATCCCATCTGGAAATACGGAACCGAAGAACAAAGAAAAAAATACCTGCCAAAATTGGCTACTGGTGAATATATGGGATGCTTCGGCCTTACAGAGCCTGACCACGGCTCAAACCCCGGTGGAATGGTAACCAATTTTAAAGACAAAGGTGACCACTACCTGCTTAACGGAGCTAAAATGTGGATATCTAATGCTCCTTTCGCAGACATTGCCGTAGTATGGGCAAAAAACGAAGAAGGACGAATCCACGGACTCATCGTGGAGCGCGGTATGGAAGGATTCTCTACTCCCGAAACTCACAACAAATGGTCACTTAGAGCTTCTGCTACAGGAGAACTTATTTTTGACAACGTAAAAGTCCCTAAAGAAAACCTACTCCCTGGTAAATCAGGACTTGGCGCTCCTCTAGGATGTCTTGATTCGGCTCGCTACGGAATCGCTTGGGGGGCAATCGGAGCAGCTATGGATTGCTACGACACTGCTCTAAGATACGCCAAAGAACGTATCCAGTTCGGAAAACCAATCGCCGCAACACAACTCCAACAAAAAAAATTAGCCGAAATGATCACCGAAATCACCAAAGCGCAATTGCTAACCTGGAGACTAGGAGTCCTAAGAAACGAAGGAAAAGCAACTTCTGCACAAATATCCATGGCTAAACGAAACAACGTAGAAATGGCTATCAACATTGCTCGCGAAGCCAGACAAATCCTTGGTGGAATGGGAATCACAGGTGAATACTCTATCATGAGACACAGTATGAACCTAGAAAGTGTTATTACTTACGAGGGTACTCACGACATCCACTTATTAATCACCGGAGCAGACATTACGGGATACCCGGCTTTTAAATAATCCCGTCTACATGATAATCACAGCCTGAAAAACACTCGATTTTCAGGCTGTTTTTTTTTAACTTATATTTAAACCCCGACCCTTGTGAGGGGCTGGTTTGTTCTTTAAGAATCTCTTACCTTTGTAAGACTAAAATCTCAAATCATGCAAAATTTTGAATTTCACAACCCTACAAAAATACTTTTCGGAAAAAATCAAATCGAAAAAATCAACAAAGAAATTCCTCAAAACTCAAAAATCCTTATGGTGTATGGAGGAGGAAGCATCTTCAAAAATGGCGTTTACGACCAAGTCAAAAACGCTTTAAACGACCTGGACGTACTCGAATTCGGTGGTGTAGAAGCCAACCCTGTTTTTGAAACTTTGATGAAAGCGGTTGAAATCGTTAAAACACAAAACGTAGATTTCATCTTGGCTGTTGGAGGTGGGTCTGTCATTGACGGAGTCAAGTTTATCGCCTCGGCAGCAGCCTATCAAGGCGATCCTCTAGATATTTTATACAGAAAACACAGACCCGTAAAAGCAATTCCGTTCGGAACTGTTCTTACACTACCTGCCACAGGAAGCGAAATGAATGCAGGATCCGTAATTACCATCAATGCAACCCAAGAAAAACTCTCTTTTGGTAGCGAAGTAACCTTCCCTATCTTCTCCGTATGCGACCCAACTGTCATCGTTTCACTACCAAAAAGACAAATCCAAAACGGTATAATCGATGCTTTTTCTCATGTCTTGGAACAATACTTAACCTATAAACACGGAGCTATATTGCAAGATAAATTGGCCGAAAGCATCCTAAAAACCCTATTCGAAGTTGGTCCTAAAGTAGCCGACAACCCTACCGACTATAACTTAGCCGCCAATTATATGTGGAGCTGTACCATGGCACTTAATACCCTCATATCAAAAGGAGTCCCAACAGACTGGGTAACTCACATGATTGGCCACGAACTCACAGCCCTATACGGAATCGACCATGCACGAACATTGGCTATTGTCTTCCCTAGTCTGTATCGCGTAATGTTTGAATCCAAAAAAGAAAAATTAGCACAATTCGGAAAAGAAGTGTTCGGCCTAAGCGGAAACGATGACCAAATCGCTCAAAACGCTATTCTCGAGTTAGAAAAATTCTTTAAAACCATGGGAATGAAACTCAAAATTAGAGAAAACACCGATGCCGACATTTCTCAAACTGCCGATTTCATCGTGAGCCGTTTCGAAAAACGAGGTTGGATAGCCATGGGAGAAAAACAAAACATCACTCCAGAAAAAGTTCGTGAAATAGTGTCGCTAAGCTTGTAGTCTCAACCACAAAAAAAAGAAGGAACCGTTTATAACAAACGGTCCCTTCCCTCAAAACCAAATAAATCTACTAACTAAACTTTAGTGAATGAAAAAATATTGTACAAAATAACGCAATACATCACAAGAAAAGTATTTACAAAAAACTAAACTTTTGTTAAAATAAATTTCAGAATTTCAACCAGTTAAATGCTTATTTTGTAAGTTTTATTCATATTGCTTACCTTTGGCAACACAACCTTACCCTTAAATCATGGAGGAACAACCAAAGTTTGCAGTTATCGGGGGAGGCAGTTGGGCAACTGCCATTGTTAAAATGCTGAGAGCAAACCTCTCAGATATTGCTTGGTATATAAGAGACCCCGAAACGATCAACTATATGCTAATTCACGGTCACAACCCTAATTACCTTACATCCGTTGAATTCGACACTACTAAACTTAAACTTACTGCAGATATTAACGAAGCCATAACCTACGCAGATTATATCATTTTTGCCATCCCTTCTGCTTTTGTCGGAGCTGAACTGCAAAAAATAAACGTAAGTCTTGAAAACAAAGTAGTTATTTCTGCTATTAAAGGAATTGTCCCCGAATCAAACCTTATCGTAGGTGAACACTTCCAACAACATTACGGTGTCCCGAAAGAAAACATCGCGGTTATATCAGGACCTTGTCATGCAGAAGAAGTAGCCCTCGAAAGACTCTCATACCTAACTATCGCCTGCCAAGACAAACAAAAAGCTCAAATCATCGCAAAATACCTTTCAAGCTATTTCATCAAAGCCAAAATCTCTGATGATGTGGTCGGAACAGAGTACGCCGCAATGCTGAAAAACATTTACGCCATAGCAGCCGGTATGGCTCACGGATTGGGCTACGGAGACAACTTCCAAGCACTACTGATGAGCAATGCCATCCGAGAAATGAAAAAATATATCCGAAAAGTACATAAAATGAAGCGTAATATCAATAATTCAGCCTATTTGGGAGACTTATTGGTAACCGGATACTCAACTTTCTCACGTAACCGAATGTTCGGTAATATGATCGGAAAAGGCTATACCGTAAAATCCGCTATGATGGAAATGAACATGGTCGCCGAAGGTTATTATGCGACCAAAAGTGCTTATTTGCTCAACCAAACCTACCAAGCCAAAACTCCTATCATCAATGCAGTGTATCAGATTTTATACGAAGGAAAAGACGCTCGAAAAACGTTTAAAAAACTAACCGAAAAACTCAACTGATTCCCTTCTTAATACACATATCATGCTCCTCGAAGACAAGCGTATAAAACTATTCTTCAAAGAATCACAAGCTATTTTAGCCATTTCCTACGTGATTGCTATCGCAATAGGCATGCTCTTTATGCATCAAAAATATGCCGAATTTGGTATCAATATTTTCGACTACGCCGGTGTGTTTGATTTCTTGATGGCTCCGTTTTCTGACTTTCGAATCTTATTCTTTACAATTTGCTCCTTAGGACTAACTTATTTCATCTATCTGTTCGATAGAGTCTACGAAAGAAGATTCCCCAGAATCTACGACAAAGTCAACTTCGGGCTCAATAGAAAGTATTGGTATCGCTCTATGCGAAATATATCTGCCTTAGCGCTCTTTATTTTATATCTGGGAATGTCTGCCGTAACCTACAGAAACATCTCAAAAGAACAAATTCTAGAACAACCGCCTATCCAAATCAAATTTGCCGACAATCAATTCAAAACCGGAAAAATAATCGGCAAAACCAAAGAAGTAATATTCCTCATAAACAACAACACCGTCGACGTTGTCCCGATTACTTCTCTAGTAAAAGAAATTACTTTAAACCCTTAAAAGATTAATTGAGCTTAAAAGTAATCTGATTTTTCTCTAATTCGTCTAGCAATTCCTTACAGATATTCACTTTTAAGCTCCTGCTGCTAAGAGCCAAAAAGTTTATCGGTCGAACCTCTTCTACCGGCTCCGTTTCAACCAACAGTTCCTCAGAAATTTCTTCTTCCATCAGCATAACCTCTGGCTCCAAAAAGTCATCCATACCTTCTAATTCTGCCTCTTGAAGTTGAGGCTTTAAAGCTATGGGTGCAGGTGACTCAATCTTAGACGGAATTTGCTCAAACTCATAAACTTCAAATGTAACAGTGTGATTGCCTCTATTCCGGCGAAAAGCATTTAAAATCACCTCTATGCTGCTGTTTTTGATTTCATCTAACCGCATCTGAATCACCAAATTCTTCGCATAGTTCGACAATACGTCCTGAAGGTACTGAATATTGATAAACTGAATACGTGGCTCAGACTTCTTGCCCTCTTTGTTCACCCAACCTTCTTGTACTGTTAGCCGAATGTGTACAAAGTTATTCGAAACCAAAAAGGCACGGTACTTGGAATAAGTGGCATCCTTTCCTTCAAAAATTCGAAACTCATAACTATCGTCATATCCTTCCAACGTAAACGACGCCCAACCTTTGTTGTCCTTAGAAACTTTGTGCTCTACATTAGTTATGATGCCACCCACCGTAACTTGTTTGCCGATATAATTCTCAAGATTCTTGAGTTGAGTAAGCGTCGTATTACAGAAATATTTGAGCTCGTATTTATAATCGTCAAGCGGATGACCCGAAATGTAAATCCCGACCACCTCCTTCTCGCGAGCCAACT
>CAYZBA010000124.1:0-5199 GCA_964476555.1 uncultured Flavobacterium sp.
AAACCCAGTTGAATTATTGATGGATAACAATCCGGTAAAGGCTTTAGAGCTTTAAAAGGTTTGTTTTAGTTACGTACAAAGCCTCATAGACTCTGGTTTGTGAGGCTTTTTTTTGTTTTTGCATTTTGAGTTTTTTTGTAATTTCGCATTGTTCTTAAGGCCTCATAGTTCAACGGATAGAATAGAAGTTTCCTAAACTTTTGATCCAGGTTCGATTCCTGGTGGGGCTACTATAGAAACAAAAAATCATATATTTCAAGTTGAATTTGTTGTTTAAATAGATGACTTTATCTCTTTGATAGAGCTCTCATCTTCCAAATAAAGATCAAGATTTTGCATAGCCATTGTGAAGCCTTCTTTAAAGCCCATTTTAATAACTTGTTCTAGGTCTGCTAGGCTATCGTATTGGATGGTAATGTTTACACTTGTTTTATCCTTATTAGCTTTAAAAACATTCGTCCGGCTTGAAGTAGGAAAATCTTGAACTACATTTCCATTTTCATCGCAAAAGCTATCGGTATGAATGAAACTTTTAAATGCCTCAATATTTTGATATTGAGCTTTACACCAGTGCACCTCGTTTTTTGGGCTTACCATTGCGTAAAGCCACATTCCACCTTCTCTAAAATCCATGGATTTAGTTTGGGTTTTATAGGGTTTAGGTGCCCACCATTGATCTAGGATTTCAGGATTGGTCCAAGCTTCTCACACCAAATTAAGTTCGGCGTTAAAATCACGCATCACATTCACCGTATTTTTTTCTTTGTTTATAACAAAGTCAAAATTTAAACTTGTGTTCATTTTTTATTTTTTTTGTGTTGATAATACCTCGTCCAATTGGTTGAAACGTGTTTCCCAAATTTTTCGGAATTGCTCTAACCAAACATCTATTTCTTTTAGTTTTTGTACTTCAAGATGATAATATATTTCTCGGCCTTGCTGTGTTTGTTTTACTAAATCACACTCTCTCAAAATATGTAAGTGTTTGGAAATAGCTTGTCGGGTTGAATCAAAATGTTCAGCAATGGCATTGGGAGTCATGGCTTGAATTGCAATTAGAGCAATAATAGCCCTTCTTGTTGGGTCGGAAATAGCTTGATATATGTCTCGTCTGGCCTTCATGATCTTAAATATTTGGCTTGAATTGTGTTTCAATAAAAGTTTTTTAATTTGAGTAAAGATGTGGTGCCTAACTTCTTTTTTTGATGTTAGTTCAGGTAATTTTAGTGGTTTTATATAAAAAGGACTTTTAGAGGTAAATGGTACACCAACAGATAAGATAGTTGGGCTTTTTCATTTTTCATTTTTAATTCTTCCTTGTAGTGAATTGAGATTTTTGAAATCTATTTGAGCTAAATCAAAAACATATACGAACCCTTTTGATGTAAACATTTCTTGTAAAAAACTTTCCAAGCTATCTGCTGATATATCTTTCACATTTTCTCATTTTTGTTCCATAAAGTGGGTATGACTATTCCAGTACCCAGCAGTTGCAAATTTACCTTTACCATTAATGATTCTGTATTCTTTAGGTATTTTTATACTCTCACTTAATCCTATCTTTTTGAACTTTCCATGACTTATTAATATCGTTGCATTTTTAATAGAAGGCTTATAAGGCTCTGTAAATATTTCAATATTTGTTATGGCAATATTTTCAAATTGTGCAATACATTTCAAAGGAAAATTCAAGAGAAAAAATAAAAAACTTGAAAGTAAAAGTCTGATTACTTTTGCCTGAATAAATAAACATTGTTTAACTTTATTAATTATAAATTTTTCCATCATGCCTTAAGTTTATGTGATATCTATTGCACACTAGTGGAATGAAACCAATTGCGGAGTTTTTCTAATTATACCCACAGGATTAGTTACATTTATTCACTATGCAAGAAAATTTTAAACCATTTGGTTGCAAATACATGCGCAACTTTTTGGTTTCGCAAATTTAATTTTGGATTTTTTTACAATTCTAAAATTAATAAATGAACAATACGTTTAGTATTTATACTGTGATGGTTAAATATGAAAAAAAAATAGTCAGAAGATTTTCTTCTGACTATATACTCATATTTAGCTATATGGTTTAGAATTTGAATGTTAAACCAAATTGAGCCGTAGTGAAGAAGTTGTCAAAAACGTTGATGTTTCCGTTGAATTCGTTGATAGCTTCTCCTCCGTCTGGTTTAATTGAAGAGTAAGATAAGATGTCAGACAAAACAAAGTTGATAGCAATGTTTTCGGTCACAAAATAGTTCATACCCAAACCTAAACCTGCTCCGAATCCAGATGTTTTAATTTCATTCCCTCCGAATTCTTCTTTGTAGGATTCAAATCCTAAACCGAACTCTCCGTAAGTTTTAAATCTTTCACCTAATTCTAAGAAGTAATAACGAGCAAAAGCACCTGCTCCAAAATTATTTTCTTTAGCTTCAACACCACCTGTTTCTTCTTTTGCAGAGCCGATTCCTAATTCGATTCCGATAGCTAAATCATCAGAGATGAAATAACCAGCTTTCGGGTTAAAAGAAAAACTGCTAGTTTTGGTGTCAGTGTTTTTGTCATTTGTTGAGTTGAAACCAAGGTTTCCTTCAACAATGATGTTTCCTTCTCCAAAACCAAAAGTCTTAGCTTCTTGAGCATTGGCAAAACCAAAAGCAAGAACAGCGGCTGCAGATAAAATTAATTTTTTCATAGATAAAAATTTATAATTAGACACTTCAAAATTATAAAAAAAAGCGGATAAAACCAATGATTATATGGGTTATCCGCGATTTTGCCGTATTGTTTTGATACTCAGTTTATAAAAAAGCCCGTTGAAATTAAGGTAGAATTTCTCCCACTTTTATATCGCAACGATGTCCCGGTTGTCCGTGAGGAGGGTTCGGTTTTCCTGAAAACCCGGGAGCTGTTACTCCTGTTGTTGCAGCTTGTTGTGGTTGTTGTTGTACTATAGGAGTTGTATTCGCTGTGGGTTGTGGTGTTGCTACTTTAGCAGGTGTCGCTGTTGTCGACGTAACATTGTTAAAAGGTAGAGGGTCTCCAACTTTTACGTCACAGCGATGCCCCGGTTGACCGTGAGGTGGATTGGGCTTTCCTTCAAAACCCGGAGCTGTTACTCCTGTTTGTGGAGCTTGTTTTGGAGCTTCAACGTTGAATTTTTGAACTTGGGTAGTAGTAGTTGTATTGGTTTCAGGATTAACTTTTAATTCAACATTTTGAGCTTCAGAAGCAGTAATATCTGAAGGATTAGTAGTTTCAGATGGGGAGGTTTCTGTAGTAGTTTCTTTTTCTATAAATAATGATGAGGAATTTGTCTCTTTACAAGAGATTATTGCTGAAACTACTAGGAATGATAATGCGATTTTTTTCATGATTAAAAATTTTATTTTTTCAAATATACCGTTTATAATTTCTCTAAAGCTGCTTTCCGTTGTTTTTAACATTTTGATGAAAAGAAATAGTAATAAAATTTGGAGATTGTCTATATTTGCCCGAAATCAAAGATTATGAAGATTCTTGTTACCGGAGGTTTAGGATATATAGGTTCGCATACTGTTGTGGAATTGCAACAGCAGAATTTTGACGTGGTTATTGCAGACGACCTGTCGAATTCTTCTATTGAAATTCTCGAAGGTATTACTCAAATTACTCATAAACGCCCTGCTTTTGAACAAGTAAATCTCAGAGAAAAACATCAAGTTACTCAGCTTTTTCAGAAGCATTCCGATATTCAAGGCGTGATTCACTTTGCTGCTTCTAAAGCTGTTGGCGAGAGTGTTCAAAACCCACTTCTTTATTACGAAAACAACATCCATTCTTTGGTGTATGTGTTACAGCAAATGCAGCAAAAAGACGATTCTTTTTTTATATTTTCTTCGTCTTGTACGGTATATGGTCAGGCTCAAAAAATGCCGATTACCGAGAGTTCTCCCATTCAACCGGCACTTTCTCCTTATGGGAACACCAAACAGATAGGAGAGGAAATTATAGCTGATGTAGTAAGAGTATCGGGAATCAACGCTGTTTTGCTTCGCTATTTTAATCCGATAGGAGCTCATCCTTCTATTGAAATAGGAGAGTTGCCTCTAGGAGTTCCTCAGAACTTAGTGCCTTTTATTACCCAAACAGCAATTGGTCTACGTCAAGAACTTTCGGTTTTTGGGGCAGATTATCCGACTCATGACGGGACTTGTGTTCGAGATTATATTCACGTAGTTGATTTAGCACAAGCACACGTGAAAGCTTTACAACGATTGATAAATAAAGAAAATTCCGAAAAAATGGAGACTTTCAATGTCGGAACCGGTAAAGGGACTTCGGTCCTAGAAGTGATTCAAGCTTTTGAGAGAGTAACCGATCAAAAACTTCCTTATAAGATTGTACAAAGACGAGCAGGAGATGTGGCAGAAGCCTATGCGGACACTACCAAAGCCAATATCGTTTTGGGCTGGAAAGCTCGGTATTCTTTAGAAGAAGCTTTGCTGTCTGCTTGGCAATGGGAACAGAAGTTCCGAAAAAAGTAAAAAGGATTACTCAAAAAGCAGTTTGATATTTTCATAGGAATTTTCAAGTAAAGTTGGCACGTCACTTGGTTTTGCCCAAATGGCTTTTTCGATACCTTCTTCGAGTTGCGGTACTAAAACTTCGTCCGAAGAAGTTTCCATCTTATACCAATGAGTTATTTTAAGTTTGTATTTTCCGTTGCGTTTAAAGATATGGTAGGTTTTATCAAGTTTTTCAAGTATGCACAGCTTTTTGATTCCGGTTTCTTCTTCAACTTCTCTGATTGCAGCTTCTTTTTTACCTTCATTTTTCTCTATACCGCCTTTGGGTAGATCCCATTTCCCGTTTCGGTAAATGAAGAGAATTTCACCTTTTTTGTTGTAAACTAATCCTCCAGCAGCTTTTTCTACGGCTATTTTACTCTTTAGAGTAGATAAAATTTCTTTTTCGTCGGGGTGATACAAAAAAGCTTTGTGAATTTTGTTTTCGAATACTTTTGTTACAAGTTGCTCAATATCAGAAGTGTTTAGAAGAAAAAGCTGGAAGTCAGTTTCTTTTTCTATTTTATTTGTCAAAAACAACGGTCTGTTGTTCACAAAAACTTTATACATTTGTACCTATGATTTTTAGTAAAGAAACAGCCGAAAAAACAGCCGAATTGTTATTGCAAATTAAAGCAATAAAATTAAATCC
>CAYZBA010000125.1:0-5050 GCA_964476555.1 uncultured Flavobacterium sp.
TCACTTCCAATGCATACCGAATTAGATGATGAGCAAATCAAGTTTATTACGGATAATATTTTGGAGTTTTTAGGATAAATAATTAAGTTATCAATCTAACTTTAATTAAATTAATTGTCTATGACAAAATTTAGAAATATAGAAAGAACAAGAGCACAGGAATCATCTGCTGCCATCGAGAGAATGTATATCACGATGAGGCATTTGTTCAATCGTGGATTTTATAAACCTATGGGGGTTTCCGGAGAGACGCTTCGTGAAGCCCTGTTATTACTTCGTCCCGAAATTTATGGTTCTATAAATAGCGAAAAAGTAGAACTAAACGGACTCTTATACGTTATCGAACGTCTCCCAATCGGAATTGAAGAATGTCGTTACATCAACTTGATTTCAGACGAAGGTTATTCAAAATCACATTTCAAAGCGATTGTTCCACCAAAGCGAAGAAGAAACTGTTATCGCATCGACGATGAACAGATGAATATCGAGATTACCCGCGGGCGTTCTGACATCTACGACATCTTAACACACCTGACTTTCATTTTCATCGAGTCTCACAAAATCAAAAACCACGTTCTGATTAACGAAATTAGCGGAGCCGTAACTCGTGATTGGAAGACTCTAGAGAGTTTGGTTGACAGAGAAGAGCCGCTTTCTCAAGACGAAAAAGAAAAAGCTATTGCTCACGTATCCAACATGTTGGGCAGAACTTTTATTGAAGTACTCAATATTTATGACGCTTTTGCGATTCCTGAAAATCCGGATAGATTCTTACACATCATCTATTGGTTAGGAAAATTAGCCATCGAAGAGGTTGTAAACAACAATAAACGCGTAATCACTTTCAGCCCAATTCTGAGAGAGCGATTAGGACACCATATTCACGGTGAAATTTGGGCAGATAACATCAAACAAACACTGAAAGAAAATGGCCTTTTAGAACGTCCGATTCACATCATCAGCGCTAATATGCACTCGGTAATGAATTCCATTTTTGCTATTCCTACGCTGAAATCGAAGTTCAAAGATGCTGAAGATATCGATGTGTATGAAGCCTTGAGTAACCCAAACAACGGAGATCTTCGTAAAAAGGTAGAAGCTGTCGCTCTGAAAAACGGCATGATTCAGTTGTGGGACACATCGGGAACCAATATCGACGTTCAAATCTTTGACACCGCAAAAATTGATTTCAAAAAAACGAACTTCCCTAAGGCCGTTGCGACAGACAAACCTGTGATTATTGTAATGGATTATGCCTTCGGAGAACAAGCGTATGAAACCATTGATGAGTTATTAAAACCTTATAAAGAAGGCGAAGACAGAACTTATCTGAACGTGAAATCCGTTTCGATTATGGGTAAAGCCGGTATCTTGGAAGGAGGAAAAGGCGATATTATGATTCCGTCGGCTCATATCAACGAAGGAACCGGAGATAATTATCCTTTTGAAAACGAATTGACTAAAGAAATGTTTGAGGGTTACGGAATTCCGGTTTATGCAGGAAACATGGTGACTGTACTGGGAACTTCGCTACAAAACAAAGATTTATTATACTTCTTCCACAAATCAACTTGGGAAGTAATTGGCCTGGAAATGGAAGGTGCTCATTACCAAAAGGCGATTCAATCAGCTTCCAAAATTAGGAAAAGTATACCAAAAGACGTAAAAGTTCGTTATGCGTATTACGCTTCTGACAACCCACTTGAAACAGGAAGTACACTAGCTTCGGGAGGGTTAGGAACGACAGGAGTAAAACCTACGTATCTCATTACCATTAAAATATTAGAACAAATTCTTAATATTGCATAAAAATCTATCCACTATGAGTCAGCATCAGGAACAGGAAATCACTCTTCAAAGTGTAGGAAGTCTTTTTCGTTCGGTTATTAAACTGTTTTACAAATGTGTACACAAAGCCCTTTTACTTATAAAAAGGTTTTTCATTGTATTTATCATCCTGATTATTTTAGGAGCAGTTTGGGGATACATGAAAGACAAAAACAAGACTTTTGAAAACTATGTTCTTGTGAAGGCCAACTTCGGTAGTGTAGATTATCTCTACAATAAAATCGAATTATTGGACGCTCGAATCAAACAAAACGACGTGGCATTCCTGACTCAAACCGTAGGTCTAAAGAATCCTTCTGCTTTGCGTTCTATATCAGGCGAACCTATCAAAGAAGTGTTTGACCTGACCAAAATAGATGCGGTTAATAACTACAGCAGAAATTATGATGTTTTGAAACTCCTTTCAGACAACTCAGACATTACGAAAGTAATGGAAGACGACCCTGTAAAGAGAATGTTTCAGAATCAACGAATCACTATCGAAGCCAAAGAACCTATCTCATACGAAGAATACATAGTACCTATTCTGACGTTCTTAAACAGCAGCGACTATTTTTCGCAAATGCAAAAAGTCTATACAGAAGGACAACTATTTAAAATCGAGCAAACCGAGGCGCTGATTCAACAAATTGATGAAGTTTTAGGTTCTTTTTCGGCCACTTCAGAAAATGGAAAAAGCAGTCAGCTCTTTATGTATGGTGGGGATAGCCAGCTCAATGACCTAGCTCTAACCAAGACCTATCAACTAGAAACTTTAAACCAACTGAAGACTGATTTGCTCAATTATGACCAAATCATCAAAGAGAAAAGTCACTCTCTAAATATCGGGAAAAACAATCTGTTCAAAGGAAAACTTAAGTTCTTATATCCTTTCGTCTTGTTTATTGTGTTCTTAGGATTCCTATTCTTTGTGGAAGGATATAAAAAATATACGGCAGACCTAAAAAACTAAAAAATGAAGGTTACTCCTACCCGTTTACAAGATTGTTTTATAATCGAACCTAAGGTTTTTTATGATGAAAGGGGCTTTTTTATGGAAAGCTTCAACGAAAGGACCTTTCGTGAAGTAACCGGGCTAGCCGTTCATTTTGTGCAAGA
Source organism: uncultured Flavobacterium sp. (assembly GCA_964476555.1). Classification (GTDB taxonomy): domain Bacteria; phylum Bacteroidota; class Bacteroidia; order Flavobacteriales; family Flavobacteriaceae; genus Flavobacterium. The sequence continues at coordinate 2,947 of CAYZBA010000125.1, forward strand.
CAATCAATCGCTTTCGACCAAAGGAGTACTCCGAGGACTGCATTATCAGGTTGGGGAATTCGCTCAAGCCAAGTTAGTTCAAGTATTACAAGGCGAAGTGCTTGATGTGGCTGTGGATATTCGTCCGGAATCTGAAACCTATGGCCTCCATGAAACTATTTTGCTTTCGGCCGAAAACAAAAAACAGTTGTATATTCCCAGAGGTTTTGCTCATGGTTTTTTGGTGTTGAGTGATACGGCACTTTTTTCGTATAAATGTGATAATTTTTACAACAAAGAAGCCGAAACAGGGATTGCTTTTGATGATCCTGCTATCGGAATCCAATGGAACTTCCCAAGGGAGAAAATGATTATTTCCGAAAAAGATCAGAATAACCCTACGTTAGCTAACGCAAAGAAAATATGGTAGTTTTAGTCACCGGAGCCAACGGACAACTCGGACAGGCCTTGCAGAATGTATCGCAATCTGTTTCTGAGATTCGCTTTGTGTTTACGGATTCTAAAATCCTTAATATTACAGATAAAGAAAATTGTTTCACCGTATTTGAGCAATATCAGCCTGATTTTTGTATCAATTGTGCTGCTTATACGGCTGTAGACAAAGCAGAATCCGAACCAGGTTTGGCTCATAAAACCAACGTTGTCGGAGTCAAAAATCTGGCTGAAAGCTGTAAAAAACACAACACAACTCTCATTCACCTTTCCACTGATTTTGTCTTCGACGGAGAAAAAAAAACTCCGTATTCCGAAGTTGATATTCCTAATCCGAAAAACGTATACGGATTGACAAAATTAGAAGGTGAACAAACAATTCAAACTCTTATTAAAAAGTATTACATCATCCGAACTTCGTGGGTTTATTCTGAATCAGGGAACAACTTCTATAAAACCATGCTTCGTTTGGCTTCTGAAAGAGAATCGCTAAATGTAGTGAATGACCAAATCGGGACTCCAACTAATGCAAATTGCTTGGCTAAAGCTATAATTGACATCATCCAACACACAACATCAAGCATCCAACCCGCTTACGGAATCTACCATTTCTCGAATGAAGGAACTTGCTCATGGTATGACTTTGCCAAAAAAATTTTTGAGTTGAACAAGATCCGAATCACTCTAAATCCGATTCCGACAAGCTCCTATCCTACTCCGGCTATTCGACCAAAGTACAGCGTGTTAGACAAGTCAAAAATCAAAACTGCTTTCGGAATCCAAATCAAATCTTGGGAAGAGTCATTACAAGAGCTTGTTCATACATATAACAAGTGAAAAATCATACCTAAAAGAATCAAAAAATCAGATTTACAGCCACCAAAATTCTAAATATATTTTATCTTTGCCCTTCTTATAAAAATAAAAAAATGATTTTACCGATTGTAGGCTACGGGGATCCTGTTTTGAGAAAAAAAGGTGAAGATATCTCTGCCGAATATCCAAATTTAAAACAGCTTATCGAAGACATGTTCGATACGATGTATAGAGCTCACGGAGTTGGGCTGGCAGCACCACAGATAGGTCTTTCTATCCGCTTGTTTGTGGTAGACACTACACCTTTCTCCGAAAATGACGACCTTTCAAAACAAGAAAAAGAAGAAGTTGACGGATTCAAAAAAGTGTTCATCAACGCTAAAATTCTTAAAGAAGAAGGCGGACTTTGGGCTTTCAACGAAGGATGCTTAAGTATTCCCGGAGTTCATGAAGATGTAATTCGTCATGACAAAATCACGATTGAATACTATGACGAAAACTTCCAAAAACATACGGAAGAATACGATGGCCTTCGTGCCAGAGTAATTCAACACGAATACGACCACATCGAGGGAATCCTGTTTACAGACAAGATTTCTTCGCTCAAGAAGCGACTCAACGAAAAGAAACTCAAAAACATTATGGAAGGTAAAACCAGTGTTGATTATCGCATGAAGTTTGCTGTAAAAAAAGGCAAATAATCACGCTACTTTCCTAACTTGTTTAACCCTTAACTATAACTATTAACTTAAATAAACAATGAGTTTAGAGAAAATTTTAGCCATTTCCGGAAAACCCGGGCTTTATGAATTAAAAGTACAAACCCGTTCAGGATTTTTAGCAGAGTCTTTAGCTG
>CAYZBA010000126.1:0-5050 GCA_964476555.1 uncultured Flavobacterium sp.
TTTCAAAAGTTATAAAACCTTCTATTTTTCCTTTTAAAGGTTTTGTTTTAGGAATGATTTTTTATAAATCGAAAACCTGTATCTGCTCATTTATTTCTATTAATTCCTCAAAACCGCTCCTAATTTGTCAGTCAATTCACTAATGATTTTAGACATTGTTTTTTCGATTTGACTATCCGTAAGGGTTTTTTCGCTGTCTTGAAGCACAAGGCTAATCGCATACGATTTTTTCCCTTCAGGAAGTTTGTCTCCTTGATACACGTCAAACAAATCAATCGTTTTGATGAGTTTCTTTTCGGTTTGTTTTATGGTTTGATAAACGTTTTCGAAATTCACGCTTTCGTCCAAAAGCAACGCCAAATCGCGTCTTACTTCAGGATATTTAGCAATTTCGGTGAATTTAATCTTATCAGTAACCAATTTAATCACGTTCTCCCAACGGATGTTTGCATACAACACCTCTTGTTTGATGTCAAAGTGTTTTAAAATCGATTTTTTTACGACTCCGAATTCAGCCAAAAGGATGTTGCCTTTATTTAGGGCAATTCCTTCAGAAAACACATCGTCTGTTACTGTAGAAGAGAAGGTATCGTTAATTCCTAAACGCTCAAAAATAGCTGTTAGGTAACCTTTCATGTGGAAAAAGTTAGATTTTTGGGCTTTTTCTATCCAACTTTCTTGAGTTTGATTGCCGGTAATAAATAGGCTCAAGTGTTTTTTCTCTTCGTATTCCGTAAATTGCTTTTTATAGGTTTTCCCGAATTCGAAGAACTTCAAATCGTCTTTTTTGCGATTGATGTTGAAAGAAATCGCTTCAAGTCCGCTAAATAATAGCGATTGTCTCATCACAGACAAATCACTACTCAGCGGATTGATGATAGTGACATTATGTTCTTCTTTCAGGTTTTCAGAAAGCCCGATATAGTCAGGAGTTGTCAGCGAGTTTGACATGATTTCGTGAAAGCCGAGAGAAGTAAGCATATTTGCAGTAATGTTCTGCAGTTTGTATTCTTCTGTTCTTGAAGAAATCGATACGGAGGCATTCAGTTTTTGTCCTGATTTGATGTTGTTATATCCGTAAATACGTAAAATTTCTTCGATTACGTCAATTTCTCTTTGAACATCTACTCTATAAGGAGGGATGATGAGTCCTAAACCGGTTTCAGAGATACTTACGATTTTGATTTCTAAAGAAGTAAGTATGTTTTTTACGGTTTCGGGCGCAATTTTTTGGCCTACAATTCGATTCAAGTTTTCGTAATTGAGAATTACAGAGAATCCTTCAATTTTTTTAGGATACAGGTCTGTGATGTCTGAGGTGATTTCGCCTCCGGCTAATTCCTTAATAAGGATAGCAGCTCTTTTTAGAGCGTATTCTGTGATGCTTGGATCTATTCCTCTTTCGAAACGGAAAGAGGCATCGGTGCTCAAGCTTTGTCTTTTAGCAGATTTTCTGATAGCCACAGGATCAAAATAAGCACTTTCTAGGAATATAGATGTCGTACTTTCTGTCACAGCAGAGTTTTTGCCTCCCATCACTCCGGCAAGTGCCAAGATGTTTTCGGAGTCGCAAATTACTAAATCTTCACTGCTCAAGGTTCTTTCTACGTCATCCAGAGTAGTGAATTTTGCGCCTTCGGTAGCTGTTTGAACAATAATTTTGTTGTCTTTGATTTTGGTAGCATCAAAAGCATGTAGAGGTTGTCCTAGCTCATGAAGTACATAGTTAGTAACATCTACTACGTTGTTTTTTGGAGTCAGTCCGATGGCTTTTAATCTATTTTTAAGCCATTCCGGAGATTCTTTTACGGTAATTCCTGACAGTGTTACTCCGCAATATCTTGGAGCTAGTTTTGGGGTTTTTACGTCAACAGTTATTTTTAATATGCGTTTGTCTACTCTAAAGTTAGTAACTGACGGAGTCACGATTTCTTGTGTAATTCCTTTTTGTTGTAAACCTGCTTTCAGGTCGCGAGCAACTCCCCAATGACTCATAGCATCAGCGCGGTTTGGGGTAAGCCCGATTTCGAACACTTCGTCGTTCTCGATATTAAAAATTTCACTCACAGGGGTTCCTACAACTGCCGTTTCATCCAAAACCATGATTCCGTCATGATTGGTACCCAAACCAAGTTCATCTTCGGCACATATCATTCCGAAGCTATCTTCACCTCTGATTTTTCCTTTTTTGATTTGTAGGGCATTTCCTTCTATATCATATAGAGTAGTTCCTATAGTTGCTACAGCTACTTTCTGACCTGCGGCTACGTTGGCAGCTCCGCATACAATTTGAAGAGGAGCCTCAGTACCTATATCAACCGTAGTGATTTTAAGTTTATCTGCATTAGGATGTTTTTCGCAAGTGAGCACGTGTCCGACAACGACACCTTGTAATCCTCCTTTAATAGATTCGAATTTTTCTACTCCTTCTACTTCTAGACCTAAATCTGTTAGTAAAACGGAAATTTCATCAGAAGGTCTGTTGGTTTTAATGAATTGTTTAAGCCAATTATAGGATATTTTCATTTTGTATTGAGTGATTTTTTAAAAGACTACAAAGATAAAACAATAAGGAGCGAAAACGAAAAGTAAAATGCAGAAAAAAAATTTTCAAATTGCTTCTGATGTAAAATTCAATTTATCAAATGGTTAGCTTTTGGGGGTGAAAAAAGATGAAAAAAAAGCGAAAAAAATGTTTGAAAAAACTTGCGGATTTAAAAACTCGTCGTATCTTTGCACCACAATAAACGAAGGGCGATTAGCTCAGTTGGTTCAGAGCATCTGGTTTACACCCAGAGGGTCGGGGGTTCGAATCCCTCATCGCCCACAAACTTCGAAAAACCCGCAAAGTAATTTGCGGGTTTTTTATTTTTGACATTCTGCGTATATTTTTCTGCTTTTATGGTGAAAGTAATCCGAATATTTTTTACCTTTGACTAATTACTGAAAGAACTAACCGTAGTCACTCTATATTTTATGAGTATTTTTAAAAAATGGTTTGGCAGCTCTTCGTCTTCTGATGATCAAAATCAAGAAGATTACAATCCGTATTTGCCTGAAAACAATTTACCAGCTGATGAGCTCTTTATGTCTAATTTTCTCAAAAATGGAGGTAAATTCATTTATTGTGAAAATATGGACGAGGTGAGGAATCAGTTTGAGAATATACTTGAAGAAAATGATTGGTTTGAAAACGAAGTGCTTTGTTTGGAGCCGCATTTGTTTAGTTTGTTGGATGAAAACAAACTTCCATATAAAGACGTGAAAAATCCTACTTTTTTGTTTACCGGTTGTGAGAACCTAATTGCTGATGAAGGCTCGGTGTTATTTTCGTCTAAGCAAATCAAGCAGAATAAGCCCAATGATCTTCCGGTAAATATTGTAGTTTTTGCGACCATGAGTCAAATTGTAACGAACAAGAGTGAAGGGTTGCGCAAAATCAAAAACAAGTATAAAACAGACTATCCTACGAATATTACCACCTTTAAATATTTTGAAAAAGCAAAAGACGAAAGTTTTATGCAATACGGAAGTGTTCCGAAAAACTTATATTTATTGCTATTAGAAGACTTATAATAATGTCTGAAACCTTTGTTAGAGCCATATCCGGAGCTATCTATGTAGCTATTTTACTAATTGCTTGTTGGTTTTCTGAAGTCAGCTTTAAGATACTTATGGGGGTTTTTCTTGTGCTTGCCACAGTCGAATTTTCAAGACTGGTTCGCTTTAACCCTTCTGTAGGTTTTCTTTTAGCGATTGGGTTATATACAGTGTTTGGTTTTTTTAATAATTTGGGGAATAATCCTGATATATTCATTACTTCATTTGCTGTATTAACGAGTGTTTGGCTTATCAAAAAACTGTTCAGTTCTGATAGTTTGGTTATCCATAATGATATTTATAAACACTTGCTTTTTGTAGGCTATATTGTCTTGCCGTTTATCATCATTGTCAAAATTCCTCTTTTTGTAGGGGATTATCATCCTGCTACCATTTTTTCTATATTTATGTTGATTTGGGTGAATGACACATTTGCGTATTTGGTAGGGAAGACTATTGGGAGAAATAAATTATTAGAACGAATTTCTCCTAAAAAGACCATCGAAGGTTTTGTAGGGGGAGCAGTTTTTACGGTGGCGGTTGGTTTGCTTTTTGGAAGGAAATATGAAGCAATTTTTGGCCCGGCCAACACGGAGTATGTATTTATTCCTACCTTTTGGATTGTTCAGGCTCTAATTGTTGTTATCTTTGCCACTTTAGGTGATTTAGTTGAGTCGAAGTTCAAACGTTCTGCCAACGTGAAAGATAGCGGAAACATCATGCCTGGTCACGGAGGGATTCTAGATCGATTAGATAGTATTATTTTTGTAGCACCATTTGTATATTTATTTTATCAAATTTTAAATTATGTTTCATAAAGAAGGAGCAAAAATTATTTTAGTAACTTTGGCTATAGTAGTAGCCGTTATATTTTTGGCGGATGCATTTATAGAATTGGCATGGCTCCAAAAAACAGTTCAGGTAGCAGCGTTAGTGTTGTTGATTTTGGTGTTACAGTTTTTTAGAAACCCAAAGAGAAAGATAGAAAGAGATGACAATCATATCCTTTCTCCGGTTGACGGGAAGGTCGTGGTTATCGAAGAGGTTTTTGAAAAAGAATATTTTAAAGACAAACGGTTAATGGTGTCTGTATTTATGAGTCCGTTGAATGTTCATGTAACTCGTTACGGGCTATCAGGAGAAGTAAAATACAGCCAATATCACCCGGGTAAATATTTAGTAGCTTGGCACCCAAAAGCTAGTGAAGAAAACGAGCGTACGACTATTGTAATCGAAAACAAAGTTTTTGGTGAAGTAATGTATAGACAAATAGCCGGAGCATTGGCGAAACGCATCGTTAACTATGCTAAAGTAGGAACCAAAGTACTACAAGGAACTGATGCCGGATTTATTAAATTTGGTTCAAGAGTAGATTTATACCTGCCACTAGGAACCGAATTAAACGTAAAATTAGGTGATAAAGCAGTAGGAGGAATCACAGTTATTGCAA
>CAYZBA010000127.1:0-4938 GCA_964476555.1 uncultured Flavobacterium sp.
GTTACAGTCAACGGTTTTCAAGACCGCCGCATTCGACCACTCTGCCATTTCTCCAGTATGAGGTGCTAACCGGTATTCCTGATTAGCGAGTGCAAATATAGTGTGTTTTTTTATTTTTGCAAATAATTTTTTCAATTGTTTTTCGTTTTATTTATTTGTCGGATATTTGCCCTTGAAAATCAAAATTATGGACACAGTAAAATTTTTCGAATTAGCAGCCTATACGGTTCCCGCATTGGTTACGGGAGCGGTTTCTTATTATTTTTTTAACCTTCATATCAAAAACGAAGACAGCAGAAGACGTTTTTTGTTGCGTAAAGATATTCAGAAAGACACTTTACCCTTGCGTTTACAAGCTTACGAACGCATGGCTTTGTTTTTAGAGCGCATAGACCCCTCAAAGCTGTTGATTCGAGTTGTGCCTCAATCTCCTGACAAACACGAGTATGAAGCTCTTTTGGTATATCATATCGAAACCGAGTTCGAACACAACATTACTCAGCAAATTTATATTTCTGACAAGTGTTGGAGTATTATCAACACGGCTAAAAATACGCTCATTCAAACCATCAGAAAAGCCAATATGAGCGATAAGATTGATACTGCAGACAAGCTCAGAGAGGTTATCCTTACGGATTTGTTGGATAAGCAGTCGCCTAGTAGCGTGGCATTGGCTTTTTTGAAAAACGAAGTTTCTGAGATTTTAGAATAAAAAAAACAGTAGTCAGTTTTTAGTGTTTAGCCTCTCATACTAAACCTACTCCTGACTACTGATAGCTAATAATTAAACTCAAATTATTTATTTTTCTTTACACTTCCTGTCGAAGAAGTTTCTTTTTCAAGGTTTTGCGGGTCGTTGTAATAATGAATCGAGGCAGTGCTCGAAGCTTTAGCTTTTAACGAGACGATAGGATAGGTTTTAATCGAAGAACTGCTGGAAGAAGTAGCCGTTACGTTGTTGGCGAATAATTCTTTGGCATTGATAGTAGCAGTAGATGAAGTTTTTGCAAACAATTCTAAAGCTTTTCCTTTAATATCCATATCGGAGCTGCTAGAAGCCTCCAGGCTAATGTTGTCGGCTTCGATATATGCTTCAAAATCAGCGGTTGATGAAGTTTTTGCCTGAAGGTTCACCGCATAGATTTCTTTCACTTTAATATCTGAAGAGCTACTGGCTTTAATATCAACATCGTTGGCTCTTACTTTGTTAAGAGTAATTTTGGCAGTGCTGCTAGATTTTAGGGTTAAACTTTCAGAGACTATAGTTCCTACAGCGTTGATTTCTGAAGAAGACGAAGCCTTAAGTTCTGATATTTCCGGAAGTTTTACGTATACTTTCGCTTCTTTAAAATTTCTTATCGATACATCGTCAAAATAGATTTTCAGTGTGTTATTCTCGATTTCTGTGGTTAGAAACTCTATCAAGTTGTCGTCTGCTTTCACTACAATTTCATGAGTTGGAGCTTGTTCTACCACTACATCTATCATAGTAGATGAATGAATTTTATTAAAATCACTGGTTACATTTCGCTTTTCAGTAATAACATTCTTACTTCCTGTAATGGTTCTAAAGCCAGTACCAATTTCATACTTTATACAGCTCGTAGCCATTGAGGCGGTTAGCAATGCTAAAACGAACTTTGTAAAACGCAATATAAGTTGTTGCATGGTTGTAATATTTAGTTAGTTGTTGGTTGATATTATTTTTATTTGACGACTCCGTCTACCGTAATTTTAAGGCGATTCTTATCAGGAAGATCTGAGCGTTTTTCGATAATGTTAATATTGATTTGTTCTGTTTCGGTTTCCTCTTTTTCACAATCTAGACATTCAAAAGAATCACCTTTTAGTAGATATGTATGTCCGGCTTCTAGATAATCGTAGGTTCTAATACGGCTGTTATTTTCAAGAACATACCAACGTTTTGATTCTTCATCAAGATGGAACACTTTGTTTTCAGGGATATAAATGTGAATTTTAATATTCTGATTACGCAGTTTATCTTTAATCTCAGTGATCAAATAGTTGTCGAAAAGCAGTTGATTGCCTTGAATTTCGTAGGTATACTTGATTTGTTCTGCTCTTTTCTTAGCGTTTAAGAGTGAGTTTCCTTTGGAATATTTTTCTATAATCACATAAGGTTGTTGTTCTTTAGTTTTGTGAATATAAGTTCTCACATCACTCGAATAGATAACTTCTTGCTCGTTTTCGTCTAGCATCAAACTGAAATCACTGTTGTCATGTTGGAATTTTTGGTGAGAACGTTGTTTGATGTATAGGGTATCTGTTGGTTGAAGTTGCAAGTATTCTGTCTGTGATATTTTTTCGTTATGGCTGAATTCTGTAGCTTGTCTGAAACCAATCACTGACAGGATGATAACCGAGATTAACCATAGGCCCAACAAGGTATATTTCGTCATTCTATTAGTTGGCTGAGAGTTTGAAATCAAGATTCTGAACCCGAAGAATATCAAAGCTATAGCCGGAATACCGAATACTAGGAAGATTAGCAAATTAATTACCCAAACCGGTATTTCTGAGTAGGCAAAAGCTTGCAGAAAGCCCGATAATTCAACTCCCAACAAATCATTAGAACCCAAAGTAAAGGTTAGAATGATTAAGAAGATCAGGGCTCCAATTGCTCCTATGATGATAAAGAGCCCGATTATTTTTCCGAGAGCCTTAAACAGTGTGGTAAAAAAATTCTCGATAAAGTTACCTAGGTTGTTGGCTCCTTTTTCAACCTTTTTTTCGAAGTTTTTGTAATTGATATTGTTTACTTTTTGCGAAAGGTTGTCAAATTCTTCTTTTACTTTTTTTTCGATATTCGAAATATTGATGGGTTCACCTTTCATCTCCAGCTTCTCTGAAGTGGTTTTAGCTTCGGGCATTATAATCCAAAGGATGATATAAACCCAGAAACCTGTTCCGTAGAAGAAGAAAAGTATAGCAAATATGACTCTTACCCACACTTTGTCGATTCCGAAATAGTGACCTAATCCGGCCAAAACTCCGCCCAAGATGCCTTCTTCTGTGTCTCTATACAGTTTTTTAGAGGTTTTTTGAGTGTTCGAATAGCCGGCTTGTCTTGGCGCAGCACCGTCGTCATCAATGCGATAATCTTCTGGTTCTCCCATGATGTCTATCACTTCGTCTAAATCTTTCATCGAGATTACTTGTCTTTCTGACTTTAGTCTTTCTGAGAAGAGTTCCGCAATACGCATTTCGATATCGCTTATAATTTCATCTTTTCCGTCAGAATCCGAAAGGTATTTCTTTATGGCTTCAAAATATCTGGAGAGCTTTAGATAGGCTTCTTCATCTATATGGAAAAATGTACCTCCTAAGTTGATGTTTACAGTTTTATTCATGGTTTTGAGAGTTTTGATTTGTGATTATGGTTACTGCTTGTGAGAGTTCGTTCCAAGTTTCGGCTAGCCCTTCAAGAAATACTTTTCCTTCTTCGGTTAGTTCGTAATATTTTCTCGGGGGGCCGCTTGTAGATTCTTCCCAACGATAGTTGAGCAATCCGTCATTTTTCAGCCTTGTCAGAAGGGGGTAGATGGTACCCTCAACTACGAGCAGCTTTGCGTCTTTGAGCGTATCGAGAATTTCTGATGTATAAGCTTCTTTCTGTTTAAGGACAGACAAGATGCAAAACTCCAGAACTCCCTTCCGCATTTGTGCTCTTGTGTTTTCGATATTCATATTTAGTTTAAGGGTTTTAAGGGTTAGTATAATCTTTTTCTAAAATCCACCAATGTCAGTACGATTAAGTTGGTGATGAACGTACACAGCATGATGATTGTTGGAGCTTGATACAGGATTCCACTGCCTTGACTCATTATTTGATCATAAACCGATTTGTCTGTCGCAATGTATAGACATACAAAGTTAAAAATAATCAGTACCAGAATTAATAATTTCTTGAGTGCCATGACTTTGAGTATTTAAAGTTAGTATTAGGTTTAAATTCTATTCTTATTTTGAGATGAAGTATATAATACTTTACGATGCAAATATATATCTAAAAACAGATACTATGCAATACAAAGTACCTAATATTAACTTTATTTTAACAAAATAATGGTTTAGTAGAGTGATGTGAAATTGAGGAAATCCTTACTGTATAAGGTTTAGAGCGATTTTTGGTGGAATTACATAAAAAAGTATTATTTTAGCCTCAAACTCAAAAAAATGGAATTTACACCGTCAAAGCTCAATGCTTTTTTGCTTTTTAAATTGCCTTCGGCTTATTTTTCTGGCGTAAGAGTGAAGAGCATCTCTGAGAAATCGTGCGAAGCCACCGTAAAACACAAATGGATTAACCAAAATCCGTTCAAGTCGATGTATTTTGCCGTTCAGGCCATGGCAGCAGAGCTCACTACCGGGGCGTTGGTGATGTATCAGATTCAGAAGAGCCAAAAGAAGATATCGATGTTGGTGTTTTCGAATAAGAGTAGTTTTACGAAAAAAGCAACCGGAAGAATTACTTTTACTTGTACAGACGGAGACAAAATAGCGGCTGCTATTGAAAAGGCGATTGAGACAGGAGAGGGGCAGACCTGCTGGATGACTTCTATAGGTGTCAACGAAAAAGGAGAGCAAGTCTCTGTTTTTGAATTTGAATGGACGTTGAAAGTGAAATAATACCTGTTTTTAGTTTCAGTTTACAGTGTTCAGATTTTACGGACTACTGTAAACTGACAACTATTTATTGAGCACTAACCTCTGCTGCCTCTAGCATAAAATAATGCAAATCGGTATTTTTGATAAAGGGTTTTAGTTTTTCGCTTCCCGGGCCAAACATAGCCAGTTCTACGTAGTCAGCCGAGTGGTCCATACTAATCCAACCTACAGAATTCGTCTTGGATTGAATTTCGGCGAAGGTTTTGAAGGGAAGTTTTCTGTAGTTGTATAAGCCATCTTCTTGTTTTT
>CAYZBA010000128.1:0-4915 GCA_964476555.1 uncultured Flavobacterium sp.
TGTTTGGGAGCTCTTTTGGCTACTGCTCAAGAAGAACAAGAAGCAACACAAAACAAAGGTCAACTCAATGTCGGATTCGAATCCAATGCCCAGTGGTATATTGATGACAACAAAATTCAGATTTCTGAAATTGATGCCGAAGAGCGCATTCGCTCCAACAGTTATCTGAAGTTGGATTATTTTATCAAAAATTGGGAATTTGGTCTGCAAGCAGAATCCTATACGCCTAAAGCTTTATTGAACTATGCTCCGGGACTTGACAAAACCGATATAGGGACAGTTTATGCTCGATACAACAACACCGACTTAGGCTTGGATATCACAGCCGGCCATTTTTATGAACAATTCGGAAGCGGTCTTACACTTCGCTCATGGGAAGACCGACAACTCGGCATTAACAATGCTCTTTTCGGCGGTAGGGTGAAATATGATACCGGAATGGGTATCAACGCCACTGTCTTAGGAGGAAAACAGCGTATCGGCATGGGATTCGACCTAGCTGATTCCTTTATCTCGGGAGCTGATTTGCAAATCAGCATATCCGAAATCACTAAAATGGAAACAACCGATTTGAATATCGGAGCAAGTTATGTGAGCCGTTATGAAAACCTCCAAGATTTGTATCCGGAATTAGATAAAAACACCAACATGTATTCCTTTAGAGCCGATATGACTCAAGGAAACTTCTATATCGGGGCAGAATACGTTTATAAAACCGATGATGCTCTCGTAGAAGGTCAGGGGGTTGTTCAAAGCATTTTAGAAGACAAACAATACAACGGAAATGCTTTGCTTGTCAATCTGGGGTACTCACAAAGAGGTTTTGGACTTGACATCAACCTGAGAAGACTTCAAAACATCGGAATGTTCTCCGAAAGAAACCTTACCGGAGATACGTTCAACACAGGTGTGGTTAACTACGTTCCGGCTCTGACAAAACAATATGACTTTGCCCTTCAGAACATTTATGTATATCAAGTAGCTTCTGTTACCTCCTTTTCTCCGTACTTGAAACCGGGCGAAATCGGAGGTCAGTTTGACTTGTATTACCAGTTCAAAAAAGACACCCCAATCGGCGGCAAGCACGGAACTTATTTTGCTGTAAACGGGTCTTTTTGGAATGCTTTGGATTATGAAGATTTAGACATGCCAAACAGAGAAGTAAGCTCAGGATTCTTCGATTTCGGAAGAAAATATTATAACGACTTAGCTTTCGAAATGCGCAAAAAACACTCTGACAAATGGCAGTCTATCTTTATGGTGATGGGACAATACTACAACAAAAAATATATCGAAGATGCCTCAGGAGAACTTAAAACCTATGTGGCAGGCGCCGATGTGATCTATAAAATCAACGATATCCAATCTATACGAGTAATTGGACAACATCTCTGGGCAGACGGCGACAAAAAAAACTGGGCAGCAGGTACTCTCGAGTATGTACCGTCAATGAAATGGTCTTTCTATGTTCAGGATTTGTATAATTACGGAAATGATAAAAAAGACGACCGAATTCACTATTACAGTGTTGGGGGAGCTTTTGTAAAAGGAGCCACCCGTATCGGTATGAGTTACGGAAGACAAAGAGGCGGAATGATTTGTGTGGGCGGAGTGTGCCGCTTGGTTCCGGAATCTTCCGGACTCACTTTAAACATCAGTACGAATTTTTAGTCGAAGCACGTTCAATATTAACTATTCGCTAAACTTTCAAGTTGAAAGCCTTTCAAACTATCGCAATTCGGATACTTGACAATTACATGAATCCGCATAAAAAAACCCACGACAATCGTGGGTTTTTTGTTTTATACGAATATCCGAATTATTTGCTCCACTCTGCAATGGAGTCTCTGTTGAGCTTTACGTAATCGGAATTCCCTGCTTTTTCTGCCAAATCAAGAGAACGTTGAGCCGTTTCGATAGCGCCTTTTTTATCCCCCATTTTCGCTTGAATTAAAGACTTCAGACGCAAATACCAGAACGGAACATTTTGACCTCTTAGTTCGATAGATTTGTTTACCCAATTCAGAGCTTTGTTCATGTCCCCGTTGGATTGGTAATAATAGTTAGCTGCTTGATAATACGCATCAGCATCAGGACCTAAGAGTGTTTTTTCGATACTTTCGTTAGCTATTTTTGCCGTTGGCACTTCAAATTTAATCGAAACCATTGTTTTCTCCCATGCAATATCTAGATGGCCAAAATCATTGTCCAAATTGTTGATGCCAATGGTGAATGTCTCTACAAACGGAATGGAAGTAGGTGTAGCTGTAGTTTTAAGAGCAATTTTTTCTTCGTTCCATTTTTCAGGATTTCCCCAGTTGTTCGTATCTTCATAAAAGTAAATCTCCCACACATCCGGTTTTGGGATAGTGAAAATAGCATACTCACCTCTTGGAAGTGTCTTTCCGCCAATTACTACGTCTGTAGAAAAAGTAATAATACTATTCTTGTTGGCCCCGGTTCTCCAAAGTTTTCCGAACGGAACAAGATTCCCAAAAATGTTTCGTCCTTTCACACCCGGTCTTGAATACTCAAGGGTCACTTCTGTAAGCCCAACCGTTTGTTGTACTTTCGCCAACGGGCTGGCAGCAGGAGTTTTTACTTGTGAAAACCCTACTACACTAGACAATACTAAGGTGGCTGCGATTAAAATTTTTCTCATAAAAATTATCTTTTTAAAATTTGACAGGGTAAATATACAATTTTTTTTACGGAAACACTTCTAGATGTGACTTCCTTTACAACTCCACAAATGTTGGGTTGGGCATTATTTTATCCGCCAAAATTTCTACTTTCTCTGTAATTTCTGACGTAAAAAAGAGTCGCTGGGTCTTTTCTATACTGTCCGAAAGGCGAGTAATGAGTAGTTCGTTTCGCTTTTTCAGCAACACATCAATATCATCTACAACAAACATTTTTAGGCGATTGATGTCAAATCCTGCTCCAGAGAAGAGTTCGTTCAACTTTTTGGGTGTGCCAATCAACACATCTATCCCTACAGAAATTTGATTTTTGTCGTGATCCATATCGGTTTGCTCATAAACCGAGTACACTCGAAGATGGTTATATTTATTGAGCTTTTCGAACACCTCTGTGAGCTCTATAACTTTTTCTCTGTTCTCCACAATAACCAATGCTCTAGGCGATTGCTCGAAAGGAACCTCTAATCGTTGAATGACATTCAAAGCCAAAGTAGTGGTCTTCCCGCTTCCTGAGGGTGCCGATATCACCACATCACGCCCACTTTTGATAAGAGAAAATGTTTCTGCTTGCAACTCGTTGGGCACAGTAAAACCGCACTCTGTTAACGACGCATTAAGGTTTTGGTTGATTTTCTTTAAGAACATTTCGACTTAATTTTGTTATATTGCAAAGGTAGTAAAACACCCAGTATTAATAAGGCACAAATAAGAATATACATCAGTATAGCTATAAATTTTAATTATATCATTATAAAAACATATAATCAACATTTATTAAAATCAAGACTTAAATCTGCTACTTTTGCAAAGTGAAAAAATAGAAATTATTATTAATCCGAATACTAACTTTTTAAAATTTATTAAATTATGTCATTAGTTGGAAAAAAATTCCCGAACATTACTGTTGATGCTATCTCTTATATGGGAGATAACCTAAGAATTAACGTCTTAGAAGAAGCAACAAAAAACAACAAAAAAGTTTTGTTGTTTTGGTATCCAAAAGATTTCACTTTTGTTTGTCCTACAGAGCTTCACGCTTTTCAAGAAGCGCTTCCTGAATTCGAAAAGAGAAACACTATAGTAATCGGTGCTTCTGTAGACACAAACGAAGTGCACTTTGCTTGGTTAAACACTCCTAAAGCAGACGGAGGTATCGAGGGGGTTACTTATCCAATCTTAGCAGATACGACCAGAAACCTTTCTAAAACACTTGGAATCCTTGACGCTGAAGAAGTTTACAGCGAAGAACTAGACGACATGCTACTAGAAGGTTCCAACGTAACTTACAGAGCTACTTACCTAATTGATGAAACAGGTAAAATCTTCCATGAGAGCGTAAACGATATGCCGCTAGGAAGAAACGTAAAAGAGTATTTAAGACTTATTGACGCTTATACTCACGTTCAAACTCACGGAGAAGTTTGTCCTGCAAACTGGGAAGAAGGAAAAGAAGCAATGAGTGCCGACAGAAAAAGTACAGCAGAATATCTGGCAAAACACTAATAAATTTATTCAGGTTTCGGGTCTCTTAACCTGAAACCTGAATTAACCTTAAACGAAAAAACTATGTTATTAGAATTAGAAAGCGATACTTTACAAGAAGTAGTAAATGCCAACAAAAAAGTGGCGGTTCAGTTTTCGGCTTCATGGTGCGGAAACTGCAGAATTATGAAGCCTAAGTTCAAAAAGCTGGCCGACGAAATAGAAGATATTACTTTTGTGATTGTAGATGCAGAGAAATTTCCGGAATCAAGAAAATTAGCAAACGTAAGCAACTTACCTACTTTTGCTACTTTCGTAGACGGAAAATTAGTAGGCGAAACTCAAACCAATAAACAGGAAGTTTTAAACGAACTTATCAATGAAATTACCGGTAATTAAGCACCTGACACAATTCATCGAAGACAACGACGAAGACTACATTGTAGAAACCTTGGAAGTTCTCGAAAATCTAACGGAACTGCCTTCTTTGAAAGACGAAGAAATCGATGTGATTGCAGAGTTGATATCAAACATGTACGGTGCCTTAGAGGTGCACAAAATGACCAAAGAAGGAACCGACAAAAAAGAAGCCCTGAACATCTTTATGAAACGAGTATTAGGGTCGATAGACAAATAATAAAAAAACCAATAAAAGTAAAAAGGAGCCTTGCGGCTCCTTCTTTATGGAATATGGTTTCGTGAAATTATTGTTTCACAATTTTTTGAGTGAA
>CAYZBA010000129.1:0-4875 GCA_964476555.1 uncultured Flavobacterium sp.
GCTCTTGAAAGAAGAAATTACCCTCCGGGACAACACGGATTGGCTCGTAAAAGAGCTAAAAAATCTGAATATTCTATTCAGCTTACTGAAAAACAAAAAGCAAAATATACTTACGGAATCCTTGAGCGTCAATTCAGAAAAATGTTTGATAAAGCTAACCGTAGCCAAGGAATTCCAGGGGAAGTGCTTTTACAACTTTGTGAGTCACGTTTAGATAACGTGGTTTACAGAATGGGAATCGCTCCTTCTCGTAGAGCGGCCCGTCAAATCGTTTCACACAGACACATTACTGTAAACGGAAATGTGGTTAACATCCCTTCTTATCAACTTAAACCAGGCGATAAAGTGGCTGTTCGTGAAAAATCAAAATCATTAGATGTAATTGTAAATTCTTTAGCAAATTCAACTCACGTATACGAGTGGATTACTTGGAATAACGATACTAAAGAAGGAACTTTCGTTTCTGTGCCTCAGAGACTTCAAATTCCTGAAAATATCAAAGAACAGTTAATCGTTGAGTTATACAACAAATAATCATTGACATAAGTCTAAATTATGGCACTATTAAATTTTCAAAAACCCGATAAAGTAATAATGGTTGATTCAACCGATTTCGAAGGAAAATTCGAGTTTAGACCTTTGGAACCGGGCTACGGATTAACCGTGGGGAATGCTCTTAGGAGGGTTCTACTGTCTGCTCTGGAAGGGTATGCGATCACTTCTATCCGTATAGAGGGCGTGGAACATGAATTCTCTACGATCTCGGGAGTAGTGGAAGACGTTACTGAAATTGTTTTGAATTTCAAACAAGTTCGCTTCAAACGTCAAATTGAAGACATTGACAACGAAACTATTTCTGCTTCTTTTACAGGGAAAGACAAGATTACAGCAGGGGATTTTCAGAAATTCATCTCTGGATTTCAAGTGTTGAATCCGGAGCTTGTTATCTGTAACTTAGACAGTAAAGTTAAACTTGATATTGAGTTTACTATCGAAAAAGGTAGAGGATATGTTCCTGCAGAAGAAAACAAAAAAGCTTCTGCAGTTATGGGAACTATCTTTATCGATTCGATTTATACTCCTATCAAAAACGTTAAATATAGTATAGAAAACTATCGTGTTGAGCAAAAGACCGATTATGAAAAATTGGTTTTAGAAATCAAAACAGATGGTTCTATTCACCCTAAAGACGCTCTTACTGAAGCTGCTAAAGTATTGATTCATCACTTTATGCTTTTCTCTGACGAAAGAATCACTCTTGAATCAGACGAGATTGCTCAGACAGAATCGTATGACGAAGAATCTCTTCATATGAGACAGCTCTTAAAATCTAAATTGACAGATTTAGACCTTTCGGTGAGAGCTTTGAACTGCCTTAAAGCAGCAGAAGTTGAAACCTTAGGAGACTTGGTTTCTTATAACAAGAGCGATTTAATGAAGTTCAGAAACTTCGGTAAAAAATCCTTGACAGAATTAGAGGAACTAGTTCTTTCTAAGAATCTTCACTTCGGAATGGATTTGTCAAAATATAAATTAGATAAAGAATAATCCTCAATAGGATTGCAATAGTATAAAGCGATGAGACACGGAAAAAAAGTTAATCATTTATCGAGACAAGCCGGGCACAGAAAAGCAATGTTGGCAAATATGGCTTGTTCACTTATAGAGCATAAACGTATCAATACTACGGTTGCTAAAGCAAAAGCTCTAAAAGTTTATATTGAGCCACTTATCACAAAATCAAAAGAAGATACAACTCATAACAGACGTATTGTTTTCTCTTATTTGAAAAGCAAATATGCTGTTACGGAACTCTTCAGAGAAGTTGCTCCAAAAGTTGGAGATCGTCCGGGAGGATATACTCGTATCATTAAATTAGGAAACCGTCTTGGGGATAATGCTGATATGGCGATGATCGAGTTAGTTGATTTCAACGAAACTTACAACGGTGGTAAAAAAGAAGTTAAGAAAACAACTCGTAGAAGTCGTGGTGCTAAAAAAGTTGAAGCGGCTCAAGTTGAAGAAGCTCCAAAAGCAGAAGAAGCTTCTGCTGAAGAAACTGAAACTAAAGAATAAGTTTTCTTATCCGATATTAAAAAAGGGCAACATTACGTTGCCCTTTTTTATTTTTTGGTATATACCCAACTGTGGTTTAGTTTTTACCCATTTTGGGTAAACTTAATGTAGAATATTACCTTCTCTTCTGTATGAAATACTGAAAAATGAGTTGAAAACCCAATTAATTTGACGTAGCAATAACTTTTAATCATAAATTAGCTTTTCGGTATGTTATTTGTACTTTAAAAAGAAAAGTAGTTTGTTAATCCTAAAAAATAATGTTATGTCTAATAAAATCGGTAATGCAGCCGCAGCTATTTTAGTAGGGGTGGCTATTGGAGCGGCTCTAGGGGTATTATTTGCTCCGGATAAAGGTTCGAAAACCAGAAAAAAAATCAAAGAAGAATTGGATAAGTCATCTGAGGAGCTTAAAGATTCCTTATCGGAGCTCTCAGAGAAACTTAAGAATAAAGCTTATCGTACTAAAGCAGATTTAGAATCTATCTTTAATGATATGCTGTCTCATGTGGATGATAAAAAGGAGGACGTAATTGCCGTCTTAGAGAAAAAACTGGTAGAGCTCAAGAAAAGCATGCCTTCAAAATAATTTTATATGTTTGGAAAACTAAAAGAAAATATACAAGACATTCGAGAAGATATAACAGGGCTTCTAGAGAGCAATATGGCTTATTATAAGTTGTGGTTGTTCAAAGTGATTACAAAGTCCTTTTCAGCTCTTCTGAAGGTTATATTGATAGGGATTTTCCTAGTAGTAGCCTTAGCCTTCTTTTCTATTGCAGCCGCCATCGCCATTGGCGAAGCCTTAGATAATATGGCTTATGGATTTTTAATTGTGGGTGGTTTTTATTCCCTTGTGTGTGCTATCATTTATATATGCAGACGAAGTATAGAAAAGCCTATTATTGAGACATTTTCTGAAATATTCTATAACGAAGAAGACTAAAGATGGAATACAAAAAATACAGTTCATATAAGGAAATCGACCAAGATTTAAAGATACTTAAACTCGAAAAGGAGATACACTATCAAAAGCTCCTTAAAAGTGCTGATCAAATCAAAGAATCTTTTAATTTTGTTTCTGTGGTTCCGGATTTAGCTATCGGAGCAGTAAATACTTTTTCTGGAGGTATTAAGGGAGCCATTCTAGGGTATTTACTTAAATTAGTTTTTAAACGGAAATAAATTTTGGTAAATCAAATATTTAAGCTACATTTGCAGCCGCTAAAAGAGAGGAGGTGTTATACTTATGTTGATTATACCAATTAAAGACGGAGAAAATATTGATAAAGCGCTAAAACGCTATAAGAGAAAATTCGACAAAACAGGAGTAGTTCGTCAGCTTAGAGCAAGACAAGCATTCACTAAACCTTCTGTATTGAGAAGAGCTCAAATTCAAAAAGCACAATATATCCAACACTTGAAAGATAGTATGGAAAATTAATTGTAGCTTTTTGTAAGAATATTACCATTGACTCGCAAAGTTTTCGTAACTTTGGGGTCAATGGTTTTTTTATGCAATCGAATATTCGAGCTTTTCAAGACTATTTAATAAAGGAGAAAAACTACTCTCCACTAACTATTGATGCTTATACTAAAGACTTAGAGTCTCTTTCTGAGTTCCTAAAATCTGAATACGACATAGAAAGCCTTGAAGAGGTAAATTATGGGCAAATCCGTTCTTGGATTGTTGCTTTGTCTGAAAAGGGCATTTCTAACAGAAGTATTAATCGCAAAATTTCTTCACTAAAAACATTCTACAAATTTTTATTAAAGATAAAAGCGCTTGAGGTTAGTCCTCTTGCGAAACATCAATCGCTTAAAACTTCTAGGCAGGTACAGGTTCCTTTTTCTGAAAAGGAGATGGCTGCTTTAAAGGAGGATTATTTTTCTGATGATTTTAATGGGATTAGGGATCGTTTGGTTATTGAATTCTTATATACTACCGGGGTTCGAAGAGCGGAGTTGATCAGCTTAAAAACGCAAAATGTTGATTTGTCTTCAAAAACGGTCAAGGTTTTGGGGAAGAGGAATAAAGAAAGGATTTTGCCCATACTGAATTCTGTTGTTCCATTAATTCTTGAATATCATGAGAAAAGAAAACAACTTAACAATATTGTAGATAAAGAATATTTTTTCTTAACAGAAAAGGGTGTTAAATTGTATGAGGGGCTTGTTTATCGAATAATAAATAAGTATTTTAGTGGTGTGTCTGATAAGGTAAAAAAAAGCCCTCATGTGTTACGACATTCTTTTGCGACACATTTGTTAAATAATGGGGCTGACTTGAATTCGGTAAAAGAGCTTTTGGGGCATTCCAGTTTAGCTTCGACTCAAATTTATGTTAATAGTAGTCTTTCGGAGCTTAAGCAGGTGTATATAAAAGCTCATCCGAGGAATAAATAGATTAATTAATTAAAACTGCAAGAATATGAAAGTAAATTTGAATTCCGTAGGTTTTTCTGTTGACAGAAAATTGGTAGATTTTATTCAAGTGAAACTTGACAAAATCGAAAAGTATTATGACAGGATAGTAGATGCAGATGTTTTTTTGAAATTGGAAAACACAAGTGAAAAAGAGAATAAGATAGTGGAGATAAAAGTAAATATCCCTGGTAATGATTTGATAGTCAAGAAGCAGAGTAAAAGTTTTGAGGAGGCTACAGATTTGTGTT
The DNA here is from genome assembly GCA_964476555.1 of uncultured Flavobacterium sp. GTDB lineage: Bacteria > Bacteroidota > Bacteroidia > Flavobacteriales > Flavobacteriaceae > Flavobacterium. Next base: position 4,752 of record CAYZBA010000129.1, read on the forward strand.
GTGAGGCTTTAGAGCGACTATTGATGAAGCATAAAGAAAAAATCAGAGCATTTTCGTGAAAATTTATTGCGAAAAATTTGGAGCGAAAGATATTTTTTCTACCTTTGCAGTCCGTTAGAAATAG
>CAYZBA010000130.1:0-4851 GCA_964476555.1 uncultured Flavobacterium sp.
CAGTTCATTATGAGAACCCTGCTCAATGATTTTCCCCTCATCAAGCACAATGATTTTATCTGCGTTGCGGGCAACCGATACTCTGTGGCTTACGATAATGGTGGTTTTGTTTTCCATCACCTTGGTCAGATTGTTCAATATCATTTCTTCGGTTTCTGTATCTACTGCAGAAAGACAATCGTCCAACAACAGTATTTTTGCATCTTTAATCAAGGCTCTAGCAATCGAAACTCTTTGTTTTTGACCCCCGGATAATGAAATACCTCTTTCTCCCAAAATGGTTTCATACCCCTTCGAAAAGCCTGCAATATTTTGGTGAACCGCTGCCAATTTTGAGACCTCGATAATTTCTTCGTCCGATGCATCTTGCTTCCCGAATCGGATGTTGTTTTTAATGGTATCCGAAAACAAAAATGCATCTTGAGGTACTACAGCCATACTCTTTCTAAGGCTGCCTAAGTGAATCTGATCTATCGGAATTCCGTCTATCAATATTTGTCCCTCTTTCACATCATACAACCTCGAAATCAAAGAAAGTATGGTCGACTTCCCGCTTCCCGTTTTCCCAAAAATAGCAATGGTCTCTCCTTTCTTAACCGAAAAACTTACATTTTTCAAAGCCTGAATATTAGTATCGTCATAAATAAACGATACGTTTTTAAATTCAATATCCCCTTCGATTTCTACAGGTTTATCCGATTTGTTTTGAATGTCGGGAATGGTTTTCAAAAACTCATTAATCCGCTTTTGAGAAGCTTCTGCCTCTTGAACCATAGACGAAATCCAGCCTAATGAAGCCACCGGCCAAACTAGCATGTTCACATATAATATAAACTCCGCAATCACCCCTATATGAGTGATTTTCCCTTCTATATACATCATTCCTCCAACAAGAATCACAATCAAGCTACTAAGCCCAATCAGGAAGATCATCAACGGGCCAAACATAGCATTCAACTTAGCCAATCGCATGTTTTTTACTTTGCTCTCTTTCGATAATTCTTGAAAATCCGCTTGAATGCTCTTTTCTAAGTTGTTGGCTTTAATCACCCGAATGCCCGAAAACATCTCTTGAGTAAAAGTTGCCAAACTCGACAAATTTTGCTGATATGCCGTACTTTTTTTATTGATTTCGTTACTCAATCTAAAAATGCTATACGACAATAACGGCAAAGGAATAAGTGTATAAAGTGTAAGCGTAGGCGAAACAATATACATCTGAGTTATCACTACTATAAACGTAATGCCCGTACTGATTCCGTACATAATGGATGGTCCAATGTACTGACGAACCTTATCCACATCGCTGCTAATCCGGCTCATCAAATCTCCGGTTCTGTTTTTTTTGAAAAAACTCTGAGAAAGGCTTTCGTAATGCGTGAATATTTCATTCTTTAAGTCAAACTCAATATGTCGAGATACAACTATAAGAGTTTGTCGAGTTAAAAACAAGAAAAATCCGGCTACAAGCGTGGCCCCTACAATAAGTAAAAAATTCTTCAAGAAAACAGAATTAGCTGCGTCTCTTTCGATACTCCCCTTAAGAAATTCTTCTACTACAGACATCGAATCCCCAACCAACCTAGGAGTGTACAAAGCAAAAATTCGGGCTATGATAGCAATGAGAATTCCACTTATAAAATAGAACTTATACTTGTAAAAATATTTATTTAGGTATCGTAATTCTTTCATTAACCGATTCTTATAATTCTTAAATTTTAGAGAAAATAACTCTTTACCAGGGCGTTGATTGAATAAAAAACAGAAATAGAGTAATAATTTAAGATATTCATAATTAAAGACGGTTTTTTTGCAAATTCCTAAATTTTAAACTATTTTTGTCGCTCAAAATTTCATATATTCAATTTATGACTATTACTACTAACCCCGAAGATTTGAAAAAAGTTGACCCTGTTTTTGGTCAAGTTTCTTTCAACGAACACGAACAAATAGTATTTTGCCACGACAAAGATACAGGTTTAAAAGCAATAATCGGTATTCATAATACGGTTTTAGGTCCTGCTCTAGGTGGAACACGTATGTGGCACTATGAAAACGAATGGGAAGCCCTGAATGACGTATTGCGTCTGTCAAGAGGTATGACATATAAATCTGCTGTTTCTGGACTTAACCTAGGTGGTGGAAAAGCAGTTATCATAGGTAACTCAAAAACCGATAAAACTCCAGAAATGATCCGCAAATTCGGAGAATTCGTTCACTCTTTGAGCGGTCGCTACATCACTGCAGAAGACGTAGGAACCACAACTCCAGACATGGATTTAATCAGAGAAGTCACTCCTTATGTAACCGGAATTTCTGAAAGCAAAGGTGGTTCAGGAAACCCTTCTCCTGTAACCGGATACGGAGTCTATATGGGGCTTAAAGCCGCTACTAAATTCCACTTTGGGTCAGATAACCTTGAAGGTAAAAAGATTATGGTTCAAGGAATCGGAAACGTAGGCGAAACTTTAGTAAGCTATTTGGCAAAAGAAGGAGCTTTAGTCCAAATCACAGATATTAGCGAAAGCCGCCTCGAAGAAGTAGCTAGCAAATATGACAATGTTACTATCTACAGAGGTAGCGATTTATACAGCGAAGATGTGGATATTTATGCTCCTTGTGCTCTCGGAGCCACTATCAACGACGAAACTATCCATAAACTAAAAGCTAAAATCATTGCCGGAGCTGCTAATAACCAATTAGCAAACGAAAACGTTCACGGACAAATCCTAAAAGACAAAGGAATTGTATACGCTCCGGACTTCTTGATCAATGCGGGTGGAATCATCAACGTTTACGGAGAAATCGCAAACTACGGAAAAGAAGAAGCTCTTAGAAGAACAGAAAACATCTACAACACTACACTAGAAATTTTGAATTTTGCTAAAGAAAACAATATTACTACTCATCAAGCAGCCTTCTCGGTAGCTCAAAAAAGAATTGACGCCAAAAAAGCAGAGATGAAAAAATAATTTTTGTAATCGATAGAAAATAATAACTATTTTTGCAAAGCGAAAGGACTTGTATCTTTCGCTTTGTAATTTTAAATCCATAAGTTCTTTTAGAAGTGTTAAACAGAAGACATATTCGAGTTAAAGTGATGCAATCCATCTATGCGATGCATCAAAGCAATTCTGATGCTATTGACAGGGAAGAAAAGTTCCTTTATACCAGCATAGAAAACATCCAGAACCTTTACCTTACTGTACTTTCGGCTCTTATCGAAATCAGAGAATACGAAAGCTCCTACATTGAAAAAACTAAAAAGAAATTCCTGAAAACTAAGGAAGAATTGAATCCGAATATGAAGTTCGTAAACAATGCCGTTTTCAACATCCTGTCGGAAAGCAGTTCTTTAAGCGAAGCCTTAGCTGACAAGAAAATTAACAACTGGAAACTCAACGACGACTACATCATTATTCTTACGAACGAAATCAAAGCCAGCGATATTTATAAAAAATATATGGCTCAACCCTCACAAAGTTTCGAAGAAGACAAACAGTTTGTTCTCGATATATTCTCAGAAATTATCGCTCCTAATGATAAGTTCTATGAGTATTTAGAAGACTATAAACTCACTTGGGTAGATGATATCCCGACCGTAAATACCAATATCATCAAACAAATCAGCCGTCTGAAATCCCCAAACGATACGTTTAAAGTCGCTAAACTCTATAAAGACGAAGACGACAAAGAATTCGTAAGACAACTTTTTAGAAAAACCATTCTTAACGAAAAAGAACTCGAAAAAGAATACGAAGACAAAACTCCAAATTGGGATAAAGACCGAATCGCAGAAATAGACACTATCATTCTGAAAATGGCTATCTGTGAATTCCTGAAATTCCCTTCTATTCCGTTTAAAGTAACTATTAACGAATATTTAGAGATTGCCAAAGAATACTCTACTCCAAAAAGTAGTATTTTTATCAACGGAATATTAGACAATTTGTCAAAGAAATATATTGCTGAAAACAGAAACCTCAAATCAGGAAGAGGACTTTTATAAACAGAACTTAAACCCATAAAGACGATGAAAAAAACATTATTACTTCTGACTTTCGCTGCCTTATTTAGCTGTCAAGAAAGTGCCGTTAATAAGTTGGACGAACAAAAATTAGTAGAAACTGCCAAAGCGAGCGCTTATCCTAAAATTGCTTTCGAAAACCCCGTTCACGACTTCGGAACCATCCCGATGGGAGAAAAAGCAGAAACAGTTTTCCGTTTTAAAAACGAAGGAGAAGCAGACTTAGTAATCATTGATGCCAAAGCATCTTGTGGCTGTACAGCTCCGGAATATACCAAAACCCCTATCAAACCGAACGAGTACGGAGAAGTGAAAGTCGTATTCAACCCTTCTAGTGCTGGTATTCAAGAAAAAACGGTAACTCTTTCTACAAATACCGAAAAAGGTGCAGAAATTTTAACTATTAAAGCAAACGTAACTCCTAAAAACTAATAATCATGCAAGGATTAATGCAATTTTTACCCTATTTATTGATTTTCGCTGTGTTTTATTTTCTGATTATCAGACCACAGCAACAAAAAATAAAACAAGAAAAACAATTTGAAAGCCAGCTTAAAGTGGGTGATAGAATCATTACTAAAAGCGGAATCCACGGTAAAATAGCCGAACTTTATGACGATTCTGTTGTCATCGAAACCATGTCAGGAAAACTGAAAATGGAACGCTCTGCTATCTCAATGGAGCTTTCAAAAAAACTTAGCGAAAAAAAATAATTTTTTTAGAAATTTATAAATAGTTTCTTAGCTGCCCGACCGTAATAGTCGGGCATTTTAAGTATCTTTGCACCCTTATAAAAATGAAATTATGAATCAGGAAATACGAAA
>CAYZBA010000131.1:0-4746 GCA_964476555.1 uncultured Flavobacterium sp.
TTCTTGTTGTTATTTGGAGATTCTTCTGTTGCCAAATATATGAAAGAAATTTTTGTGACGGGTTAGAGAGGTGTTATTTCTTTTCCTCCTTTTTTTGTTCTTTCTCTTTTATCAAAACGTATTTGATTTTGATGTTTTCATCGGTAGTGGTATGAGTGTGAGGGTCTGAAACAAAGTTGCCATTTTCGTCAAAATGCTTCATAAACGGGTCTTGATAAGGGTTAAAGTCAGGCCGTTCCCAATCGTATTTATAGGTTTTTTTGTATTCTTCGGGAGTTTCTGTAAGTAGGGCGAGAAGAATTCCGGCAATGAACCCGCCAAGGTGACCTTCCCAGCTCATTCCTTCTTTCATATCCGGAAAAACATACCATATCATTCCACCGTAAAGGAAAACAACAATAAATGAAAGAGCCATAAGGCGAAAATTTCGGGCAATAATACCTTTGAAAAAGATAAAGCTCACTAGGGCATAAATCACTCCACTGGCTCCGATGTGATAGGATGGTCTTCCGATGAGCCAAGTGAACAATCCTGAGAAGACAATCGAAAAAAACAGCACCCAAAGCGTTTGTTTTTTGTAGAAGTACTGCATCATAGATAGCAACACAAACAGCGGAATGGAGTTGTTGTACAGATGTTCTAAGCTCCCGTGAATGAACGGGCTAAACAAAATGCCAAACAAACTCGAAACATCTCTCGGGTAAATGCCAAAGCGAGTAAAGTGGAGTCCGGTTTTTAGTTCCAGCCAAAACACGAACCAAATGATAAAGATGGCTACAAATGGGAGTCGGAATATTTTGTAATCTATTTTCAAGATGGTTAATCGTTGATTTGTTTAAAGTATCATCGTTCAGAAAAAGACGTTAAGACTTTTGCCATTCGACTTTCGGACGATTACCTTTGTCAAAAACATATCCATTTTTGTTTTTCGGATATTTTGTCAGTATAAAGATAAAAAAATGACACATAACGAACTGTTTGATTTTCTGGAAGAAAAAGTAGAGTTATACAATCACCCGAACTTTATTGAGAGCGACCCGATTCTGATTCCGCATCAATTCACTGTTGTGCAAGACATAGAGATTGCGGGATTTTTGGCGGCTTCGATAGCTTGGGGCAATCGCAAGATGATTATCAGGAATGCTCAAAAAATGATGGAGCTCATGGGTAATACGCCCTATGATTTTGTGATGAGTCATACTGACAAAGATTTAGAGCGGCTTCAAAGCTTTGTGCATCGCACTTTTAATGCGGATGATTTTATAGGTTTTGTCAAGGGTTTGAGGAATGTGTATCAAAAACATCAATCACTTGAAAACATCTTTAACCGATATGATGATTTGCAGCTCTCTATTCATCACTTCAAGCATGACTTTTTTGATGGAAGTCATTTGCCACGAACAGAAAAACACATTTCTGACCCGATGAAAGGTTCGGCAGCCAAACGAATAAATATGTATTTGAGGTGGATGGTCAGAGACGACCGCAAAGTTGATTTCGGTATCTGGAAAAGCATTTCTCCGGCTCAACTATCTTGTCCGCTGGATGTACATTCCGGGAATGTGGCCCGCAAGTTGGGCTTACTGACTCGAAAACAAAACGATGCCAAAGCTCTTACGGAATTAGATTTGAACCTAAGAAAACTTGACTCAAAAGATCCGGTGAAATATGACTTTGCCCTTTTTGGGTTAGGAGTATTTGAAGGGTTTTAGTAAAAAAAACTCCGACAGAGTTTTAAACTCTGTCGGAGTGAGTAAATCGATTATTTTTCGAACTCCTGAAGTGTTTTGGTGATAATCGAAACACACTCCAAAAGTTGTTCTTCGTTCATCACAAGTGGCGGAGCAAAACGGATGATATTTCCGTGAGTTGGCTTGGCCAATAATCCGTTTTCTTTTAGGCGAACACAGATATTCCAAGCGGTGTCGCTTTCTTCGGTATCGTTAATTACGACAGCATTCAAAAGCCCTTTTCCTCTTACCAAGGTAGCAATAGTACTGTTTTGGATGTACTCGTTCAGTTTTTCTCTGAAAATCTTTCCGAGGCGGTCGGCATTTTCGGCTAATTTTTCATCTTTTACCACTTCTAGAGCTGCTACCGCCACGGCTGCAGCAATTGGGTTTCCGCCAAAGGTAGAACCGTGTTGTCCCGGTTTGATAACATTCATGATATCATCATTGGCCAAAACAGCCGATACCGGATACACTCCACCAGAGAGGGCTTTTCCTAAGATTAAAATATCCGGTTTTACATTCTCGTGGTGAACAGCCAATAGTTTTCCGGTTCTGGCGATTCCGGTTTGTACTTCGTCTGCGATGAAAAGTACGTTGTGTTTTTCACACAAAGCTTTGGCTTTGGCCAGATAACCTTCGCTTGGCACAAATACTCCGGCTTCGCCTTGAATAGGTTCTACTAAGAAACCTGCAATGTTATTGTGAGTAGAAAGTACGTTTTCTAACGCTTCGAGATTGTCATATTCTATGGTGATGAATCCGTCTGTGTATGGGCCAAAGTTTTTACGAGCATTCTCGTCGTTGGAAAACGAAATGATAGTTGTTGTTCTTCCGTGGAAGTTGCCTTTACAAACGATGATGTTGGCTTGTTGTTCGGCGATTCCTTTTTTCTCATAGGCCCATTTTCTACAGATTTTGATAGCTGTTTCAACAGCCTCGGCACCTGTATTCATCGGGAGGACTTTATCGAAACCAAAATAGCTCGTGATAAACTCTTCGTAAACTCCTAATTTGTCATTATAAAAAGCTCTTGAAGTGAGCGCCAATGTTTGTGCTTGGTCGATTAGGGCTTTGGTGATTTTTGGGTGACAGTGTCCTTGGTTGACGGCAGAATAAGCGGATAAAAAGTCATAGTACTGTTTTCCTTCTACATCCCATACATAAACACCTTCTCCTTTGCTCAATACTACGGGAAGAGGGTGATAGTTGTGTGCTCCGTATTTATCTTCTAATGCGATGGCTTGCTCTGAACTTAATTTCATAACCATTATAAATCTTAAAGTGAATAATCTAAAAAATCAAAAAAGTAGCTATTTTTCTGATAGTTGCAAAGGTAGCAAAAAAATCCGTCTCGCTAAGGAACGAGACGGATTAAATTTTAACAAATAGAAATATTACTCGCCCAAAAGTTCGGCTACTTTAGCTCTTAGCTCTTCGCCTCTAAGGTCTTTTGCGATGATTTTTCCGTTTTCGTCAAGCAAGAAAGTAGCAGGAATGGCTTCGATGTTATAAAGTCTTGCTATCGGGTCGTTCCAGAACTTTAGGTTAGAAACCTGAGTCCAAGTTAGGTTGTCTGTAGCAATAGCTTCTTTCCATTTTTCCATATCGCCTTCTTTGTCAAGCGAAACCCCGATGATATTTAAACCTTTGTCGTGGTAGTCTTTGTATAAAGCTACTACGTTAGGGTTTTCCATTCTACAAGGTTTACACCAAGAAGCCCAAAAATCAATTAAAGTGATTTTACCCAAAGATTCTTTAAGTGACACCATTTTACCTTCGGGGGTTGGAGCAGAGAAATCCGGAGCGATTTGCCCTACGGCCACAGCCGATACTTTGTTAAGTGTTTCAGCTAAAGTTTTTCCTGTTTTTGTAGCTTTTAGTTCAGCCGGGAAAGCATCGAAATACTTTCTGATTTTTCCGTAATCGGCGTCGGGTTGATTTAACATTCCTTGTAAAATCAACAAGGCGATATATGATTTCGGGTTTTCGGCCACGTATTTTTCGTTATAATCGATAGTTTTTTGCTGTAAGGCTTTGTGTTGCTCGAGCAGTCTATCCATGGTTTCTGTATCATTAGCTGCTTTGGCATCTGTATAAGCTTGAGAGTTTTCCATCTCAAATTTTTGGAGGGCTTCATAAAGTCCTTTGACTTCTTTATTGTATCGGTTCAGTTCGTCATTGTTGTAGGAACCGGTTATTTTGCTGGCGTTCAAACTATCCTTATAGATAACGGCATTGATTTTTTCGTTTTCTAACACGAAAGGAACAAATCCCGGGATTTCTTCGAATTGGAATGTTACAATCGAAATGTCATCACTTACTCCTTCGAATTCAAATTTTCCGTTTTTTACGAAAGCAGAATCCAAGACGAAAACCATTCCGACTTCATTTTGTTTTTGAATTAAGACTTTTTTTCCGTCTTCTACCCCGTCTATGGTTCCGGTGATGTGATATCCGTCTTGTTGTTTGTTACAAGAGAATAATAGTGTAGCTACAGAAGCTACCATGATTAGTTTTTTCATCGGTTTGTATTTTTTTTTGCAAAGTTAATGTTTTTCAACAGCTATTCGTGGTTTACTAAAAATGAAATGTCTTCCAGAAGTTTTTGCATATCTTCTTTTTTGGTTCCGTCATAAAATCCTCGGATACGTCTTTTTTTGTCTACCAGAATAAAGTTTTCGGTATGCACCATGTCATAGAGTTCGTCGGGGCTACCGGTTTTTACAGCTAGATAGGATTGTCTGGCGATATAAAAAATATCTTTTTTGTTTCCGGTTACCAGATTCCAGATGCTGTCGTTGACTCCTTTTTCGACGGCATATTGTTTCAGTACTTCGGGAGTGTCGATATCCGGCGTTACAGAATGTGAAAGGAGCATGACATCAGGAAAATCTTTGATTTGGTCTTGAAGCCAAACCATATTGTCTGTCATAATCGGGCAAATGGTAGGGCAGGTGGTAAAGAAGAAATCGGCCACGTAGATTTTATTCTCGTATTCTTTATGAGAAATCTT
>CAYZBA010000132.1:0-4746 GCA_964476555.1 uncultured Flavobacterium sp.
GCTAAAAAGACAGAAGACCAAACAGCAGAATAATTCGTTTAACAATATAAAACTAAAAGACAATGGCTCACAAGAAAGGTGTCGGTAGTTCGAAGAACGGTAGAGAATCTCACTCTAAACGTTTGGGAGTTAAGATTTTTGGTGGTCAAGCTGCAATTGCAGGTAACATCATCGTAAGACAAAGAGGAACAAAACACAATGCCGGAGAGAATGTATATGTTGGTAAAGACCACACATTACACGCAAAAGTTGACGGGATTGTTGAGTTTAGAAAGAAAAAAGACAATAAATCATACGTTTCTGTAATTCCTTTTGAGGCATAATAAGCGTGTGTTTTTAAGATATGAACCCATTCGTTATCAATGCGAATGGGTTTTCTTGCTTGTATAAATTAGTATCGAAATTATGACAGGAACGGTTTATAAATCTACAGGAAGCTGGTATTTGGTGAAAGCCGAAGACGGCACCTTTTATGAATGCCGTATAAAAGGAAAATTTCGTACGAAAGGTATTAAAAGTACCAACCCTATTGCTGTGGGTGATATCGTTAACTTTGAGCTAGACCACACAACAGACAAAACTTTCGGAGTAATTCATCACATTCATGACCGTAAGAATTATATCGTTCGAAAATCAGTAAACTTATCAAAGCAAATTCATATCATTGCCTCCAACATCGACCAAGTGTTTTTGTTGGTTACAATGAATTATCCGCTCACAACCACTTCTTTTATCGACCGATTCTTGGCTACAGCTGAAGCCTATAACATCAAAGCCATATTGTTATTCAACAAAATCGACACTCTAGAAGGTGAAGATTTCGACAATCAACTCTTCTTACAACACGTTTATACCAAAATCGGCTATAAATGTCTTCGAATTTCTGCTACCGAAAAACAAGGCTTGGATAAACTCAAAGAATTGATGAAAGACAAAACCAGTATGTTTTCCGGACATTCCGGGGTAGGGAAGTCTACTTTAATCAATGCCTTAGAGCCTGTGTTAAATCTAAAAACTTCAAAAATTTCGGAATCTCACAAACAAGGGCAGCATACTACCACGTTTGCCGAAATGTATGATTTGTCTTTCGGAGCAAGGATTATCGATACTCCGGGAATTAGAGGTTTCGGTATGGTAGATATGCAACCACAAGAAATAACCGATTATTTCCCCGAATTCTTCGCTCTAAAACACAACTGCAAATTCAATAACTGTCTTCACAAAGACGAGCCACATTGTGCCGTCAAAGAAGCATTAGAGCGAGATGAGATTTTCTGGTCTCGATATAAAAGCTACCTTCAAATCCTTGAAGGAGATGATTCTGTTTATAGAACAGATGATTACGTTTAAGCGAAAATATTTGACAATTAACCTATTATAGGTATGGTTTTTGCAATCAATAAAGCGAAAGCGACCTGTATTTTGCGTTTTCTTCAGTATTCTACTGAGTCTTAATCCGAAATCTACATTAAAGGTTAGTCCAATTCTGAGGCTTATAAAAAATCCTTTCTTTAATCTAAATTATTAATCGGTTGGTTGCCAATGAGATGATTTCTTTTTGTTGTTTCGGATTCCCTATAATCATCAGGCAGCCTCACAAAAAAAATCTATGATGCAAACACAAACATTTCATGCTCAAAATTTACCTCAATCACAATTAAAACAACAACTCGTGGATTTTCTACACACCCATTTAGAGCAATATGGTGATTCAAAATCTGCCATTTCAAAAGCTATTGATTATTCACTAGGGCAAAATAATTCTCCCGGAGGGTTTACAATTTTGCTACAAGATAATGATATTATAAAAGGTGTTGTGGTGGTAAACCGTACCGGAATGAGGGAATACATTCCTGAGAATATTTTAGTGTATATAGCTACTCACAGAGATTATAGAGGAGAAGGATTAGGCAAGAAACTTATGGAAAAAGTTATAGCCGAAGCACAAGGAGATATTGCTCTCCATGTCGAAGCAAATAATCCGGCTAAAAAATTGTACGAGAAATTTGGGTTTACAACCCCTTATTTGGAAATGCGACTTAAAAAGTAAGAAATGGCAGAATTAATTATACATACAAGTAAGATTAAGAATAACATTCGCTTTTTGAGTGAATATTTTAAAGAGAAAAAGATTAAATGGAGTTTGGTCACGAAGGTTTTCTCGGGTGATAAAGAATTTTTGAGAAATATTCTAACGGATGAGGTAATCGAAAACATTGGTTCTGTAGGAGATTCAAGACTTACGAGTCTTAAAAACCTTAAAGAGGTGAATCCGAAAATGAAGACAATCTATATCAAACCTCCTTCAAAAATCTATGCAGATGAGGTGGTTCAGTATGCCGATATTTCGTTGAACAGTTCATTTTCTACAATCAAAGCGCTTAATCAAGCAGCTAAAAAGGCAGGAAAAGTTCATCAAGTTATCATTATGATCGAATTGGGAGAGCTGCGAGAAGGAGTGAATCGGGAGTCGGTTATGAACTTTTACGAAAAGGTTTTTCAAATGTCAAACATTGAGGTGATCGGCTTAGGTTCAAATTTGGGTTGTATGTATGGGGTCGAGCCAACGTATGATAAACTCTTACAACTTTCACTTTATAAAGAACTTATAACGACTAAATTTAATAAGGAACTAAACTTGATCTCAGGAGGGACTTCTATTACGCTACCGCTTTTAGAACAAGGGATTGTACCTAAAGATATCAATCACTTCCGAATTGGTGAAGCTGCTTTTTTTGGTGTGAGTCCATTAGATAACAAACGCTTTAAAGCTTTAGAAACCGAAGTGTTTGAATTCAAAGCCAATATCATTGAGTTGGAATACAAAAAACTTGTCCCTGAAGGGAAAATCGGAGAGGCAAATATTGGTCATACAGCTGATTTCGATAATAAGAATAAAGGAGTAAAATCCTATAAAGCTATTGTTGATTTTGGCCTGTTGGACGTTAACCCTGATGATATTGAATTTCTTGATAGTAGTTTGAGTTTTGTGGGCATCACATCAGATATGTTGGTGATAGATATCGGTAACAATAAAGATGAGGATAATCAAAAGAAATATAGCGTAGGAGATACAATTGATTTTAAAATTAATTATATGGCTGTAGCCCGATTACTTAACTCAAAGTTTATTGATAAGAAATATTATTAGTATAACGACAATTTGACATTTAACGAATGTAAAAAGTCTGAGAATTAAGTCAAAAAGGCAGTTTTCTGGTATTGGTATTTTTTTTGTCTAAAGAGTAAGTGAAAGTATTGTCTAACTTAAAACTTAGGAATTATGGACTTAGTAAAATTCAATCAAAACGACTTTGGCCACTTACCAAGCTTTTTTGAAGACTTTTTCGGAAGAGATTTTTTCGGAGGATTCCCGAAGACTTCGTTTCCTGCAGTAAATGTAAAAGAAAATGATGACAAATATGTAGTCTTTATGGCTGCACCCGGATTGAGTAAAGAAGATTTTTCAATCTCTGTAGATAACAATGTACTTCAGATTTTCTCTGAGAAAAAACAAGAGAACGAAGAAAAAGGCAAAGATGGTAAGTTTACAAGAAGAGAGTATCACTACAATAAATTATCTCGTTCTTTCAGATTGCCAGAAAACGTAAATCCGGATGAAATTCAAGCAAAATACGAAAACGGTGAGCTTGTAATTCAAATTCCAAAGAAGAACGTTACTGTTACTCCAGTAAAACAGATAATGGTCGAGTAATAGAAATTTTTAGTTAGTTTGGTTAAGTTAAAAGAAAAATCCCTGAGCTTTTTGGAGTTCAGGGATTTTTTATTAAGGGAATGCAGATTAAAGTACACCAACTTCAACCATACATTGTTTCATCATTTGATAAGTTCTCTCGATATCGTTGTCTAGACCAATAGAGAAACGGATAAGTCCGTCTGTGAGTCCCATTTCTTTTTGTTCTTCCATAGGAATTTCTGATGAAGTTGAACTTCCGGGAGCAGAGAAAAGAGTTTTATAAAATCCTAAGCTCACAGCCAAGTAACCAAGGTTACGCTCTTGCATAAGCTCCATCAACTTGTTAGCTTTTTCTAGATTTCCGGCATCAAGTGTAAACATACCTCCGAAACCGAATTCGTGATTTAGCATTTTTGAATAAAGCTCATGAGAGTGATGAGATTTTAATCCCGGATAAACTACACGAAGGCCATCCTGCTCGAATTTTTCTGACAAATATTGAGCATTGCGGCTGTGTTGTTTGATACGGATAGGAAGCGTACGAAGGTTTTTCAAGATACTAGCTGCTCTAAGGCTATCCATAGTAGCCCCCAAAAGCATACAAGCTCCTGTGTTTACGTCTTTCAACTGATTGATAAACTCGTTTGTAGAGCAAATAACACCTCCTACAGTATCGCTACTTCCGTTGATGAATTTTGTAAGACTGTGAATCACCACATCTGCACCAAGCTGAGCCGGAGAAGCAGAAAGCGGAGAGAACGTGTTGTCTACGACTAATTTAATATTGTGTTTTTTAGCAATTTTCGATAGAGCTTCGATATCAGCTACTTCCAAAAGTGGGTTACTTACAGTTTCGCAATAAAGAACTTTTGTTTTTGGAGTAATAGCTTTTTCGACTTCGTCAAGTTTTGTAATGTCTACAAAGTTGATAGCAATGTTAAATTTCGGAAGGAATTTTTTCATGAAAGCATAAGTTCCTCCGTAAATCGTACGGCTAGAAACGATTTCGTCACCAGCTCCGCAAAGTTGAAGCAATACCGGAGTAATAG
>CAYZBA010000133.1:0-1801 GCA_964476555.1 uncultured Flavobacterium sp.
ATTTAGAAAGGATATTTGTTCTCAGCAATCACTTTTGAAGCAATTGTTTCGCGAAGTGCAATTACGTTTGGCATGTTTACGTATTTCGTAAATCTTCTAAGCCCCATAAGCATCATGCGTTGCTCGTCACCTTCAGCAAATGAGATGATTCCCTCTTTACCTTTGTTGTAAATAATATCTACAGCATGGTAAAGATAAAGTTGTGACATCGCAATTTGTGCTTTTACAGCTTCTTCGCCATGAGCTTTTGCCATTTTTTCTGTACGTAAAATAGCAGACTCAGCCATATAAATTTCGATAAGCATATCAGCAGCGCATAGCAGTAATTGTTGATGGTTTTCAAGCTCTGTACCGTATTTTTGAGCAGCGCTTCCGGCAACCATCAACACTGCTTTTTTCAATTTTGCGATAAGCTCTTTTTCTTCTGCGAATAGTTCTGTGTAGTCAGGCACTTCGAAATCAGGAATCCCCATAAGCTCTTCAGCTACTTTCATAGCAGGACCTAACAAGTCTACGTGGCCTTTCATTGCTTTTTTGATAAGCATACCTACAGTCAACATACGGTTAATCTCGTTAGTACCTTCATAGATACGAGCAATACGAGCGTCTCTCCAAGCACCTTCCATAGGGGTATCTTCAGAGAATCCCATACCTCCAAAGATTTGGATACCTTCGTCAGCACAATTTTGAACATCTTCAGACACAGCTACTTTCAAGATAGAACACTCGATAGCAAACTCCTCAACACCTTTAAGTTCTGCAGCTTGGTGTGATTCTCCAGCCTCTAGACGAGCTTTAATTCTTCTTTCTATATCTCCGGCAGCACGATACGAAGCGGATTCGCCTACGTAACAGTTGGTAGTCATTTCAGCTAGTTTTGATCTAATAGCACCAAAGTTAGCAATCGGAGTTTTAAACTGGATTCTCTCGTTGGCGTATTTTACGGCATTGGTGATGATTCTTCTTTGAGAGTCCAAACAAGCAGCTGCTAGTTTGATACGACCTACGTTAAGAGCATTCATCGCAATTTTGAAGCCTTCACCACGACCGGCCAACATATTTTCAACCGGTACTAAAGTATCGTTAAAAAACACCTGACGTGTTGAACTCGCACGGATGCCCAATTTGTGCTCTTCTTCGCCCAAAGTGATTCCGTTTGGATTGGCAGGGTCGTATTCCACAATAAATCCGGTAATGTTTTTATCGTCTTCGATACGAGCAAAAACAATCATCAAATTACAGAAGCCGGCATTCGAAATCCACATTTTTTGCCCGTTGATTTTGTAGTGTTTTCCGTCCGGAGTAAGTTCAGCTTTTGTTTTTCCTGAGTTAGCATCAGACCCTGCCCCAGGCTCTGTCAAACAGTAAGCTCCAAACCATTCACCGGTGGCCAATTTCGGAACATATTTCTTTTTTTGTTCTTCTGTTCCGTAGAGGGTAATCGGCATAGTTCCGATACCGGTGTGTGCTCCGAAAGCAGTTGAAAACGAACCTGTTGCTCCTGATATGTAATCACAAGTAAGCATAGTAGATACAAAGCCCATACCTAACCCTCCATACTCTTCGGGCACTGCTACACCCAAGAATCCAAGTTCTCCGGCCTTACGCATACATTCTTCCGTAAAAGCGTAGTCTTTTTTCTCGAAACGTTCTTTGTTTGGCCAAATTTCACGATCAACAAACTCTTTTACAGAGTCACGCATCATAATTTGCTCTTCTGAGAAATCTTCCGGAGTGAAGATGTTCTCGCATTTTGTTTCTTTTACAAGGAATTGTCCTCCTCTTGTTATATTTTCCATAG
>CAYZBA010000133.1:1901-4652 GCA_964476555.1 uncultured Flavobacterium sp.
ACTCCCGCAGCACCTTGTCCGGTTCCGACACACATAGTTACGATACCGTATTTATTGCCTCGTCTTTTCATCTCGTCAAAAAGTTGAACTGATAGTTTTGCTCCCGTACAACCCAGTGGGTGACCTAGAGCAATTGCCCCTCCATTTACGTTTACGATATCAGGATTTAAGCCTAACTCTCTGATAACTGCTAAAGATTGTGAAGCAAAAGCTTCGTTTAATTCAAACAGTTCAATGTCATTTAGTTTTAATCCTGCTTGTTCAATAGCTTTCGGAATTGCTTTTACAGGACCAATTCCCATAATTCTTGGTTCTACTCCGGCAGCGGCATAGCTAACTAATCTGGCGATAGGCTCAAGGTTTAATTCCTTTACCATTTCTTCACTCATCACCATTACAAAGGCGGCTCCGTCACTCATTTGCGAAGAGTTTCCGGCTGTTACACTACCACCATTAGCAAATACAGGTTTTAATTTTGCTAAAGCCTCCAAATTTGTATCGGCTCTAGGACCTTCGTCTTTGGTTACGGTGTAGGTCTTAGTTTCTTTTTTGCCTTTTTCGTTGATGAACGTGTGCTCTACAGTAATCGGAACGATTTGGTTGTCAAATTTTCCTTCCGCCTGCGCTTTTAAAGCTTTCATGTGCGAATTATAAGCGAACTCATCTTGGTCTTCGCGAGAAACGTTGTATTTTTCAGCTACTGCTTCTGCAGTAAGCCCCATACCCCAATAGTAATCTTCGTGGCCTTGTTTAGCGACTTCATAATTTGGAGTTGGCTTGTAGCCTCCCATCGGGATGTAACTCATACTCTCTGCCCCACCGGCAATGATGCAATGTGCCATTCCGCTTTGGATTTTAGCTGTTGCCATAGCAATAGTTTCTAATCCGGAAGCACAGTAACGATTTACGGTAACTCCGGGAACGTCAGTTACTTTTAAACCCATAAGCGAGATTAAACGCCCTACGTTTAAGCCTTGTTCGGCCTCAGGCATGGCGTTACCCACCATTACGTCATCAATTCTGGTTTTGTCAAAATCAGGAAGCTCATTCATCATGTACTGAATGGTTTCCGCAGCCAATTCATCAGGTCTTTTGAACCTGAAAACCCCTTTGGGTGCCTTACCTACGGCTGTTCGGTATGCTTTTACTATATATGCTGTTTTCATGTCTATTTTGAATTTTGAATTATAAATTTTGAATGGATGAATTATTTAAAATTCAACATTTAAAATAATTAGTTGCGAAGCGGTTTTCCTTTAGTTAACATATATTGGATTCTTTCGAGGGTTTTCTTTTCTCCGCAAAGTGATAAGAAAGCTTCTCTTTCTAAATCCAACAAATATTGTTCTGATACTAAAGTAGCTTCCGATAAATCTCCTCCGGCCATTACATAAGCTAGTTTGTTAGCAATTTTCTGATCGTGTTCAGAGATGTATTTTCCGGCTTTCATTTGATCTGTACCTACAAGGAACATACCCAAAGCTTGTTTACCAAGAACTTTGATGTCGTTACGTGGGATAGGTTGTGTATATCCTGCATCGGCTAACAACAAAGCGTGCTTCTTGGCTTCTGCAATCTGACGGTCTTTGTTAACTACCACTACGTCTTTTCCTTTTTGAAGGATGTTTGTGTCGTATGCCTCATAAGCCGAAGTTGCCACTTTTGCCATACCGATAGTCAAGAAGTGCTCTTGTAGAACATTCAGTTCCACATCATTTTTGCGATATAGGTCTGAGGCACGAACAGTCATTTCTTTGGAACCACCACCACCTGGGATAACACCAACACCAAATTCTACTAATCCGATATATGTTTCAGCAGCAGCTACAACTTTATCTGCGTGAAGACAGATTTCGCAACCACCACCAAGGGTCATTCCGTGAGGAGCAGCTACAACAGGAATTCCTGAGTAACGAATTCTCATCATCGTATTTTGGAACATTTTGATAGCCATGTTTAGCTCATCGTATTCTTGCTCCACTGCATACATAAAGATCATTGCCAAGTTAGCCCCAACCGAGAAGTTAGCCGATTGGTTCCCGATAACAAGACCTTTATATTCTTTCTCGGCTAAGTCGATAGCTTTGTTGATGCCTTGTAGTACTCCGCTACCGATAGAGTTCATCTTTGATTTGAACTCAAGGTTTAGTATACCATCACCAAGGTCTTGTATTTCAGCTTCTTTATTCTCCCAAATGGTTTTGTTTGCTCTGATGTTGTTCAAGATGATAAAAGCATCTTGCCCCGGAACTTTTTGGTATGATTTCGACGGGATATCATAGTAATATGTCGCTCCGTCTTTTACAGTATAGAAACTTGTGATTCCGGCAGCAAGCATTTCTGTAACCCAAGCAGCTGGTTTAAGGTTTTCTGCTTCCATGAGCTCTAGAGCTTTCTCTACTCCAATCGCATCCCAAATTTCGAACGGACCGTTTTCCCATCCGAATCCGGCTTTCATAGCATCGTCAATTTTATAGAATTCGTCTGTGATTTCAGGAACACGGTTGGATACATAAGCGAACATCGCTGTGAAGTTTTTGCGGTAGAATTCACCGGCTTTGTCGGTTCCTTTTACTAAAACTTTGAAACGATCAATAGGTTTCTCGATAGTTTTAGTAAGTTCAAGCGTTGCGAATGACGCTTTTTGTTGTGGTCTATATTCTAATGTGTTTAGGTCTAAAGACAGGATGTCTTTGTCAACTTTTTTGTAGAAACCTTGTTTGGTTTTGCTTCCTAACCATTTGTTTTCCA